>DASQYL010000568.1:0-15568 GCA_035639235.1 Pyrinomonadaceae bacterium | reverse complement strand
TTTCACTTTGAACGCGGGCGTGCCGTACGAAGTTGATTCTTGAGAGTTGGGCAGAGTCGCGGCCATCTCGCGGACGGTATCGAAGGTTACGCCTCGCCTGGATTTCTTCGGACCGCGATTGTGGGGATGGTTCTTGGTAGTCACCTTGCGATTTCGATCTTAATCCAGGTATTACATGATCCCGTCGCTAACGCCTCCGGTTTCCGACGCGCGCATTAATCTTTCGAACTCACGCTACCTATGCCGCTGACATGTTTGTTTACAGTTTTCGGATGGCCGCTGTAGGTAACGCTGCTGGCCCCGGCAACCTCCACGTCAAGCTGGTCGCTGGCATAAACATCGACGCTGGCAGCGCCGTTCACTGTCACGTGCGCCTTTTCGGCGTGCAGTTTACTGGTGTCGATCTTCCCAGCGCCGGTTGAAGAAATCGTCACGCTCTTCGCGGTGCCGGTGGCATCGATTGAAGCAGCGCCGGTTGAATCAAGATCGAGTTGGCTGCTGTTTGCATCCGCGATGCTAATTTCTCCGGCGCCGTGACTTGCGACTTTCGCCAGATCGGAAACTGTAATGCGCAGCGTCGGAGCTTTCGATGAATGGAACTGCTGATCGCTACTGACAAAGAGAATGCCGTCACGGACTTCCGTTTTGATCAGGGGCAACAGATTATCGTCAGCCTCGAGCTGCACGCCGGCAGTTTTCTGGCAAGTTATGTTGATTTCATAAGCGCCGGTCGTATCGATGGCATTGAACGATTTCACATCGCGGGTTTCGCTCTTGCGATTGCCGCTGCCCGCGACGCCGCGTTCGAACTTGCATCCGCAGACGGCGACACTGCAGGCAACCAGGAAGAAGATTGAACTTGTTCGTCTCATAAACATTTCCCTTCGGAGTAATAGTGGACGCCTAGCAGGCAGAGGCGCATAGTAGATCGTGAATCGCATAAGCTCAAGACTTCGCGAAGTAGACAAATGACAGACGCCTGGTCGACCGTACACACGTGAAAAGGAATCGCCCCAGGATTGGTACGACTGTCTGGCGATCTCTGAAGTTAAGTTGTCCCGCCTGTGGCCGCGCGTCGATCGTGGCGCGGCCATTCAATCTCAAGCATCGCTGCGATGCATGTGCCGTGATCTTTAAACGCGAGGAAGGATTCTTTGTCGGCGCGATTATGGCCAATGTGGTCGCGACGGAAGTTCTAATCGTCGTCATCTATCTCGTCTGCATCACGCTGACAAATCTGAATGAGCGAGTGGTGCTAACGATACTGTTCGTTGTGGGAATCAGTTTTCCGCTGGCGTTTTATCATCACGCGTGGTCGTTGTGGCTCGCGATGGACCACTTGATCGAAGGGTTGTCGCCGCGATCAGGTAAGCTTTGATTTGGAGTGCGGCCGCTTGACGCCGCTTTCTTAGTTTAGAGTGTGATCACCACAACATTACAAAGCGCCGTCAAGCCGGCGCACTCCAAATTTGATCGACTTACGACGACTCAAGGTATGGCGCCAACGCGTTTCGCAACTGCTCTGGAACGGGGACGGGTTTCAAGTTTGTTCGATCCGTTGACACCAGTACGAAGTGCGCGGTAGCCATCAAATCCTTTTCAATCGTGCCGTCCTCGGTTTTGCGCCGCACCTCGAAATTGAGCCGCAGCGATGTGCGGCCGATTCTGCCGACGCACACGCTCACTTCCAACAAATCGTCCAATTGCGCCGCGCGATGAAAATCGCATTCGAGGTGCACGCGCGGCAACCAAATATCGAGTTCGTCGAAAATTTTTCCGTACGGCATGCCGACTGAGCGAAACAATTCCGTTTCGGCAATTTCAAAGAAGCGAATATACGAGCCGTAGAAAATTATCGAGGCGGCATCAACGTCGCCCCAGCGCACGCGCTCTTCGACAGTGAATTTTTTCATCGGGTCATTCGCAGGCGTATTGATTAGACGCCGTGTCCGGCCATGGCCGCGTCGCACGAATCTAATTCGGGCGCGTCGACGATGGGCGTTGGTCCACCCTCTCCGAGATATTGCCGGCCGGCTGAGATCGTTTCGAAATATTCGGAGATGCGATCGAGAATCTCAGTGACGGAATGTGAGTGATAAAGTGCGGTGCGAAACAGCGCACCACCCTTTAGCCCGCGGGTGAATTGGCCGGCCAGTTGTTTCATGCGCCCTATCGCCGCCAACTGCGGCATGTCCTGCTGGAGCATTTCGAAATATTCGAGTAGCAGCGCGCGTTTGTCTTCGAGCGTTGGTTGGAATGGTTCGCGTCCGTGCATTGCATCTTCGATTTGCTGGAAGATCCAGGGATTGGCCATCGCGCCACGGCCTATTAGCACCCCGTCGCATCCTGTCTTCTCGAATCGATCGAAAGCTTGTTGGATCGTCGTCACATCGCCACTGCCAGAGACGGGCACCTTCACGATCTTCTTGATCTCGCGGACCAAATCCCAATCTGCCAGACCGCGATAGCCCTGCTCCTTCGTCCGTCCGTGCAGGGCGATGTGTTCGACACCGCAATCCTCGGCGAGTTTCGCCGTCTCGAGTGCGTTGATGGTCGATTCGGAATAGCCGGCGCGAATTTTGATCGTGAGCGGAATGGTGATCGCTTGCTTGATCTCTCTGAGAATCCTTTCCAATCGCGGTAAGTCGCGCAACAAACCCGATCCGCCGCCATGCTTGACGACTTTCGGCGCCGGACAACCGCAATTGATATCGAGAATATCTGCGCCGACTTCTTCGGCCATCTCAGCAGCCATGCGCATGCGCTCGGGCTGGCCGCCGAAGATTTGCACCGCGAACGGCCGCTCGTTTTCATAGAAGCGCATCTGCCGTTTTGATTTTGGATTGTTCCGCGTCAGACCTTCGACCGAAATGAATTCTGAAACGGTAAGCCCAACCCCGCCGCACGATTTTAACAGACGCCGAAATGAAATATCAGTCACGCCGGCCATTGGTGAAAGCACCAGCGGTGGATTGATTTCAATGTCCCGAATCTTGAACGGCTGGATGTCAATTGCGTCCATCACTTAATAATCTCCAGGCCATTCAAAAGGTCTGCAAAATCAGCCTTGTTCTTGTCAAAAAGATTTTGCCCGGTGAATGCGATGAACTGAATAGTTCCCTGTTTGCCACTGTAGTAATAACCAAAGTACCTAAACGGAATACCGCTCACCGTTCCATCGATCGTAAGGAGCATGACTTCGGTTCCGTTCACTGTGCGAGTGTCTTCACTTACCAAGTGGGCGTCGGGGGCAGCATCTTTGGCGTTTTTGACGGCGATAGCTTTTAGAGTGGCCATCGGCATTGGCAATCCTTCCGCCAACACCATCGCGTATCCGTCAGCGCGACGCAGGCGAAAATGTAAGATGTCGTCATCATTCAAACGGTTCTCCAGTTGCCACTTACTTTCGTCATACCAGACGGCGAAGTCTCCTCTCGTCGTTTGCACCTTCGCTTTTGCCGACGTGGGGCGGGCCAGTGATCCAACTTTCACTGGCGGTGGCGGTTCAGCATCGGCGTACTTCCAGGTTCCGTCGGGAAACAGCAACACATCTTTTCCAGTTTCGGTGCGCGCTTTGGTTGGATTCTGCGCGGAGGCAGAATTGACCGTAAACACAAAGAAGCACAACGACAGAATTAGTGATCGGTAAGGTTTCATCATTCCTCGTCTGACCTCCGTACAGGATCGGGACTATCGCGAAGAAAAAAGCCACACGAGATTCTACCTCATGTGGCCTTACCGGACGCAGGTCTGCTGACCTACTGTCACGTGTGCACGGTACCACTACCAATTCACTACCAATTTCTCAGCCGACTCCCACGCCGGCGCGTCCAATCGCAGCGACGCGCGCTGCAATCGCTCGGGATCGGAAAGCAAACGGCCGGCACCCAACGCTACGGTGATCAATGGATCCTCCGGCACAGTCACACGCAGACTCAAATCACCTTGCATGCGTTCTGACATGCCCTGCAAAAGCGCGCCGCCTCCGGTCAGGATTACTCCCGAATAATAAATGTCTGCGGTCACTTCGGGCGATGCGTCTTCTATCACACGGCGCACGGCCGAAATGATTTCGGCGACGACTGGTTGTACGGCGTTGCGGACTTCGCGCGCACTGATTGACACCGGTAACGGCGAGCCGTTGGCGAGTTGCTTGCCCACGATCTCCATCTCTTTGTCGAGGTTCGTGTCCCATTGATCGACCGATGCAGAACCCAGGTCTCTTTTAATTCGCTCGATCGTTCTCTCTCCGAGATGAACTGCATGCCGCAGGCGCAAATAATCTTTAATCGCTTCGTCCATGGCATTGCCCGCAGCCGGAATGCTGACCGAATTGATCACGCCGCCGGATGCGAGGATTGCAATGTTCGTCGTGCCGCCGCCAATGTCGACGATCAGACGGGCCTCTTCGCGATCAAATTCCAATCCGGCGCCGAGCGCTGCCGCCAGTCCCTCGTCAATCAAGTCCACGCGGCCGGCCTTCGCGTCGCGCGCGGCGTCTTTTACGGATCGTCTTTCGAGCGGGGTTGACGAACCTGGCACGCCGACGACCAGTCGGCTGCGCTTCGGATGATCGTGATGTTGCACGCGGCTGATGAGCGTGCGCAGAAACAGCTGCGAAATTTCAAAGTTGTCGATCGCGCCGCGCTTGATCGGCCTATGAACTTCAGTATCGTTCGGTTCGCGGCCGAGCAGCTTCAGCGCTTGTGATCCGACCGACAAAACCTCGCGGCTGTATTTGTGAATCGCCAGGATCGAAGGTTCATTCAAAACGACGCCTTGTTCGGGCGTATAGATGACTGTGTTGACCGTGCCGAGATCGACCGCCAAATCGTCGGCAAAAAAACTACTGAGGATATTCATAATGCTTACACCCCGATGCTCAGAATCCTCAGAACTATTGCAACCTATATGCCATCCGCTCCCCGCGAATGAGGGAACGTTCTTTGCGCCGCCGTTTTGTGCTTTCACGCCCACATCGAGGGAAACGTCGCTAGCATTGAACAACTCAACAGCCAGCGATTCTCAGAATTCAACAGGTGTGAACGCTCGATAATCGAACGCTGCTGAGGAGGAATTACGTTGGCGACAGAAGCCGTCGCGCACCTACCGTTGATCAATAAAGGTTGAAGTTGTATTCGAACGAGGTTCGTTGTGAGACGGGCTTGCCGTCTTTCAGGGCGGGGAAAAACCGTATGGTGCGGGCGACATCGATCGCGCTTTCGTTCAGGCCGTCTTTTAATCCACGTCCGATGGTAATGTTGGCGACGTAGCCGTCTGGGCCAAAGACGGCATCGATCACAACCGTGCCGACCACGTGATTCCGGCGCGCGGCTTCGGTGTACGAAGGTTCGTCTTTCCAAACGACGATCGCCGGTCGTGTTACCTCTTTATTGGAAAATATTTCCGCCGTAACAGTTTCGTCGGGCCTCGCCGCTTGCGTCACCACGTCTGAGTCTTTTCGCGAATGCAGCGAAGCCAGAAAATGATCGATAACCGGATCAGAGTTTTCAAGAGTAATCACTGTGATCAGGTAAACGTGATGTTTGGTCGTAAATCGGAAACTGCGTTGAGTGAAGCCGCCATTTCGAGTTTGGCGCACGGTGCGGTAGAGCTTTGTGACAATTCCATCGATCGATAAGTCGCGTTCAAAGTCACCAAATTGCATGACGTAATTGACTCTGTTCGCGGCGAATCTTTCAGGATGTTCCGCTTTGAAGGAGTGAACAATGAAGTTCAGGCCTTCGCCGTAACCGCTGTATTCGCAGTGCGCCAACATTCTCTCTTGTTGCGGTTGTAAATAGTTGTTGTTGACCTCAGCGATGCGGGCGCTGGGCAAGGAAGGGACTGCAAACGTAATTTCTTCATCAGGCGGCGCGAAGACGAGCCACGGCGGAGCGAGCGTGCGCCCAGCCGCGCGCGAACGTGGGCCGATATAAGCAGTAGCTGACACGATTATGAGAAATGAAATCGCATAACAAGCTTTGGATCTCATGAAAGCACCTCTGAGTCAGCGTGACTATAGACCTGTAGTATCGTCCGGCTCAAACGTTTGCTCGCCGATTTTTTCCAGCAGTTCGCCGGCCGCGCGTTTACTCACATTGCGATTATCCGGTACTACGAGCACGCGAAAGTCCGCGGCGCCATCGCGGCGACGCATCGTGATAACGTCATTTACTTTGACTGCGTGGGCGGATTTGGAGGGGCGTCCGTTGATTAAGACAAAACCCGCGTCGCAGAGCTTTTGCGCAATAGAGCGGCGCGAGCAGAGACGGCTGAGTCTAAGAAAGAGATCGAGACGCATGCGAGTAACGAGTGATGCGTAATGAGTGATGAGACGACTCAGTACTCATCACTCATCACTCATTACTACTTTCAAGGCTTGGGAAAGATTCCGAGGATCTTTCCTTTGCCGTTGGTCTTCTTGGTAGTCCTGACCGCGGCGGCCGGCGGCACGATCTTCAGCAGCGGTTCGACGTCGGCTTTGTAGCTATCGGCGATTTTGATATATCCGTTGTTACGCAGCTCAGTCAGATATTTCTCGCGTTCTTTATCGATGACCTCTCCAGTCATAGCGCCGCGCACCTGGTTCTCGTTGAAGGTCGCTACGCTGCTGCCGGCGTTGCGCACATCGACGCGCAAAATCTGATAGCCCTCATCGGTCTTCAGAGGATTACTGACGCCGCCCGCTTTCACGTCTTTGATAGCGCCGGCGATGTCGGGCCGCAGATCGGTCGACTGGAACAGTCCGACTTTGCAAGGTTTCTTTCCGTCAGGCCCGGCGGGACGTTCTGAGTAAGCCGCGGCCAGTGTACAGAAGTCGGCGCCGGTGCGTAACTGGGCGACCAATTTGTCGGCCTGCGCTTTCACGTCGGCTTCCGGTTTGCCCGCGAGACTCAAAAAGATTTCGGATAAATCGACCGACTCAGGTTTGACGAATTTGTCTTTGTGCGTATCGAAGTATTTCTGCACTTGATCCGTCGTAAAGCTGTTAAAGATCTTGTAATCAACTTCAGATTCCAGCACGGCTTGCTTCATCACTTCAATGCGCATCGTCTGCCGAGTGTCCTCGCATTTCATCCCGGCTTGTTTCATGGCCTCGCACAGATCGGCCATCGATTTGATGCCGTTCTGTCTGGCGACTTCCAACATACGCTTGTTGACTTCATCCTCGACGCGCTGGCTGAAGTCAAGCTCTTTGCCTTTTTGGAGCAACAACTGCTCGTTTATCAGAATGGCGATTAACTCATTCTTTTTCTTTTCGACTTCCGCTTTCGCCTGCGCCTCCGGCATTCCGTTTTGCACCAGCGTATCGACGCGCTCTTTCATCTCGCGTTTCAACTGCGACAACGTCACGATGCCGTCGTTGACTTGCGCAATGACTTCGTCGACGACGACGGGCTCGCCCTCCTGGGCATGGATAAGTCCAGGCGCCATGAGGCAGGCTCCGATCACAAATAAGGCGGCAATCAGTTTTAATCTCACGAAATTCCTAACTCCTTTTGGATGACGACAACGACGGGATTCGGCCAGCAACAACTTACAGATGATAAAGCTCCATTAGTGGGTTGCAATCATCGCATAGAAAGGGCGTTTCGGAAAAGTGGCCGGAGCGGGGTTTGGAGTCTCAAATATGTGGATTTCGGCTGTATCTCAAGAGTGATCGAGGGAAGCCGGTTTGCGCACCGTGCCGTTGGGCACGGCCTGTTTATGGTTCAGCGGATTCTAAATCTCCTCCACATTGGGCAAAATGCGGAGCATTTTCACCAATGTGAAAAGAGAGAAAGAAGGATCACCGTTTTCTATAAGCATTGCGCCGCTCTGCGGCGCTGGCAGAATCGCCGTCCAGGAAATGCCATGGGCCGCTCCATCGCTGCTATGAGTCAGCTCTGATTTGCAGCAGCACGCGGCGAGCGACGGCGAGCACTTCGTCCTTTTCGTCTTCGCTGAGTTCGAGGCGCAACACACCACTCGGAGCAAAGTTCGCGCCTTCGCGCAAGCGAATGAGTTCCATCAATTTCTCAGGCGCCACGCGCGCTTTTTCTGCCAGTTTGATGGCAACGCCTTCGCGGGTGCGATCGATTGAAATGACGCCTACGAGTTCCGCCGCCTGCCGCAATCTGGCGTAATCAAACAGTGCTTCGACTGATTCCGGAATGCGTCCATAACGATCTTCAGTCTCAGCGCGAATGGCGGACAATGCCTCTTCGTCGCGTGCGGATGAAACGCGTTTGTATGTTCGCAGCCGCTGGCCCATGTCTGAAATATAAGTTTCGGGAATCGCAACGTCCACGCCAAGATTGATCGACACGCTGGTTTCATCTTCGACCTGCTCGCCGCGCAGCTCGGCCACCGTGCGTTCGAGCATTTGCGTGTAGAGATCGAAACCAAGCGCGTCCATGTGGCCCGATTGTTCGCCGCCGAGAAGATTGCCGGCGCCGCGCAATTCAAGATCGAGCGCCGCAATGCGAAAGCCGGCGCCGAGATCTGAGAACTCACGAATTGCCGACAATCGTCGCCGCGCAATCGGCGTCAACTCCTGCTCAGCCGGAATCAGCAGATATGCGTACGCGCGCCGATTCGATCGGCCCACGCGGCCGCGCAATTGATAAAGCTGCGAAAGACCATAGTTGTCCGCGCGATTGATGATGATCGTGTTCGCCCGCGGAATGTCGATGCCGTTTTCGATAATCGTAGTTGCGACCAGCACGTCGTATTTGTAGGCGATGAAATCGAGCATGATCGCTTCCATCTCTTTTTCATTCATCTGCCCATGCGCAACCGCGATGCGCGCCTGTGGTACCAAACGTTTCACCAGAGCCGCGATCGTTTCGATCGATTCAACGCGATTGTGAATGAAGAAGACCTGACCGCCGCGCGCGAGTTCCAGTTCGATTGCGGACTTGATTACCGCATCGGACGATTGCACGACTTGTGTCTGGATCGCCAGCCGATCGCTGGGCGGAGTTTCAATCAGAGACATGTCGCGCAAACCACTAAGAGACATATTCAACGTACGTGGAATCGGCGTCGCCGAAAGCGTCAACACATCCACGCGTTTCTTCAATTGCTTCAAACGCTCTTTATGCGCCACGCCGAAGCGTTGCTCTTCGTCGACCACCACCAGGCCGAGATCTTTGAAGCTCACGTCTTTCGAAAGCATCCGGTGCGTGCCGATGACCACATCGACCTCGCCCGATTCGACTCGCTTGACCACGTCCTTCTGTTCTTTCGAACTGCGAAAGCGCGAAAGCAATTCGACCTTGACCGGAAAAGCCGCAAAACGCTGGCGAAAAGTATCGAAGTGTTGATAAGCGAGCACCGTTGTCGGGGTCAGCACGGCCGCCTGCTTGCCATCCATCACCGCCTTGAACGCCGCGCGCATGGCGACCTCGGTCTTGCCATAACCGACGTCGCCGCAAAGCAGACGATCCATCGGCGTGGGCGTTTCCATGTCGTGCTTCACATCATCGATCGCTGTTTCCTGATCGGCGGTCAGCGTATATTCAAATCCCTGCTCGAACTCGTATTGCCATGGACTATCCGTCGGAAACGCATGGCCATTTACCAGCTTGCGCTCAGCATACAAACGCAGCAGCTCGTCGGCCATGTCGCGCATAGCGCGCTTCGCCTTGGCTTTCGTCTTCTGCCAGCCGAGGCCGCCGAGACGATCGAGTGTTGGCTGCGCGCCTTCTGCACTCGAATAGCGCTGCACGAGATCCAAGCGCTCGACCGGCACATAAAGCTTTGCCTCGTCGGCGTAATAAAGGAGCATGAATTCAGATCGCGGCTTATTGATCGTTGCGGCCGCCGGCTCGGTTGGCCCAAGGTCCAACGTGACCAATCCGCCAAATCGCGCAATGCCGTGATCGATGTGCACGACGTAGTCGCCGACGCGCAGATCGCGGAAGTCCGAAAGGAAAGCAGCCGCCCGCGCGCGTCGTTTCTTTTCCCGTTTGATCGCGGTCGCGCGTCGCTCGAGGGCCGGCTCGGCAGCTTCGTCGAATAGATCAGCTTCGACGTGGACCACCAGCCGCGCGGAAGGCAACTCGAAGCCGCCGGAGAGCTTGCCGAACGTGACCATCGCTTCAGCGTTGGCAGATTCATTGAATTCATCGATGGGCGACAGCCGCGCATTCACTTCATAATCGCGCAGAATTTCGCTGACGCGTTCGGCGACGCCGCGGCTCGGCATCACGAACAAAGTCACGCCTCGATTGTTGGCGCGCCGCTGGCGCACGTCGCGCGCCAAATCCGGCAAACGCCCGTGATAACGCATCACCGACTGCGCCTTCCAATCGATGTCTGTGTCGGAACCGGGAGCTATAGCGACCGGATCAAGTGACTCGCTTGAACTACTTGATCCCGTCGCATCCACCACCCCACGCGGGCTGCCCGCGTGGGGATCCCGGTCCGCTCCGGGTTCTGACACGTGCGGAAATAAAAATAATGGCTGACGCTTCGGCCGTTGCTTGCCTACTGAAATCTTTGGGTGCTCGGCATCCAGGGCGATCTCCTGATCGATCTTCGCCGCCGTGCGTCCCAGCGCGCGCACCTCGATTCGCTGCATCGCATCGAGGGCAGAGCGCAACTCTTCTGCGGTGAGATAGAGCTCTGCCGGAGTTAATCCGAGATCGTCGGCCGCATCCGCTTCCGCGTAACGCTCCGCCACGGCTTGAAATGCATCGATGAGAAAATTCTCGACCGCGACCGGCTCGTCGATCGCCAGCACCGCATCTTTGAGATATTCGAATATGCTGGCTTTGCGTTCGTGAACGAGTCCGATCAACCATTCCCACCCTGGAAAGTCCTCGCCTTCATCGGCAAAATCGGTGCGATCGCGCAACGAACGCGCAAAGCGCGCGTCGTGCCAACGCGCCTTGGCGCGCGCCGACCATTCACGGAAATCAGCAGAGCGCACGATTAGCTCGCGCATCGGCGCCACTTCGACCTGGGCCAATTGCGTTATCGAAAGTTGAGTTTCTGGATCGAATTCGCGGAGGGAGTCGACAGTATCGCCGAAGAATTCAATTCGCACCGGCGCGTCATGTCCCGGCGGCCAAACGTCGAGGATGCCGCCGCGTATCGAGAATTCGCCGACGGCGCCGATCGGATCTTCACGTACATAACCGCTCGTCAACAGCTTATCGACTAATTCGTCCGGCGAAATATCTTCATCGCGGCGCAGCACAGCGCCCGCATTGAGAATTTCGGATGGCGGCACGGTGCGACGCGCCAGCGCGCGCGAACTTAGTAACACGAAATCTCCGCGACCGCGCGCCAGACGCCACAACGCGAGGGCGCGTCGTTCGAGCGTCTCGGCGTGCGGCGATCCGCCGGCGTAAGGATCGCTTTCGGAAGCCGGCACCACTGCGACGGTCTCGCTACAGTCAGCGACACCGCGCAAGGCGCAATACCAGAAGCTGATGTCCCGCTCCCAATTTTCGAGGTCACGTTGCGCTGGAACAACCAGCGCGAACTGCCTTCCCGTTTTGAGTTGCAACGCCGCGAGCGCCAGCGCACGAGCCGGACCGGCTACTAAACCGCTGATTGAGATCACGCGCGCGCCGCGTTCTATCTGACCGAAGACGCGATGGAACTCGTCGCTCTGGGTTAATGAAGCCGGCGTGAATCCGAGAATCGAATTTGTTTCAATTGTGCTACTCATCGTCAAGCGGCCGGGGCAGTAGCCCGACCGTCAGGGAGGGCGTGCTTTGATGACGATGCGCCCTCGCTTACGCTCGGGCTACTGCCCCGACTTGATTCGCCGAATGATTTCACTGGTCGATGCGCCTTCAACAAACGGCAAACTCGCCACGCACCCGCCGGCCGCTTCAACTTCCTCGCGCCCGTGAATTTGATCGAGCGAGTAATCGCCGCCCTTGACTAAGACATCCGGCAGCAACTCCGTAATCAGCGGCCGCGGCGACACATCATCAAAAATCGTTACATAATCGACAGCGCTCAGGGCCGCTAAAATCTCCGCGCGTTCGCTTTCATTCATCAAAGGACGTCCGGCGCCTTTCAATTTGCGCACTGAACGATCGCTGTTAATTGCCACGACGAGAGCGTCGCCCAGCGCGCGTGCTTGCGCCAGATACCTGACATGCCCGACGTGCAAAATGTCGAAGACACCGTTGGTGAAGACGAGTTTCTGGTCACTGTCGCGTAGACGCTTCCGCTCCGCTATAAGTTCTTGATGTGAAACAATCCGACTGTTCATCGCTTCATCACTATTCGAAGAGCTTCGCTCTCCTGATCCAATATTCCGGCCGTCTTCGCGCGTGCGCCACCGCGACGACCCATAGCGTCGAACTACGAACGATGTATGGAATATAATACGGAAAGATGTGAAGGTTTAGCCGTCGATAGATACCACGCCTGAATGGCAAAGCCTCAGGATTTTCAACCAGCCATTCAATTGCGCGATCTACTTCCTCTTCAAATCGTTCGCCCAGTCCAGGCTGACGGCTTTCGTAGTAATCAGAAGCGGCGAGAAATTCGCGGCTGGCTTCATCAAGAAAGATAACCTTCATTTCGCGCGTCGATCTCGTGCGGCGCGAATCACTGCTTCATAGGGAATACCCACAGCGGTGCCGTCATCAATCTCCCGAATCCGCGCGATAATTTCTTCTTCCCAGGCTGCTTCAATCGCCGAACTATTCACGTCCGCATCATCGCTCAACAAACGATTGGCCAGGGCCAGCCTTTCCTGGCGCGGAAGCCTCAGGGCTTGCTCAGTGATCTCTTCAAATGCTGTTGACATGTTGACAATGTTACCAAAACGAAAGGGCGGCGCAAGTAAAGTTGGTCGGCTGTTTACGAATTCAGCGGAAACAATTTACTATTCAGAATTCGCATGACTATACCTTTCTTCGAGAACAACGATCAGATGCAAGCACGAGCGCAGCACCTTGAGGCGCTAAAAGATCTCGTCGGCAACGTCTATCCAAATAAATTCGAGCGCAGCGATCTCACCGGCGCTCTCTCGCATGAAGATACGATCACTTCGATCGTCGAAACATTTAAGAAATACGAACCGCAAGTGAATGAAGGCGAGAAGCCGTCAGCCGAGTCGCTGGAGTCGGCGAACGCGGAACTGAATAAGACTCGCGTGCGCATCGCCGGGCGCATCGCGGCGCCGCCGCGCAAGATGGGCAAAGCGGCGTTTGTGCATTTGTCTGACGGCGTCTCGCGTTTGCAGATTTACGTGCGCAAGGCCGATGTCAAAGCCGTTAACAACTCCACGCTTTCATTGATTGAGGAAGAAGGAAAAGGCTGGGAGGTCTTTGGCCTGCTAGATCATGGCGACTTCATCGGCGTCGAAGGCTACTTGTTTGTGACGAAAACTGGCGAACTGTCAGTGCATGTCGAGAAGCTGCAATTTCTCGCCAAGGCCTTGCTGCCAATGCCCGACAAAATGCACGGCATCAACGATCCTGAGATTCGACAGCGACAGAGATATGCGGATTTGATTGCCGGAAGCCTGAAGCTGGAGCCGGGGGCCGGGAGTCAGGAGCCAGAACAGAAGGAGCTTAGTCCGCGCGAAGTTTTTGAGTTGCGCGCGAAGGTTCTGCGCGAGATTCGACGGTTTCTCGACGAGCGCGGCTACATCGAAGTCGAGACGCCAATGCTTACGCCGTTGGCGACCGGCGCTGCGGCGAAACCGTTTTCGACTTATCACAATGCACTCGGTATTCCGTTGTACGCGCGCATCGCGCCGGAACTTTATCTCAAGCGGCTGACGGTCGGTGGCTTCGAAAAGGTTTACGAACTGAACCGTAACTTCCGCAACGAAGGCATCTCGACCAAACACAATCCTGAATTCACGATGCTCGAATATTACTGGGCCTACGCCGACGTGAATCAGATGATGGATTTGCATGAAGAGATGATGCGAGCGGTGGTGAAGGTAGCGACGGGCGGTTCGATTGTTCGTTACGGCGCTCACGAGATCGATTTCGAGAGGCCGTTTCAAAGGATCACAATGAAGGACGCGATTGCGCGTTTTCGTGGTGAAGCAGTTGATGCCGACGAGCAGCCTGTTCGCATTGTCGAGTTATTCGAAGAGTTCGCTGAGCCGCACTTGATTCAACCAACCTTCATCACAGATTTTCCCAAGCCGGTGTCTCCGCTCTCGAAAGCGTCGCCATCCGATCCCTCAGTCGCCGAACGTTTCGAGTATTTCGTTGGCGCGCTCGAATCAGCCAACGGCTTCTCTGAACTCAACGATCCTGAAGAGCAGTACCAGCGCTTCAGGGACCAGGTGCAGCAGCGCGAGCGTGGCGATGAAGAGGCGATGGTGATGGATGAAGATTACATTCGCGCTCTGTCGTACGGTATGCCACCGGCGGCTGGTATCGGTGTCGGCATCGATCGTTTGGTGATGCTATTGGCGAACAAGCATTCGATTCGCGATGTGATCTTGTTTCCGCACCTGCGACCGGAGAAGAAGCAATCAGATTAGTCGTGCGAAAGCAGGACAGATTCAGCGCCCAATCTCCAGCCACCCAAGGCGTCGACTAGACGCTCACTCTTTTGGTTAGTTCGTTGGCGTTGCCTGCTGAAACGCGGCTTTCCAAATTCCTCTTTGCTTTACCCACAGAGTGCTTACCCAGACCGTCGCGGGCAACGCTGTACCTCCGCACGTCGCATCTTGCGTTGCTTTATAAGTCAACAAGGCGGTCGTCAATCCAAACTTCGTAAGCCTCCAGTTGGTCAAACTAAATGATTTCAAATCGCAGGTCTGCGCCTCTTCTGCGGCAGCGGCGGCACTCTCGGCGCCCGTTTCGCCGACCATTACACCATCCGATGACACTAAAGCCTGGAAGCGTTTCGTGTCTTTGTTCTTCCAGGCCGTCCAAAGTTCGGTTTCCTTCTGCGAGAGCTGTGTTTGCTCTGCCGGGTCATTCGAAAGCGAAGCGGTTACTTGCGGCGCCATCGGTCTAGCCACTTTCTTCTTGCCGAATATCGAGCACGGCTGTGCCTTGCCATAGACCGCAAAAGCGAGGATTAAAATCGTTGCAAGAGGTAAATATTTTTTCATTTGCCGCCTCCGTAAAATCATCACCCTTTGCATTGGAAATCTCGTCTACATACGCTAGCAATCATATGTCACTGATTTATTACGTAAGGAGATAGCGATCAATGCACAAGGGCCCAGAGGTAGCGTCGACAACCAACGTTGTCTGCGCCTAACATTGCAGCGGTTCTCGACCTTACTCCCGCGCGGCGTACAATGCGTTCCTTAAGAAGGAGACTTCAAATGAAATGCAAACTATTCGTAATCGTTTTATCGCTCGCGTGCGCGACTATGCTTTATGCGTAGAGTTCGCAAACCGTCAGAGTCACGGGCTATCTCGTGGGTTTTAACCTGCGGACAAGTCTACACGCAAACGGATCGTCGCATAGCGACAATTGAATTTCTGACACTTTCAATCGTCGCTACGCGACGCGACCGGTTCGACGCGAGCTTCCGTGGGCTAAAGCCCACGGCTAAATTCATCGCATCGCTACACGATGTGATCGTCGACCGGCTCTTAGACCGCTTTCTTATGACAGGCCGTGC
>DASQYL010000567.1:0-3246 GCA_035639235.1 Pyrinomonadaceae bacterium | reverse complement strand
TACGAGACCTTCACTCATTTCACCGAAGTGATCGGCCCTCGTCTCACGGGAACGCCGGCGCACAAAGCCGCGGCCGAATATGCGCGCGATAAATTAAAAGAGTGGGGCTTTGACAGTGCGCGCCTCGAGCCGTGGGAGTTCGGCCGTGGCTGGACGCTCGAGAAACAAACGATCGAAATGATCGAGCCGCGTTATATGCCGCTCGAAGGTTACGCCGAGGCCTGGTCGTCTTCGACGGCGGGAGAGATCGTGGGCACGCCGCTGATGCTCGGTGGCAAGTCCGCGGCCGAACTCGAACCGCTGCGCAGCAAAATCAAGGGCACGATCGTCATGAGCCAGCCAATCCAAATTGTTTTTGAAGACAAGGATCGGCCGCAACCGACGACCGCACAGGGCGAGGTTGCGATCGGACAACCGCGTCATCCAGTCGATCCATCTACCCGCGCGAATGCTCAGGCATTAACACAAATGCTGCGGCAGGAAAATCCTGGCGTAATTCTCAGGACGAGCATGGGCATGCACGGCACGATGTTCGTCATGGGCCGCGACAACGGCGCGAATGCATTGCCGAGCATCGTACTGGCCGCCGAACATTACAATCTCGTCGCGCGGATGCTGCAGCTGGGCGTGCCCGTAAGACTGCGTGTGAACATCCAAACGAAGTTCTACGATCAAGATAAGAACAGCTACAACGTGATCACCGACTTGCCAGGAACCGATCCCGCGCTGAAGGATGAAGTCGTCATGCTCGGCGGTCACTTGGATTCGTGGCATTCGGCAACAGGCGCGTCTGACAACGCCGACGGCGCGTCGGTCGCGATGGAAGCGCTGCGCATTCTGAAAGCGATCGGCGCGCAGCCGAAGCGGACAATTCGCATAGCGCTTTGGAGCGGCGAAGAGGAAGGCCTGCTTGGCTCAACGAAATACGTGGAAAGATATTTAAAAGGGGACGATAAGAAAACCGCGCGTGAGAAGATGTCGGTTTATTTCAATATCGATCCCGGCACTGGCCCTATCTACGGTTTCTACATGGAGAACAACGAAGCGGCCAAAGCGATCTTCGATGCGTGGCTCGCGCCATTTCGCGATCTCGGCGCGCGACGCAACGTTTTGCCGGGTATCGGCGCGACGGATCACTTAAGTTTCATACGCGTCGGCATCCCGGGCTTTAATGTGATCCAGGACTACGCCGACTACGATGTGCGCATGCATCACACCAACGTTGATACGTTCGAGCGCGTGCGTGAGGCTGACTTGCAGCAGAACGCAATCGTGCTCGCGTCGTTCCTTTATCACGCGGCGATGCGGAAAGAGAGGATTCCTTTTGTGAAACCCGTGGCGGCGCCTTCGCCAACGCCGTAGGATTAAGCCGTTCAGGCTGCCGAGAATTCATTTCTTGCTGACAAGTTCCTTAAGCAACTCTGTCACTGCCGCTTCGAGCTGACTGTCTTTTCCTTGCAGACTCTCGCCCACCGGTTTCGCTACAGGAATATCGACTTGACGCGGGTGCATCTCCATCAACTCGCCGTCGTTCGCAGTAATTCGATCGAATGGCAGACGCAAAGCTGAGCCGTCGATCAATTGCACCCCCGACGTGTAGATGATCCACCCCGCCGTCGGTTCGCCGACGACTTTGCCGAGATGCAAGCTCCGATATCCCTCGGTGAAATCCTCACCGTCTGAAAGTGTATGACGATTCGTAACCAGAATAGTCGGCAGTTCCAGCGCGCGTTGGCCCAGCGAGGTGCGGGAAGCCACCATCGAGAAGCCACGCGGCTGCATGTTGAAGTAACTGCGCCGCGCCAGCACGTCAATCGCGTACACATTCACGAAGCCGCCGTTGTTGTTGCGCACATCGATGATGACGCCATCGCGCTTCTGATTTTCGGCGTCGAGATCGGCGTAGAGTTGTGTGAGCGCGCCCGCTGACATGTCCGCCATGTGGATGTATCCGAGTCGGCCATTGCTGAGCTTCGCGACATACGCGCGATTGTCTTCAATCCAACGGCGATAAAGCAGATTGCGCTCGGTTGCGCCATTGATGGGACGGACGATAACGTCACGTTTCTGCGCGCCATCGGCGGATGACGCTATCGACAGAACGACACGTTTCCCGATCTTGTAGGCCAGCAACTCATCGAGATTTGTATGCGCACGAATGGGCGCTCCGTCAACTGAAATTAAATATTCGCCGGTTTTGACATTGCTGATCGCGGCGGGCGTTAAGGGAATGACGTCGGCAATCCGCAGCGCCCCTTTGTTCTCGAATTCCGCGCGATCGAAACGCACGCCAAGCCGGCCAATTGCCGCGGGCTGCGCCGTACTTGCCGGCGCCGCAATCCCCGAATGTGAGGCGTTCAATTCGCCAATCATCTCTGAGATGATCCGCCGCGCTTCATCGCCAGTGCGCGCGTCGGCAACGAGTGGCGCGTATTCGTCGCGCATCGAGTTCCAGTTCACGCCATTCAGGTTCGGATCGAAGAAGTTGTCGCGAATGTAAGTCCATGCCTGCTGAAAAACCTCGATCTTCTCGCGCGCGAAATCGACGTCCATCTCGGCGGTCACCGCGATGGGCTTCGCTTGCCGGTTTTCGAGTGGAATGACGTTGAGACGGCCACTTTCAAGATAAAAAACCTCTTTACTGTCGGGTGAGAACTGCGCCTTCGTCTTGAAACCTGCCGTCGAAGTTAGCTGCCGCGACACGAACGGATCCTTCGACAACTCGTCGAGCGGATAGACGTAAAGATTCAACTGGTTCGCGACCGCTGCGATCATCAAAAGCAGTTTTCCATCCGGACTAATCGTTTGGTAGCGCACGTCGACGCCGACCGGAATCAAAGTGAGCCGGCGACGAATGGAATCGTAATCAATCTGCACAGGTTTCGGCGTTGGCTTCGCTCCGGGAGCAGGTGTTGGTGTCGCGCTGGCAACTGCCGCAGGCGCCGGCGACGGCTGTGGTTCGTTTGTCGGAGCTTGCCGCAGCGGCGGTCGCGGCGTTTCTTCTTTGAACAGATCGCGAAACTGATCTTCGCGAAACCTGGGCGTGCGCGGAATCAGATCGACGCGGGCGACTTGCCCCGGTTCGGTGCGCTGATTAGTATCGAATAAAACAAATGTGCCGTCAGGACTCCAGGTGATCGTGTTGCAGTTACTGTTTGCGAGAAAACTGATTTGGCGACCTTCGCCGCCACTCGCGGGCGCGACCCAAACATTCTTAAATCCCTTATCGCTGACCGGGACGTATGC
>DASQYL010000566.1:0-4394 GCA_035639235.1 Pyrinomonadaceae bacterium | reverse complement strand
TCGATATCTCAGTTGTCTCGGAAAAAATTCAAACCGTCGACGTCGAGCGGCAGTACGACACCGAGAGGTATCACCTGAAAGGGATTGGGATGTAGCCGGATCAGTACGCCGGCTACTTCGCGAGGCGAGCCAGTAGCCCGACCATTAGCGACGGCGCAGAGGGTATCGACTGTTATATAATCATGCCCATGAATAATGAACTCACCGAAGCCGCAAAGAGACTCGACATTTCTGATCGCATTCTTCTGGTGGAAGAAATCTGGGACACGATCGCGGAAGAGAACCACGCATTCGAGTTAACCGAAGCTCAGAAGCGAGAGCTTGACCGACGCTTGGGAGCGGCGAACCGAAACCCAGGCCAAGGCCGAACCTGGGATGAAATCAAAGCCGAATTCATGAACTCCCGTTAATCGCAGATGATTATTCGGTTCAGCCCTGAAGCCGATACCGAACTTGCGGAGGCTCGCGAATGGTACGGACGCCAACGTGAGAACCTCGATGTCGAATTCATGCAGTGCATCGATGCCGCGTTGCTTCGAATCAAAGATAATCCGTCGCAATTTCCGGTCGTGTACCAGACGCTGAGGCGCGTTGTGGTTCGACGTTTTCCTTTTGCTATCTTTTACGACGTAACGCCGGACGAGATTCAGGTACTGGCCGTCTTTCACTCGCGCCGCGATCCGCAGAGATGGAAGTCGCGGACAGATAGCGGTACTTAAGTTTCAGTTCAGTCATCGCCACGTTTCCGAATCCATTCACGATTCATAATTTACGCCGCTGTTTCGATATCTCAGTGGTCTCGGGCATAATTCAAGCAGTACGACACCGAGCGCAATCATTGAAAGGGATTGGAATGCGAGGAAATCAGCGATGCGATTTACTTGGCGTCAAGACCTGATTCAACGATTAGCTCTAGCTCGGCCGCCATATGCGATCGCGACGCAGTTCTATCTATTCGGGGAGAGAGGATTGGTCATTGCCGGATGAGACCAGCGATGTCAATAACGATCACATGATCATCACCGTATGGCGATGCTTTTCGCCGCATCTTTCCCGGGGCTGATACCAAAGTCAATTTTATAGAGGATCCCAATTCTCCCAACCATTGAAGTAAGTCTTGCGGTGTTACCAGAGGGAAAGCCATCGCTTCGCAATAAAGATCACGATACAGAACCTTTGGCCGATTTTTCAGAAGCATGCTAATGATTTTTCCGCGAGCGAGCGCCGTGTAATGCTGCCGAAGCCCCCTCCGTGAACGATGAGAATGGCAACTCGCCACCGAACAGCTCCGGTTGCCCAGACTTACGAATTCGATGTTCCTCGCGAACTGCTTCTTGGATGCGCGCTGCCTTTATCTCAGCGCTCTTAAACACTTCAATGCCATCAGGAGCATTCGTAGCGTAGACCAGGAAGTAGCGGATACCTTTTCGATCAGGCTCAAGAACAATAGCCGATGACACGTACTTAAAACCGCACAGCAATTTGAGACTCCGACAGTATTCCCTTACCGCCACATCCATTTTTTCTCCGGGCTTCGCCTTCTTTAGAATTTCGAGAACTCCGGGCCTCCCGAATAGATTTAGATAACTCGATTCGCGATCCTGCGCCTGCAGAAACCTAATGATATGTTTCGTCATTAGATTTACAAGCACTTCGCAACCGCGGTTGTGTAGGAAATGCTGCAGCTTTGCCATCGGAATGTCGGCCCATCCCTTAGGATCCAATAGAACGAATTTGAACGGTCTGGACGTTTCGCGCCGAACAATTTGGTCGATGTCGGACATTCGATCGACAAACTTCCCATGAAGCGGATATATCTGAAAACGCGGAGTCCTTTTCGTATTGGCGTAAGCTTTAAGTTCCGAGTATCTCTGAGTATCCCTTTCAACCAAGATCGCTGCGACCGTCAACTGTCGCCCTTTATTACTCAAGCCGCTTTGGCACTCTTGCAGCGAATCTATAGCAACGGCGAACGAAGAATCAGCATAATTTGGATCATTTGTCTCCCATGGCCCGGCGAATCCGTCCACATAAACTAGCGAGTCCCACGCATGTCCAACCTTATATGCCCAACTTGGCAGATACTCTCCTAACAGGCAATGCTTGATATAAGCAGCGCTCTTCCCCTCCGGATATTTGGCGAAGTCAGGTTTAGGCATGAACGGCTGGGCGAGGCAGACCATCCCACGTCGTTCCATGAAGCGTTCGTCCGGCAAGTTTCTTTCCAGCCCGGACCATTTTGACGGGGCGTTCGTTGTCGAGTTCGATAGTCTCGGCGGGAAGATCTACGAGGTTCGCTGGAGCCCAATGCCCCCACTGTTTGAAATGAAAAGCAACTTTTGCCTTCTGACACTGCCGCAACAATGTAATAGCCCAATCGGGATGCATAGGACGCGAGTTATGTCCACTTTCACCACCGGCAATCACCCAATCGATAGAATGATATCCCTTCCGTTTGAACCAAGACCTCAAATCGAGCGGACCGAGTAACGGCTCACACGATAAGAACCTGATCGTTGCTGGCAAACTCAAAAGATGAGGAAGGCGCTGCTCGGCGATTCTTTGGTTTTCAACGCTTGTCCCTAGCCAAACGTTTTTTGGCCACTCGTTCGTCCACGGCACCATGTATCCAACATGCTGCGGCCTTTTTGTAAGGAGCAACCAATCTAAGTACGGCGTCGCTTCGATTATCCGCCAAAGACGTGCACGCTCATCATTGAGTATCGCTCGACGCTCGAAAACGTCGGCCATACTCGCGCAGAAAACGCGCTCTCTTCTATTCGCTGCGCGCGCCTCTTCGTTCCACTTAAATGGCTCATGCCAATGCGCGTCACCAAAAAATCGTCGCTCAGCTGATACACCCCACAAGTGTTGGCCCATTCGTTTGGCCCATGATTCTGCATAACAATTGTCGCAAGCGGGCGAGACCTTCTTGCAACCCCACCAGGGATTAAAAGTGTGGTGAGTCCATTCGATTGAGGAGTTGCGTGCCATTTCCTGGCGCGAATTGTAGCCCGAATTGCGCCATCACGGGAAGATATTTCGCATTGGATGACGCGTTCGCGCATCACTGCTAACCCCTCTTCCATTGGGAGAGGGGAAGGAGCGAGGGTGTTACTACATCGCCATGTGCGTACTCGGGTCGCTCCAATCGGATTGGCCGGTCGAGCCGCCCAGCGCGCGAACTTGCGCCGTGTAGTCTTTCCCGCGCGTCAGACCGTTGAAGATGATGTGCTGCGAGTCACCCGTGAAGACGCTGGGCAACCAATCACCATCGATCAGTTTGATGCGGCCTTCGTACATGTTGGCGTTCTTTACCGGATCGACTCGTGCGATTAATTGCCCGGTCGAGCCGTTAGTAACCGCCAGGCCCGTCGGCTGGCTTAATTCAATCTGTGCGCGGTTCGTGCTCTGCATCTGAAAGCCTGAACTGAGCAAAGTCGCCGGATCGTTGTTGCACTTAATCTGCACATAATTCGCGACGTCTCGCAACATGCCGATTAGTATCTGGCGCGAGTTGTTCTTGGCGGCAGTGTCAGCGACGCCACCAATTTGGGCGGCGGCGAGCTTGGCGGTGAAGTCATCTTTGGCCGCTTGTAAGTTTACGAGAGTGACCGGCGGCGTCGGAAAGGCCGCGTTGCCGGTCATCGCATCGGTAACGCCTTGCGCAAAATTGTCGAGTTCAGTGTCCGGCATTCTGCCGAAGCTGAGGGATACTTTAGCTGCCATATACTCTGTTCTCCTTTTACGTTTCTGAGTGAAGCGAAAGCCCGGGTTATTAATTAACGAACCATTCATCAGCGTTTTTGCTCAGGAAATCATGAAAGAGAGGTGAGGGAAGCCGCTTTTTCTAACTGGCAAGCGGATTTCCCATATTTTCCGCGGCGTTTTGATAATTGAGATTGCGCCTCCGCTAATTAGCGCTGACACCTTCGACGATTAGCAAAGCGATGACGCTAATTAACAATGCGACATATTCAATTAGGAAAACGTCGTTGTTGATTAGCGAAGTGACGTAGAAAGGTTTCTGTGTCGCTTGGAAAACTTATCGAGTTGCGCCGAAAATTATCGGTCTCATTTGGAAAGCTTTCGGCGTCGTGTGGAAAGGTGTCGCTGTGATAAAGAAAGCCGGAATCGTGGGTTAGAAGATCAGAGAAAGGAAGCTTGCTGGAACGCCGGTAACCTTTGTCCTCGCCTGAAGTGACAGAAAACTGATGCGCAGGTGTCACTCATGAAGCGCACGTCAACGCGCATTCGAAAAACGATGTCGCGCGGGCATCGAGCCTGCGCGTTAAGAGATTTTTTGATCTGATCCCCCCAGGCTCCGCTCGCGTTGCTCGCTCCACCCGGGGCTATTATTCTGTCGCCCCTTCAGGGCTTTGATTTGTCGCCGC
>DASQYL010000565.1:0-8342 GCA_035639235.1 Pyrinomonadaceae bacterium | reverse complement strand
CGATCGAGAATGTTCGTGGTACGTTCGGTGACGCTGGATGGCTGACGAATCGCCGCAGTTGTTGATTGGGGATCGATACGAGCCGGTGCGATAGGCTGATCAATTCGCAGCGGGGCTTGCTCGGACAACTCACGTTCTCTTTGCGGCATTGGCTTGATCGACAAACCCGCGATGATATGCCCCACACCCGAAAGCATCGGAATGAAACCGAAGGCCCACAACGAGCGCACCACTGGATCGATTGCGAAGGGCGTCGCTGCGACTACATCCGGCGGTAATCTCAATTGCAGTGAATGAAACAGCACATAGAGAAAAATCGACAGCCCGCCGCCGGTAAAGAACTTGATCGCGCCTTTCGTCAGATGACGTTCGCGGCGCTCTTCCGCGGTCTTCTCTCTTCGCGCGCGTCGCTGCCGTCGGCGCTCCTGACGATCTCTCCATTCGTCCGCCGAGCTGCGCGCAATTTCGGTTTTCATTTTCTCCATCGCGCGCGAGACTTCTTCGGTGACCTGCGCAATTTTGACGTTGCTCATTATCTCCTTGAGCTTCGCCGGGACACCGTCGGTTTTCGAGATGGCATCGCCGAGCGTCACGGCCCGGCCGATCACTTTCAGATTCGTGCCGCACGATCGGCAATAATGTTGTCCCTCGGCTGAATCGGTCCCGCATTGCGGACAGAACATGAAGCGTTAACCTCGCGAACCTATTATTGACTTAACGCGATTGGAAGCAAAGCCAAAACAATTACGGTTTTGGGGTTGCGCTTGTTTCCAAAAAAAGAAAATGCCGCGAGACTTCCCGCGGCATTCCCTGATTTTCAACGACGACGATACGCCGTCGTCTTATTTACTCATCGCTTAAGACCTGTATCCGTCAGCATAGCCTCTCAAGAACCCCGACCGATAAACCTCTCCGAAGGTACCGTAGCCGGCTTCCTGATAATAATGCGATCGCTCCGGATTGTAGGTCTTGCGATCTTTCGCGTCATTGCGTCCCGTCTTCGACCCATCTGCGAAGCCCTGATTATAGGCCGCGTCAGAACTGCCAAAGACGTAGTGTCCGTAACGGCTGTAATAGTCGAAGTACGGATTGTATCCCCACGCCCACGATCGATAACCCCACCACGGGTTATAGTATCGGTAACGAGGAACAATGATCACTCGACGCTGAGCTTGCGCAGTCGTGCTGGAGAAAAGCGCAACCACGCCGGGGAGAAGCAGCAACGAAAAGATCAGCGATCCAAACTTACGTAAGTATTTTCCTTTCATGGGATTTTTACCCTCCTTGTTCTTACTAACTTAGACGCAAGGAGAACACCGCGAGTTGAGTCACTTCATGAAGAGATCATGCAAATAAATTTATGATCACATTACAAAAAAGTGAAAGCCGCGACCTGCGTTTAGCGGCGGGCTACTTGCCCGCCGTCTTTTGCTAAACGAGTGGCGGGCAATAGCCCGCCTCTAAACTATCTTACTAGTACCGTCGATAGTGACGATGACGCTTGCGAATCTTGTAGGTGTACAGCGCTCCAGTTCCCGCGCCTGCCAACGATCCGATCGCCGCGCCTTTCTTCCCACCGGCGATGCCGCCGATCGCAGCACCACCCACCGCGCTTCCGGCAACGGTTAACTTATCGCGGTGCTTCTGCCAAAACGTTCTATGTCGATGATAACGAACGCGTGTTGTTGTTTGCGCAAATGTCGTATTTGCAGATGAGGGTGCGAAAGCGAATGCGCTGAAAATCAGCATACTCAATAAGAGAATCGATAGAATTCTTTTCATACTCTCCTCCGTTCTAAATCGTGGCAATTGCCACTTGATCCGACTCCTTCGCGCCGCTTTACGCAGGAGAACCGACGCGACAACATTCAATGGTGCACATGATGTGCCAGCGAAAGCTGAACCTGGATTCGAAAACGAATGCGGTGTGCCCCATTTGCGATGTCGCGATCATGTTAGAATTCGCGCGCGTCCTCGTGTTGGTCAATCCACAAAACGGCAACTCGTTCAGGCCGCCACTCAAGTGGGCGGGCGGCAAACGCTGGCAACTTCCCTATCTAAGAAAATTTTGGGAGCCCGAGAGCCAGCGCCGCCTGGTCGAGCCTTTCTGCGGCGGTCTCGCGGTCGCGTTGGGACTTATGCCGAAGCGTGCGCTGCTCAATGACATCAACCCGCACGTCGTCAATTTCTATAGTTGGTTACAGCGCGGACTGAAAATTACGATCGAAATGAACTACGACGCATCGCTCTTCTATCGTCATCGATCGCGATTCAATGAATTACTCCGCAGCGAAAGAGCACAAAGCAAAGAAGCGGCTTCACTCTTCTACTATCTCAATCGCACAGCATACAACGGCCTGTGCCGCTTCAATCGTAGTGGCGAGTTCAACGTGCCCTTCGGCAGATACACCGCGATAAATTACAAGCGTGACTTCACCGTTTACCGGGCGGCGTTTCGCAACTGGAAGTTCGCGAACGAACGCTTCGATCGGCTGAAACTGAGGCGGGATGATTTTGTTTATGCCGATCCGCCTTACGACGTAGTCTTCACTCAATACGCGAAGGGTGGATTTGATTGGAACGATCAAGTGCGGACGGCGCAGTGGTTGGCGACGCATCCAGGCCCAGTGATCCTTTCAAATCAGGCAACACAGAGAATTAAAGAGCTGTATCGCGATTTGGGTTACAAACTGATTGAGTTGGACGCGCCGCGCAAGATCAGTCGCACCGGTGATCGCACTCGCGTTAAAGAAGTCCTCGCGCTGCGGAACCTGCCTGCCTAAGTCGCGACCAGAGACATTTGTTTCATCTGTCGGATTCTCGCTGCATCCGAACGCAGCCGCGACCGTAACTCACATCACTGACAGCTACCATTTGTAAAGAAAGACTCTCATCTGGAGGGGTTGGCATTGCCGTTGCACAACGTCCCGGCGCAATCTACGCTCTAAGAAATTCAGAACCGCCTTCAGTTGTCTACAAAATTCCATGAAGAAACTTTGCTATGTTTTAGGTGCGTTACTATTGATCACGCCGATCGCACAAGTCGCCTCGCAAACAAAAAAAGATCTCGAACTGGCTAAGAAGAAACAGAAAACTCTTGAGCAGGTTAAGAAAGATGTCAACAGGCTGGGAGTGGGCTCAAAGGCCAAAGCCACGATTACCCTCCACGACAACACCAAAGTGAAAGGCTACGTCTACAGCGTGAGCAACGACGACTTCGTGACTCGCGACCGGAAGACCGACGCGCCCACCACCATTCGCTTTGCCGATGTGTATAAGGTCGACGACAATCGCGGCCACCGTAACGCGATGCTGGCAACTATCTTTGTCGGCATCGGCGCCGCCGTAACTATAGCGGCCGTAATTGGCGCGATTGCGCGCAATGAATGATGACGCCTGAGCGAGTCAACGCGTTAATGCGGCACGCGCGAATTATAAAACTCCATCCTAAGGATGAAAACGTCCACCGACGAAGTACGATGAATAATTCAGATAACCCTCTTCGTACCCACGCAAAAAACCGTCGCGATACGCCAGCGCGTATGATGCAGGACTCCCGAAGATTGAAAGGAAGCCGCCGGCGCCGTTCCGATAGTAATGAGAACGGTTGGGATTGTAACTCTCGCCCCGGAACGCATCGCTGGCACCAGTGCGCAAACCGTCCCGATAGCCCTGCTCGTACGCGCTTAAGCCGTAGTTGTAATTGCTATAGTTCGACGCTACATAAACGCGCGACGGATAGTAGTAGCGTCCACGCTCGCATTCACGTCGATGCCAGTCGTTGAAGTTTCCGTCGCGCCCGCGATTAAAGCCGCGACCCCGATCGTGGTGGCCCCTGCTGTCGCCGCGATCTCCTCGATTGCGATCGGCAGAACGATTGTTTGCAGAACTCGTGGAAGAACTGCCGCTCAGTGAGCTGCCATCACCGGATCGATTGCGCGAACGATTTTCCGAGCGGACACTTTGATCGGAGCTTCGGCCGGAACCGTTACTTCGATCGCGGCTCTTGTTCTCGTTTCGATTCCAGCTGCGCCCACTCCCGCCGCTCGTTGAAGCGCTGCTGCCGCCGGAACTGCTGCGACTGCTGCCGCTAGCTCGACTCGAACTACCGCCGCTGCTGCTTCTGCCGGAACCGCCACTGCTGCTTCTGCTCGAGCCGCTGCTGCTGCTGCGGCTTGAACTGCCACTGCTGCTTCTGCTGGAACTACTGCTGCTGGAACTTCTGCTCGAACTGCTGGAGCTTCCGCTCGAGCTGCTACTGCCGCCGTTTTTTCCCTGCGCCCGCGCAGCCGATTCAGTGGTGAAAACGACTCCCGCGGCGGTGACTAAAATCATCAAAATGGGCGGCAAGAACTTATGCGCACCTCTGTTCATGGAATTCCTCCTTCTGTGTGCACAACTGCGACCGAAAGGTTAAGCGGGAAGAGTTATTTGTTTACCCGGATTATACTCCTGTTCAGACCACCGGATACAAGTATTTTCTCAAAGCGTCGCCGAAAGTGTGCTACTTCATCAACCGAGGAATTTCGCATTCAATTTAATGTCAACACCTGCCAACGCCTGCGAAACGGGGCAATTCTTCTTCGCCGACTCAGCCGCATCGAGAAACGTCTTTTCGTCGATCCCCGCCACTTCGCCTTCAGTGTTGAGTTCGATCGTCGTGATCTTGAATCCTTCGCCAACCTTCTCCAGACTGACATTCGCGTTCGTACTGATGCGTTTTGGATTGTGCCCGGCTTTAGTCAAACCCGCCGCCAGCGCCATCGAAAAACATCCGGCATGTGCCGCGCCGATTAACTCTTCCGGATTCGTTCCAGTTCCTTCTTCAAATCGAGATGAAAATGAATACTGGCCCTCGAATGCGCCACTGCCTAACTTAACCGTGCCTTTGCCTTCGCGCAGGTTGCCTTCCCAAACCGCGCTCGCTGTTCGTTTCGCCATGTTCATGCTCTCCTATGAATTTATTTTCGACGATTGTAGCAGGCGCGGCGCGTTGCTGGGAGCGCAGACGTCGTCGTCCGCATCGCGCGCGTCGTCAGTTCAATTTCAGGAGGGGTAGTGAGAATGTATTCCGGCTAATCCCTGGCGCCAGGCTTGAAGTAATCCACCGCGTCGTTGGCATATTTATTCGCGTATTCGAAGGACATGAAGCCGTAGCCTTCCGCACCGAAACCCGTCCCAAAGCTGTTGCGGAAAATAAAGTAGCCGCCGCCCGGAAACGCGTTCGACGCTTTGTAGCCGACGAGGTCGATTGAATGTCCGTCGAAAACTCCGCTCGGCGGCGGTGTCTTCATCAAGGCGACTCCGTGAACGGTTTCTGTTTGAAAATTATTCGGCCATCGCACTCCGGTGGCCACCGGACGGCCGCTGTTCAATGCTTGTTCGATGTCCTTCAATTCGCCGGCCGTCAATCCTGTTTGATTGTTCCATGGCTTGATAAAATGCGCCTTGAATCTAGGTTCGATCTGCTCGCCAATCTTTAACAATCGCGGCGGCGCAACGTACGGCGGGTTGTAGCTGCTGTGATATGGCGCCTGCGATTCGTTGACCATGCCGTATTTCTGGTAACCAAGATCGAGCGCGTCAAAAAATCCGCCGTCGTCGTATTGTCCAATCGCCAAGTTGCTGGCGTAGTTCAAATATTCTTCCGAGAAGTCCGGAGTGTGATAGTTCTCTCTCCACGCGTACATGTATTCGAGCAGAAACGTCAGCGCAAAAACAGAACACGTGCCCCGGTTACCCTGACTTCGAATCGGAATTCCCATCTGCTTTATCTTCGGCCGGAGATCGACATCAGGTTGATTGCTAAATTCAGCGACGATGTCCTTCAGATTGAAATTGATCGGTTTGGCAATGATTCGCTTGGGGCGCTGACGAATCTGGTTGATGACTTCCTGCGGGATCTCGACCTGACGTTGCGCCGGAACAATCACTGCCGTCGTTACCAAACTCGCAACACAAACGAGGGTGATAAGAAGCTTTCGTGAACTCATGACACTACTCCTTCCAATTGTTTGGTGTTCGGGACCCGGCTGATTGATCCCGCCAGACTACAGCTTCAATCGCTCCATACGCCGCTCAAGTTTTCTTCACGAACTTCATCGCCACGCCGTTCATGCAATAACGCAGCCCCGTCGGTTTTGGACCGTCATCGAACACATGGCCCAGATGCCCATCGCATTGGGCGCACGAGACTTTAGTTCGCGTCATGCCGAAGGATCGATCAACTTCCTCGATGACATTTTCTTTCTTGATTGGCGCCCAGAAACTTGGCCAGCCGGTACCCGAATCGAATTTCTGATCCGAACTAAAAACCGGCAACTCGCATCCCGCGCACACGAACGTGCCCTTGTCGTGAATGTCGTTTAGCGGACTCGAGAAAGCATATTCAGTTCCCTCGCGCCGCAACACCTCATATTGCTCAGGTGTCAACTGCGCCTTCCATTCCGCGTCTGTCTTGACCACTTTTTTGATTCCTTTGGCTTTCGATTTATTGTCGAGCGCGCCCGTGCTTGCTCCGTTCCCGCCTGGAACAGGGCTGGGTTGATAGCGTACGCTGGCGACAAGATCATTTAGTTTTGCCTCACCCGCTTGCGTGTCTCTCACGATTTGCGCAAGCAACGGTAACCTGGACAATGCCGCCAACGCGCCCACCGCCACTGAAGATGAGATAAAGAAACGTCGGTTCATGATCGTTCGCCAGGATAATAACGACGATCGCGTGCTCGATTCAAATTAAGTTCGCCGGCGGCAGATTCCAGTTCTTCACGTGTTAGATTTGATTGTCATGCTGCCGAGACTGGCCCCGACGCAGACTCCAAAGTCCGCGCACGGCCAGCATGAGTGAGCATGCCGAGATCAGGGCGAGCGTGAAGTTTTGCCAAACCCAGAAGAACGCTCCGAACGAGTTAGCGATCCTACTGCTGACGAGTCCCGTTGCCCCCAACATGTGAACGATCGGAACGCCCAACCCAACGATCGCGCCGAGCAGCAGGATGATGTATCCCGATCGCCTACCGCTCAGCACCAGCGCTGCGTACGCCCAACCAGCGAGCACCAGGATCGGAATGACCATATTGAGCCGTCCCGGTTCCATGCCCCGAGTGATCTCATCCGACAAGTGAAACGTCAAGAATACGATCGTAAGCAGCGACGTGATGGTTAACGCCAGGTTGGGTTTCATTGATGTCATCCTCTTCTGATTTGCGCTTCTCACCAGAACAGCGATCGGCGCCGGCATTCGATTGCGTGTGTATACCATCGCTGTACGAATCACGACTGCCGAGGTTTCGGAAAAAGAGGGAGGCAATCCTTATTCGATCCGCTTGCGCCAATAACCCGGACGCCGGTGTTGGTGCATTACGGCAGCGATGTAGACTCGATCCAACTGTACTTCGTATAAAACTGTAAATGGGAATCCTGACACGAGCCGCTTGCGAACATTGGCTCTTTCAATCGCGCCGGCATTCGGCGAGTAGGAGATACGAGGCGTGACCTCTTCAACCGCATCAAGGAAATCCGGACCTAGACCATCAGACTTGTTATTTTAAAAACGCCTGCTCGATCATCTCGGCGTGCGCTTCAGGATGGAAGATGACTCTCATCGCTTGAGAGCTTCGCGGGCCGTGCGAAAGGCTTCGTCCGAATCGATCCCTTCAACCTTCCCGTTGCGAAGTTCTTCAAGCCGACGCTCAGCCTCGTCAAACCACAATTGTTCGACACCGCTTTCCGCTTCGTCATCAAGCGTCGACACGAGACGTTGCGCCAACTGCACGCGATCTCTCAGCGGGAGTTTCATCGCGTCAGCCGTAAGTTGATCTAAGTTGGAACTCATGGCTTGAGACTACCAGACCACGACGGTTTTGATAAGGTTGGTACTCGTCCGCATGAGCGGACAATTTGAAAACAGTCCGGGCTTTCAAGCTTGGGTGTGCCAATCATTAACTTGGAGATAGAACACCCACTTTAGCGGGCGACGATTGAGCCGCCCGTTCACGAGAAACACGTGTTTGTGATCCGATTACTTCGGCAACAGCCCGCACTGTCTCGGAATTTGTCCGCTAAAACCGAAGTTCATTCCCACGACGATTGGCTGATCCGAAGTCACTCGCACGCTGACTCCTACATCGGTGAAACCGTCGAATCCCGGCCCGCCGGTCGTTGGCATGGACCAGTTGAGGTTTCGCGTGTGCGCCGCAGCCAGACTCACCGTACTGGCGCCCGCCTCGCCGGGATATGTAGAACTCGGACTCGTTCCTGGAATTGTATGTCCGGTCAGATTGTTGCCGTCGCGGTCGAGTATGTTGACCGCGATGTTTGCGGTTGATGCGCTGCCGTTAATT
>DASQYL010000564.1:0-3086 GCA_035639235.1 Pyrinomonadaceae bacterium | reverse complement strand
TAGAGGCCGAAGCGATGATTCTCCCCGCCGCCCAATCGCACCGCCAGCTTGTCGCAGGCGCGCAAGTTCGGGGCTGTCTTGCGTGTATCGAGTATCTTTGCGGCGGTGCCTTTGGTCTCGTCAACGAACCTTCGCGTGGCCGTGGCAATTCCCGACATGCGGCCCAGAAAATTTAACGCGGTCCGTTCTGCCGTCAGCATCGCTCGAGCAGATCCTCTGATTTCGACAAGCACGTCACCAACTGCGATAACGCCTCCATCTCGAACCCGCGTATCGCACCGAATCTCTTGATCGAGCAATTCAAAAGTGGCGCGTGCTACATCCAGGCCCGCAACCACGCCCGCTTGTTTCGCAATGATCGCCGCTGTTAATTGCGCACCGATGGGGATGATGCTCTCAGTTGTGACATCGCCGGCGCCGATGTCTTCAGCCAACGCCCGCTCGATGCTGGACAATATCTCCGGACCAAGTGATATTTCTGGATGCATCGTTGAAAGAAAGAATAGCAAACAGCATGGTGAATATTAACCGGGCCGGCCATGACGCGCGTCACATCGCCATAAAGGATCAGGCGCTGCGACTGGGTTTTTCCAAGGTGGGAATCGCGCGTGTTGATAACCTCGCCGCTGAATACGAACGCTTGCAGGTGTGGCTGGGTCGTGGCTACCACGGCGAGATGAAATGGATGGAGCGTGACCCGGCGCAACGCGCCGACCCACGCCGCTTTTGGCCGCAAGCACGTTCGGTGATCGTCGTCGCGCTGAACTACTACACAGATCATCAGCGCGAAGCTCTTTTCAGAACCGAGAGCGATAGCGACCGAATCAAGGACACCGACAAAGGCAACCAGATCACGAGCAAAATTTCACGCTACGCGTGGGGTGACGATTATCACGATATCGTCGGCGACCAGCTGCGCGAGTTGCTCTCTTGGATCAAGACACAATGGCCCGAAGCGGAGGGCAAAGTCTGTGTCGACATTCAGCCAGTGATGGACAAAGCATGGGCGGCGCGAGCGGGTCTTGGCTGGATCGGCAAGCATACAAATTTGATCACAAACGAATTTGGTTCATGGGTTTTCATCGGCGAACTGCTCTTGAATTTGGATCTTGAATCAGACGAGATTGAAGTCGCCGATCAATGCGGCAGCTGTACTCTCTGTCTCGATGCGTGTCCGACGCACGCCCTCATTGAACCTTACGTGCTCGATGCAAACCTGTGCATCTCGCACGCGACCATCGAATCGCGCGCGCCCGAGATTCGGGCTGACGTGGCTGAACATCTCGAAGGTTGGCTTTATGGTTGCGACATTTGTCAGGATGTCTGTCCGTGGAATCAAATGCCGACCGAGACAAACGAACCACGTTTCGAACCGCGTGAAGGAAATGTCAACGCGTCGCTCTCTGACATTTTCGAACTCACACCAGAGACTTATGCGGAACGTTTTCGCGACAGCGCCATGAAGCGGGCCAGGCTTGATGGTCTTCAGCGAAACGCAGAGGCGCTAATCAACCATTAACACAGGACAACTATTGCGACGAATTTGGCAGCACCGCTTGCAAGTCCGCATAGTCCGCTTTCGGTTTCGTACCGCAGACGAAGCTGACTTCCTTTGGCTTGCCGGGCGCGGTGACCATCACGCCTTGAATTCGCTGCGCGGGTTTTTCTTCGCCGTTGTAGTCGTCGGTCACCTGATATTCGTAGCCGTTGATCGTGAAGCTGATCTCGGTCAGGTCAACCTGCGCGCGAAAATAGTGTGAGTATTGAAATTTCTGCTGGCTGTCCTGCCGCTCTTTTGGGAATTCAAGTTCAATCTTCTCAGGCAAGCCAAAGCGATACTGAATGTAGCCGCGCTCGCTCGTTAGATCTTTCGAAGCACACACGGAAACGATCTTGGCCGGGCGTTTAATCGGGCAACTGAAGATGATGCGTTCGTCTTTGGCGCAGAGAGAATTCGGCTGCAAGACCACGGCGGCTTGAATTGGCGAAGAAAAACTTGAGTTCAGGTGATCGCCTGCCAATAAAAAACCGGCGAGCGTAAGCAGCAGGACCACGGCGATGATTAGTCGGGGCATCGAATTATTCCTCCACTGAATTGCGCTATTGAATTGGTGGCCGTGAACCCGGCGGCCGTCCTCGCGGACCGCGTCGTTTGAAACTGTCGTCGGGCGTTCCGCGCCAGCATCGCGGAATGAACGGAAACTCAGAAGTGATCACATAGTAATACGTGCCGCTCAGATATTCGGGAGTCACACCGGTGCGGCCGTTGCACGGGTCCAGGTCGCCAAAGCCTGCGACATACTCGTAGTCCTGCACAAACGTGCCGTCGTATTTTCCGCCGGGACCAGCCGCTCGCGTTCCTGCTTTCAAACGATAACTCGAACGAAGTTTGATGATGTCGCTTCTAATATCTTTCAAACGGTAACCGAACTGTTCGTAGATCGGAAAACCGTCGGCAGCGTAACCAATCAGGTTCATCCGTCTTCCGTCGCCTAACTGTTCGATCAATCCGGTCGGCAGGCCGTGATAATGATAGGCGCCGTTCGGTTGGACGTGCGCGTTGTTCTGGTCCATGCCGAGATTGATTTTTCCCGAGAGCGCTTCGTATTGCCAGCCGGAACTCGGATCGTTGTTCCACCATTCGGCCGCGCCGGGATCGAAAGGTACGCCGTTGATTGCGATACCGAAAGGGTTCATCCCCAACGGCGTGGTGTCTTTTGCCAACTGTGGTTTCGCCGGCATGCGGAAGGTGTAGGTCTGCGCGCGGATCGTGTTTGGGTTGCCGCGATTCGGAAAATCGCCATGACGATGATTCGGAACTCCGTTCGCCGTGATGTAACGATAGTCGCCGCGCACGACGATGTCGACGTGATTATCTTTCTCGTCAGTCTGCGCAAAGGCAGCGACAGCGAGACATACGATCGCAACTAACCAGTAGCTTCGTTTCTTCATACCTATTAGTTCGCTGCATCAGTAATTAGTATGACATCGCTCGTGAGACTGCCGCTGGCGTAGGCCAGCCACTTTCCGTCGCGCGACCAATCGAATGAGAAGATTGGATTCGTGCTCCAATGCGTTAATTGCGT
>DASQYL010000563.1:0-7783 GCA_035639235.1 Pyrinomonadaceae bacterium | reverse complement strand
TCTTTCTGGCGCACACTGCTTCTGAGGTTAAAGCCGTCAGTGAAAGGGTAATTCGCGGCGGTATTAGACACTCTTTATCCTCCACAAAGGAGCATTCGGTTCAGATCCAAACGCGGAGCGAACTTGGTTACTTAGCATTCGGCTCGCTTGGGAGCTTGCTAAGATGAAGTGCCGCATTTTCTTATAATTTCAGAGACATCGCAAGAAGAATAGGAGATCCAGATAGATTCTTACGGTATAGAGGAATACGCGGTGTTTGAATCGCACCAATCGTCCTCCAGCATCGTCCACCAATCCGTGCCAATGGGCTGGCCGTCCGGCGGATCATTCGGTTTGGTGAGATTCATCTTTTTTGGGTCTTCCTGAAAACTTCTGATTTGGTTGGCGGCGTAAAGCAAGAAGGCTCGTTGACCCGGATCGATAGGCCTCACACCGGCTTCATTTGCTGCCCACTTGCCCAATTCATCCAGCTTTAGTTCAGCAACCGCGCGAACCTGATTCGAGGCGCGCTCGCCCGCCGCCAGCGCCATCAGTTCGTTCAGCACTACCATGTTCACGGTCCGTTGTATCTCGCCTTGATAGCCCTGTCGGATCGGCGCTTTCCAAGTCGCCACGAGAATCTTTTCGAACACATCGTCGAGCGGCGGATAATTCGCGGCATCGCGCGCGTGAAATTCGACGATGCGCGCGGCGCGTTCCTGATTGAAGAGAAAATCGCAGAGATGATTGGCGAACGCCTCGGCCGGTGCCAGCGCGTCGAACGTCGGAAACGTGCGGATGCGAAAGTCCTCGCGCGTGCGCTGATAGCCGGGCGGACGTGGCGGTATCAATTTGATGACGGATTCAGGTAGTGCCAGGTTTTCAGGCTTGAGCGTATCGAGCACGGCGTACAGCGCGCGCTTCTGTTCTTCGGGCGGAATGATTTGCGGATTCTTATCGCCTTTGCCGCGCATCGCAAACGTGTAATCTTCGCCGCCAATCATCTTTGCCACCGCCTCAACCTGGTAACGGTGATACATGTAGAGCGGCACGAGCACATCTTCGAGCGTGGCCATCGGCGCGCCTTCGCGAATGTTGTTCTCGCCGAACCGACTCAGCGCCGCAGCGCGCACCTTCATGACGTTCGCGAGCCCGTCGATGACGTTGCTGCCGTTGTCCCAAAGATGAGTGTAAGAACTCGAAGCGCTCGCCGGTCGCGCATCCTGATCGGTTAGATAACGCAAGCCATGCGCGAACGCATCGCTGAGAATCTTGTCGAGCGCGGCTGGTTCATTCGTACCGGGCGCAAAGTCAGAATAGCCGTAGGTGATTGCCACCTTGTCCCATTCACCGATCCCCTTCGGGTAGGAGCTGGAAAAATCTGGCAGGCCGTCAGCGCCCAGCGTCACGAGCGGCGCGGGATAATCCATCACCGACGCGCGGTTTGTCGTGCTGGCCGCAAAGTTGTGTTGCAGCCCGAGCGTGTGACCAACTTCGTGCGCGGCGAGTTGTCGCAGCCGCGCCAGCACAACCTGCTGCATGATCTTATCGACCACGGTTTTGTCTTTGCCGTAAGGCGCGAGCAGCCCGGACGCAATCAAGAAGTCCTGACGATCGCGCAGCGAACCAAGCGAGACACGTCCCTGAATAATTTCACCGGTGCGCGGATCGGTGACCGACGATCCGTACGACCAGCCGCGCGTCGAGCGATGCACCCACTGAATCACGTTGTAGCGGACGTCCATCGGGTCGGCGTCGGGCGGCATGACTTCGACACGAAAAGCATTTTTGTAGCCGGCCGCTTCGAACGCCTGGTTCCACCAACTCGCGCCTTCGATCAAAGCCGAACGCACGGGCTCAGGCGCGCCGCGATCGACGTAGTACACGATTGGCTTGACGGGATCGCTCATCGCTGCGGTCGGATCTTTCTTCTGCAAGCGATGATGATTGATCAAATGTTTGACGATGGGTTCGCTGATCGGCGTCGCGAAATCCATGTACTGAATGCCGAAGTAACCGGAGCGGGGATCGTTCTCGCGCACATGAAACCCGGGGCCGGGTAACTCGACGAAGGAGACATGTTCGCGGACAGTGATCGCATTTGCCACCGGCGTCACCGATCGCACGAGCGGTCCGCCTTCGCCTTCGGTCGTGAACGTCAGGGTGGTTTCGACTTCAGTGTTTTTCGGAAAATTTTTGGTGTTGGCGAGATAGAAAGCGCTGCGCGTCGGGTCGAGCCGAAACTGACCCTGTTGCATGCGTTGCAGCGTTCCCGGCACGCCGTGCACGTCGCGCAGATAAAAGTTGGTCGCATCTACTAACGCGCGATTGCCTTCTTCGGCGGCGACTTCAAAACCCCAGAGAGTCGACTCAGCGAAGGCGTCTTTCACCGCGCGCCGTTCATCGGCGTTGTCGCTGTCGGCGCGAAACGCTTCATTCGAAGCGATGAGCAACACGCGCGGGCCGCTGCGCTCGAAGCGCACGACGTGCGCCTGGCCCACTTGCCCGCGGTCCAATCCGATGTCATTCGATCCGATCCCCGCGGGCAACGAGTCGACGTAGAGAAATTCAGAATTCCATTTGTCGATCTCCAGCCAAAGCTTGCCGGCTTTAGCGTCCCAGTAGAACGGAAAATATCCGGGAAACTTCTGCATCGACACCACTCGTTCCGCGATCGTAGGAGTGCGCGTTTCGCCGCCCGAACGCGGCTGGGCCATAAGGCTGGCGGTGTATAAACAGAGTGCGAAACAAAGCACGACTCGTTTCATTGATCTATCCTCCGGATTCGATTTGCGACATGACTGCTTTCGCCGAAACTGCGTTGACGGCAGCGCATACTTCTACTATTATTCGCGCACCCTCGCAACTGAGATCACTAGAAAGTTTGGATATCGGATCCAAATTTGAAGTGGCCAACGACGCCGGCCTCATGAACGCGCCGAGTGGATTTGCGTCTAATCAGCTTTCAACAAGTTCCGATTACATAGGAGCAGAACTATGACGCTAAGTGCGCGTGCTTATGAAAATGGCGATCACGCTTGCATCATCTGGTTTCCCGACGACGGTCAACCTATCCCCGATTGCCGTGGATTTGCGATCCAGCGGCAGAAAGCCGGCGCGAAAGGTAAGAGGTTATCGAGTTCCTGCCGAACTTCACTGGTTTTTCCGATGATGCGAAGCCACCCAAGAAGGGCGAAGAATGGAAGTGGCCGATTCAAAGATATCTTTGGTGGGATTACTTTGTGACGCCCGGCGACAAGGTGCGTTATTCGGTCATTCCGGTGATTGGTTCGAACGCCGACGGAACGTTGAAGCTGGATAACGCTTCTGCGACGAAGCTCACACCGCAAATCACTATCACCGGTCAGCAGATGAAGAGTCTGGCGGCTTATTTCAACAAGGGCATCATCGCGACGCAGTGGGTAGCGCGCGAATTGAAGCAGGAGGCTGACAAACTAGGTAAGAAAGCCAACAAAACCGCGCTGCTTGATTTGATTACCAAGCAGGATGATCCGCTGCGGAACGCTTTGAGCGGTTTGCTGCGAGTCGACATTCTCAAACAGCTCGCCGATGCAAACAAACGCGGCGATTCGATCTATGCCGCGCTCTATGAGTTGAACGATCCTGACCTGCTCGAGGCGCTGAAAGCATTGGGGACCCGCGCACATCTGGTGCTTGCGAACGGTGCTTTTAAGTCAGGTAAGCCGGATGAAAATAAAGACGTACGCGCGGCGCTGAAGAAATTAAAGACCATCGAGGTTGTCGATCGCATTGTGAAGGGAGAGCACTTTGCGCACAACAAGTTCATGGTGATCTGCGATAAGAACGGGAATGCACATACAGCTTTGAGTGGCAGCACCAACTGGACGGTGACGGGATTGTGCACTCAAGCCAACAACGGTCTCATTATTTCAGACGACGAAGTTGCGGGCGCGTTTCGAAAGCAATGGGACTTGCTCAAGGGCGCTGGGAACGATTTTCCCGATACGCTGGTAACGGCGAACTCGCAAAAGAAATCTTTTCCGGTTGATAAGGCGCAAGTCACGGTGTGGTTTGCACCCACGAAGAATCGCGAGGACATGGTTGACGCCCGGCGAGTCGTGAACGGCGCGCAGGAGGGAATCCTGTTTCTCTTTTTCAATCCCGGCCAAATGGCGGCGAATGAAAGCGATTGGACGCTGTTGCAAACGGTCCTGAATCGGCACAATCCGAACGCGGGAAATTTGTTCAATTCAAATCTCTATATTCGCGGCGTGGTTAATCAGACTATTGCCGGCCTCACCGAGGGCAAAGAGTCGGCGCCGAAGGGCAAGAACGCGCCGAAGAGCGCGGTCAAGATTTTCACAGGTGGCGCCGAGCCGCCGGAGCGAATGGGCAAAGATGTACTTGTGCCGGCCGCCATCAAAGCGAAATTTGGTCATTGGGTGCCGGAACTGCTGAGCGTCGGCGTGATGGTGCACAGCAAAGTAGTTGTGGTCGATCCGTTCGGCGATCATCCGGCGTTGATTACCGGTTCACACAATCTCGGCGTGAAAGCCAGCCGCGCCAACGACGACAACATGGTGATTGTCGAAGGCCCGTCGGCGCGTGAACTGGCGATCGCCTATGCCGTCAATATCATCGCGATCTTTCAGGAGTACCGCTGGCGGCATTACGTTGCTCTGCACTCAAAGGATCCCAAGGCCTTTCACAATTTGCAGGACAATCCGTTGTGGCAAGACGGGCACTTGAAGAACGAGAAAGACGAACTTGCGTTCTGGTTGAAGAAGTGAGGAAGATTATCCGCAGATTTTAGAGGTTAGAGCGATTCGGAATTTCATTATCTCTTTCTGCGCAAATCTGCTAATCTGCGGATGATTCCTACCATCAAATACCGCGGCCATACGCATCGTAATCAAAAACTCGACGAAGAAACTTTTTCGTGAGCCCGGTCGGAACCAGACTAAGAGCTCGATTGCGCAACTGCACTGCGATTCCCGTTTCCCATTGGCCCACGCGTCCATAAATGCGCGAACATCGGAAGACCCAGGCAGATCGCGAGTAGCGCACGCTCTCGAATCTGCGCCAGGCGTCACGCACGGCTGCGCGTGTGCCGGCAATTGTTGTTTTCGTCGCGTATTTTTCAAAACATCGAGCCAGCACTGCCGCGTCTTCAATCGCCAGGCAACCGCCCTGACCAAGGTTCGGCGTAATCGGATGAACGGCGTCGCCGAGCATAGTCATGCAGCCTTCACCCCATCTTCTAACCGGCAGTCGATCGCACACCGGATTTCTCACCAATGCGTTTGACGGCGTGTCGCTGATCAACTCACGTACGGGATCGCACCAGCCGGCGAACAATCGCAGCAGTTCTGCGCGCATCGACTCGTGATCCGCTGGAGACGCTTGCGTGCTTGAAGCTCTAGTGTCGGTCAGCAGACTTTTATTCGCACTGGCCCACCAGCCGACGCGGCCGTGTCCAAGGGGACCAATGCCGAATCGCCGGCCGCGCCCGTAAATCTCGGTCGCGGTCGCCAACGCGACGGACTTGGGCGTGTGGGGCATGACGCCGCGCCAGGCCGCATAGCTATGCTCGATGGGCGCGCCGTCGTGCAGCAATTGCTCGCGGGCGCGCGAGTGCAGACCGTCAGCGGCGATCAAGACGTCGCATTCGACTGCCGCTGCGTCTTGAAAGTGGGCGATGATTCCTTCGGGCCGCTGCTCGTAACTTTGAAAGATGTGATTCAGGTGAACGGATGCTGAAGGCAGAGCGTGCAGAAGCGTCTGCTGCAGATCGGCGCGATGTAAAGCGACCGCGGGAATCTCAGTCTCGGGGAGCGAGAAATTGTTTAGCGGCTTCCCGTCATGCTTCAGCCATCGCGCTTTTTCCAACACGGCCCCATGTTCGCGAATCGTATCGGCGACGCCCAGTCGATGCAGCACGCGCATGGCGTTCGGCCACATCAAAATGGCCGCCCCGACTTCAAGCAGTTGCGGCGCCTGCTCAAAGATTTGCGCCTCGAAACCGAATTCCTTCAGCGCCAGCGCCGCGGTTAGCCCGCCAATGCCGCCGCCGATGATTGCGATGCGCATCCAGGTGTTGGGTGGCACGCGCATCTTGCGCGTGAACCACGGGCCAGACGCCAGTGCCACTATCTACTTCGCATCCAGCTTTCGTCCCGCGTTCAAATTATCGAAATTCAAGATCGTATTGAACACGAGCGAATAGCTGCCCATCGTTTGTCCGCGCCAAAACGGATTCATCGCGAACAGAACAACGTGACCGCGTTCGAGTGGTGAATCGATAATCGCGGCGTGTTGCGCGATTTCGTCGCCGCCGTCCAACAATCCGGACACGAGCAGTTCGTTAGCGTTGCCCCAGCGCAGCACGACGCGCGGACGTTGAGCCGGCGGAATCAAACCGACCAAGTTGCGGCGTTGCTCTTCGTTGATTGGCACGGCTTCCCAGACTTCGACCGTGGGCGGAGGTTCGGGTGGATCCGCGGGCGGCCGTCCCTGGACCACGTCTGGATCGTCAGTCGTGCCGCGGCCCGTGTAGCGATCGGCGCCGCGTGGCCCACCGCCACGTCGTCCACCACCGCCGCCACCCGCCACGTTACTGAGGTTGAAGATTGGTCCCTGGAAACAGTACACCGAAAGCGTGTCGCCATAGCCGTACGCAATCGGGCTGGTCGCATCGACCATTCTCGTTTTCAACACGTCGCCAATCGCACGCAAGCGTGTGGGCCGCTGAATGGAGACGCCCGGCGTCATTCCCATCGAGACGGCAAAATCCGCCGACTCGTCAGAGCCGATATAGACGCCCCCGTTCTTGACGAAGTTTTGCAGGTTCATCAAACCGGTCCATCCCAGACCCGGACGCATATCGTCCGTCGAAGCAAAGCCGCCGAGGTTGGGTGTCAACTCGGTCTTCTTCCAGGGCAAAGCGTTGCCGTACATCGGGCGACCCTGAATCACAGCATTGGTGTTGCCACCGCCGGGGCCAAAAACGATGACATCGTATTTCTTGCTGAGGTCCGCGTCCTTCGCCACGTCCTGCGTGCTGATGTAATCGTACGGAATGCCCATCCGATCAAATGCCAGCCGCCACCAACCTTCGTCCTGCGTGCTCAACCATGTGTGCATTATCGCGATGCGCGCGGCTTTGAGTGCGTGAGTCTTGACCGCGGGCACAGCGGCAACGGCATATGCCTGAATGCCGAGTTCAGAAGTCGCTTTGTTTACTTCGTCAGTCGAAGCATTGCGAATAATAAAAGAGCCGCGATTGAATTTCCGGCCGTCGCTCTCGAATGGTTCCTCAGCAGCGTCGAACGTCGCTTTGTGCAAGCGATAACGCAGCGTGATTAGATTATTATCAGCATTTGCATTGACGACGAATGTTGTTCCCGTGCCCGTGACGCCGCCCGGTGATTTAACTTCGCCGCTAACTTTTTCCATGGCCGCATCGAGCACCTTCACATCGGTGACGCGCACGACTTGTACGTTGCCGAGTTCGCCGAAGGTCCAGCCGGTGTCGTCATAAACACTCTGCTGCGGATCGCGAGGACTCCAATATTGATAATCGAGCAAAGCATCGGCGATGCGGCTGTAAGGCTGATCCATGCGGACGATGTAGCTGCCCGCCGGAAAAGTTCGAGGTTCAGTTTCAGGCGCACGCGCCGGCGACGCGGTGGGCGATGCATTCGGACTTCCACCGCGGCCTGGACCGACGCGGGGCGCCGGCTTCTTGATCATCACCGTGAATGGCGCGGTGGCGCGACTGATTTCACAGGCCTGCTCCTGAAGAACGCGCAGCAGAGCCGCT
>DASQYL010000562.1:0-7239 GCA_035639235.1 Pyrinomonadaceae bacterium | reverse complement strand
AAGACCGGTATTCGGCGGCGAATTCTCGGCTTTGACGAAGCCGAGAAGATTACGCCCCAGGAGACAATTGCATGATCACAATTCGACTTTGGCTGAACACATTATTGACGACGTTTACCAACATTGGCGCACTTGTCATCTTCGCCATCATCTACGCCGCACTCGTCGTCTCGTCGTACTTTTTCGTAGCCAAGGGCGTGGCAACCGTAGGACAGGTGGTGCTGACTTATGTGTTGATGTTCCTGATTCCGGTGCTGTTCTTCGTCTATCAAGCCGCCATCATCGGTCGTGTTCAAGCTGTCAAGTTTCAGTGGCGCGGGATCGCACTGAACACATTGAGATTTATTTTGGGTACAATCCCACTGCTCTTAATTGCCTGGCTACTCTACTATCTGCTCAACAAGCTCGCGCTGCGTTACCCCGCGCCAATAATTTCCGTACAGCCGGCGACCCAAGGGCCTGCGCCACTTCATTGGCCTTCGCTGATTTTTGCTTCACTCAAGTTCGTGCTCCTGGGCGTTGCGTTTCCGCTGGCGGCTATTCATTTGTGGATTGAAATGGCTGCCTGCAATTTCCGCGAGACACTTCGCGGTGGAGCAGGGCTAATTCTGAATCGGATGCGACGGCGCTTCGCTTCAGCGTTTAGCTTTGAGTCGGTAATCATCTACGCGCTGGGACTGATCGTTTTCTTTATCTTGCCCTATACGGTTTTGTACGTCCCCTACACACCCAAAACCAACAAAGCCGACTTTGCGGCTTTTATTCTTCGTCTCCTGCTCACGTTCATATTCACTTTCGTTGGTTGGGTGGTGACGGTAAGCGCACTGACGAAGAACGCCGGAGACACCTCACCTTCGCCTTCGCCCGATCGTTCGCCGGCGGTCGTTTTGGAGGCCGCGGCGTGACTCTGTCGCATTTCAGCGTTCGCACATTTGAACGCATCCGTCGAGAGCATGCGTTGCTCCTCGCCGGCGCTTCGTTGGCGATTCTGCTCTTCAATCTCCCGTCTCAGCATTTCAAAATTGCTACATTTGGTTTTAGCAGCGGCGATTCAGCCGCGAATGAAGCTGCGATCGATTCCGCGCTGCAAGACGCGGCCACGGCTGCGCTCGCAAACCGCGAAGGCACAATCATAGTCATGGATCCACAGACGGGACGGGTCCGCGCCATCGTCAATCCCGAAAACGCCTATGCACAGGCTATGCTGCCCGGCTCATCGATCAAACCTTTCACCGCGTTAGCTGCTTTGCGGGCCGGGTTGATCGACGAAAACTCACGCACGGTCTGTCCGGGACGGTTCACCGGATTGAACTTTTCACTTCCATGCGTGCACGCCGATCATCTGCCGCCGTTCAATCCATCGCAGGCGATTGCGTATTCATGCAATTACTATTTCGCCACGCTGGGCCAACGGCTGGGGCGCGACAAATTGATCGCAACGTTGCACGAATTTAATTTCGGCCAACCTACAGGAATTTCGGATCGAGAAGAAGCGGGCGTCGTCCGCCCTTGCGAAATCGGAAGTAATGCGCGACTCGTCGAAGCAGAAGCGAACCACATCAGCGGCCAAGCCGACTGCAATGCGCGTCAGGCCATCGGCGAGACCGACACCGTGCAAGTGACACCGATTCAGTTGCTCACCGCGTACACGGCATTGATCAATGGCGGTCACTTGTATGAACCGCGGATTACATCTGCCGGCAACTTCGAAGCGATTGAACGCACGCGCATAAATGTCGCCGACGAACATCGCGTGATCATCACCGAAGGAATGGCCGGCGCGATTCGCTATGGCACCGCCCGGTCGGCAAGGCTCGATGCGTTGCCGCTGACGATTATCGGTAAGACCGGCACCGCAAATCCGCCGAAAGGCTTTCGCGCCAACGGGTGGTTCATCGGCTTTGCGGCTCCTTTTCAAAGCAATCGGGAAATCGATCCAGCGAAAGTGAATCTAGCGGTGCTGGTGCTGGTGAGGCGCGCGCACGGTTCGCAAGCGGCCGAATTGGCGAAACCGATTTTTGCGGCGTATGCCAACGAGATCAGCGGCAGAGGCACAGAGGCACAGAGAGACATAAGTCGAAATGAATCGGTCGACGGCCTCCCCGTGTCTCCGCGTCTCCCACTGTCTGCGTCAGCAACCATCAAAGTTCATCTCGTTCACGACAACAAAATCGAAGAACTTTCTCTCGAAGATTACGTGCTCGGTGTTGTGCGCGCGGAAGGCACGATGGAAGATCAGCCCGCCGCCTTAAAGGCCCTGGCGATTGCGATCAGGACCTATGCTCTCAAGAACATCGGCCGGCACGCGAAAGATGGATATGATTTCTGTTCGACCACGCATTGCCAGAGGTTTGTGGGAGCGCCTGCGTCCGTGCAGGTTCGCGTGCATCCCGCGCGCGACGACTTGCTCATCGAGGCAGTCCGCGCGACGGCAGGTCAGGTTCTGTTCGATGATCGTGGTGAGATCATCGATTCATATTTCGGCGCTTCGTGCGGCGGAGAAACCGCAAACATTGGCACGCTCTGGGGTATCAATCCACCTGAATACCTGCGCGGGGTGCGCGATGAGTATTGCGAGTCAGGTCCGCACGCAACCTGGACCGACACCATCAGCCGCGGCGATCTCTTACGCGCTTTGCAGAGCGACTCGCGCACGGATGTTGGCTCGCGTCTCGACAACATCACGATCAGCAAGCGCGACGAAACCGGCCGCGCTGAATTCATCACGCTCGAAGGCGAACGCCGCAAGACCGTGCGGGGCTGGGATTTCAAGATCATAGTCGGTCGCGTGCTCGGTTGGAATGTGCTGAAGAGTTCGCGTTTCGAAGTCTCGCGCTCAGGATCGAATTTCGTTTTTCACGGCCGCGGCTTTGGTCATGGTCTCGGTCTCTGCCAGGAAGGGGCGCACGCCATGGCCGCGCGCGGAGCCAACTATCAGAAGATTCTGGAAAAATATTTTCCGGGAACTACCCTGCGACCGCGTAGCGGTAGCATGAGTTTAGCCCGGCCTTTCAAGGGCGATGACATATTTGACGTATCGGAGAGCTCAAGGCCCTCTCCCCTTGGAAGAGGGTTCGGTGAGGGTTTGGTCGGCCAACCGATCCAACCCTGCATCCGCGAGAGGAATTCGCTCGTAGAGCGAATTCTTCTCGCGAACCCCTTTAGTTGTTTAGCTAACCGTCGTAAACCCTCAACCCCCACCCTTCTCCCAGCGGGAGAAGGGAGCAAGCGAACCAACAAAATGGTCTATGAAACGAGCGGTCTTCAGTCGTCGCGACGATCACCGTGGTCTGCCGACGTTTTTCCAGCCTTGAAAGGCCGAGCTAAATTCGATCGCCGCTATGCGGCGGCTTCAGCCGCTGAACAGAATCGATTTGTCACCATTTCTTCCGAACACTTTCGCGTCACTTATCCATCCGACGTCGACCGGCGCGATGCCGATCAAGTCCTGAACACGCTCGAATCGGCGCGCGGCGATTATTTGCGCCGAGCATCGTCAGTCGCAGTTGAAATTCCTTCGCTGGAAATCCGATTCAACGAAAGCACCGGCGACTTCAGCTCACGCACGGGTCAGCCATGGTGGGCCGCGGCCGCCACCAAAGGCAATCGGATCGAGTTGCAGCCACTGCCGCTCCTCAAGCGCCGCGGAGTTCTATGGACCACCTTGCGCCACGAACTAGCCCATGTGGTTATTGACGCAGTCAGTCACAATCGCGCGCCGCGTTGGCTGGAAGAAGGATTCGCGATCTACCTAGCCGGTGAAGGACAATCGTTTGCGCGCTATGCAACAAAGACCAAACTGCCGCCTGAAGAGATCGAGAAGCGCTTAGAGCGGCCCAGCTCTCAGGCAGAGATGCGATCGCTTTACTCACTTGCTTACCATCAAATTGATTATTTAGTTGAGACACACGGCGAGCCGTCTGTGTGGAAACAGCTAGCGCAGAGGTGACTAGACAGCACTCTCTTCGCAGAGTACGTGAATTCCCCGCTTCTCTAACTCAGCAAAGAACGATTGCGGCTCAAAGCAAGCTTCCGGCGCGATCACTCCCGTGGCCTTTGCTTCTCCGCGCGCAAGTTTCTGCGCGCCGATTGATGCGGGAATGCCGGTCATGCGGCCGGTCGCGGCCGTTCCCCACTCGCTGTTCGGTGGATGGCTTGTGTTGCAAACGATGCGGACCGATTTACCCTGGCGCTCGCCGATGACTTCGACGTTCAAGAGAAACGCCCATTCGCCTTCGCCGCAAAAGTTAGCATGGCGTTGCAGGATGTGACTGCGCAGAACCTCGCGCGTCGAGATCGATTGACTGCCGATCTCGACCGATTTGTCGCTGGTCAGTTCGAGATCTGCGAACGCGCGCAACGCCCGCATGATCTCCGGCCGCCAGGTGCCGCGCACGTCGATGCGCTTAATGCCCTTCCCGATAAAGCGATGAATTGTGTGCGTCTCAGAATGCGGCACAAAATAAGTTTCGATCTCACCGACTGGATCTGAAAATCTGATCATCTTCGCGCCTGAGAACGCAGGCACTTCGGTGAATTGCCCGTCTTCCCAATAAAACCGGCGGCTCCCGGCCGCAAATTCATCGAGCACCGTATCAAGCAAACCAGGACTGGGCGCGATCGATCGAAACGAAGCAAAGGCGACGTGCACTTCATCGACTCGATCCATTTTGTCGGCAGCGTAACGCGTCATCAAATTCGTCACGCCCGGCGTCGCGCCGCAGCCGAGACAAATCGTCGCTCCCGCTTCGCGCGCTGCTTCGTCCATCTGTAACTGATTGGGCGTGTTGAAGAGCCCGCCGAGATCAAGATAATTCACGCGGGCTTTGATCGCGGCGCGAGTGACTATCAACCCGAAATGATATGTCGTCGCGTTGGCGACGACGTCGAACCCGCGGAGCGTATTTGCCAAACTATCTTCGTCTCGGACGTCGATCTGAATCGCGCGCACGCGTCCGCCGTCGAGTTCATCAGCCAACGCTCGCGCTTTCCGGAGGTCGGCGTCAGCAATCACGATCTCTTCAAAGTCACTGGTGCGCGCAAGATCGCGGGTCGCTTCCGATCCCATCGCACCACATCCGCCGAGAACGATGACTCTCAATCAGTCTTCCTTCCCTTGCTCCAATCGTACGGATACCAATAAGGCTTCACTTCGACTTTGTAATCAAGGTGCACGTGCTTGGTATCCCGAAAGGCCTCCAATCCTTCCGCGCCCAGTTCGCGACCGAAGCCTGACATCCGCATCCCGCCGAACGGGCCGGCGTCGTTATCAGTAAGCGGATCGTTGATCCAAAACGTGCCGGCCTTAATTCCTTCCGCCGCCCGCATGGCATATTCAAGATTGTTCGTCAGGATATTCGCGCCCAGGCCGTATTCTGAATCGTTCGCCAACATGATCGCTTCGTCGATGTTCTGCACGCGCATAATGGGCGCGACCGGTCCAAATGTTTCCTCGCGCATCAGCGGCATTGAATGATCGACATTGACGACCACAGTTGGTTCGAAGAAGTATCCTTTAGAAAATTGTGCGGGCCGTTTGCCGCCGCAGAGCACCTCGGCGCCCATCTCGCGCACGCGATCGAGTTTGTGTTCGACCTTTTCGCGCTGCTGCGAATTGATCATTGGACCAAGATCGATATCGGGCCCCATCGGATTTCCCAAGCGCAGTTTTCCAGTGAATTCGACAAACTTGTCGATGAACTTCGGGGCTACCGAATCGAACACATAAAATCGCTCGCCCGAAGTGCATACCTGGCCCATGTTTAGATACGCAGCCCAAACCGCGCCGCGCACCGCGACATCAATATCGACATCGTCGCAGACGATGAAGGGATCGTTGCCACCGAGTTCGAGATTGATTTTCTTCAAACGCTCGACGGCCAGCGTCGCTATCCGCTTTCCAGTTGCCACACTGCCGGTGAAAGCGGCCAACGCGGTCAACGGATGGGTTACCAAAGGCTCACCGGCTTCCGGTCCATAACCAGTGACGACATTGATTACGCCCGCAGGCAGCTCATGAAACGCTACTTCGGCCATGCGCAGCGTCGATAGCGGCGTCAGTTCCGATGGCTTGATGATGACGGTATTCCCCGCCATTAATGCCGGCGCGGCCTTCCACGCCATCAGCAACAAGGGATAATTCCAAGGCACGATGCAGACGACGACGCCGTAAGGTTCCTTCATGACGAAGTTCATTTGATGACGCTGCACCGGCGGGATGACGCGGCCCGATTCGTGACGACCCACTTCGGCGTAGTAATCGAAACACGCGGCCACCCACTCGATCTCGTCCATGTTTTCGATCAAGGGCTTGCCGCCCTCCAGCGTCAACAGCTTCGCTAACTCTTCCCGATGCTCGCGAATATTTCGCGCGACGCCGTGCAGCAGCTCGCACTTCTCGATGCCTGGAGTCAAACGCCAATCTTCGTGTGCTGCGTGTGCAGCGCGCGCCGCGGCTTCGCAGTCTTCAGCGCGTGCCCGAGGAACTTCGTCGATCGTTTCTTCGGTGGCCGGATTTTCTACGGCAAAAGTTTCGCCTGCGAGGCTGGTGACGAATTCGCCGTCGATGAACATCTTACGCATAACAATCACTCGAAATCTCTTTGAGCGCCGAAGGCGCGAGTAGGAAATTAGCCGGTGGTGCAGCCACCGGATACCGGCGAAACAAAATAAATGCGCACCGGCAGGTGCGCTGCCTCACCACAAATATTTTTCATTGAACTATACGCCGCTGGATTTTAGAAATTCAACATATTCCTCCTGAAATGTCTTCTTACGGTGGTGCTGTTCCTGATGCTCTATGTAATTCTTCACCTTGTCGAGTTGGGAAGCGCTGACCGTGAAAGCGCCGTAACCTTCTTGCCACCAGAATTTCTTTGCGCCGATTTCCTGATGAACCCACCATGAAGATGCCGATTTAACGTCCTCCAGGACATCCGCCAAACAGTGCGTCGCGCGCAAACCAACGAGGAGGTGAACGTGATCGTTTGTGCCTCCGACGCTCTCTGCAACGCCGCCGATCTTTCGAACAGACCCACCGAGATATGCATGTAGACGTTCGCGCCATTCCTTCTCAATGACCGGTACGCGCTCTTTGGTGCTGAAGACGAGATGATAATGAAGACTGAGATCCGTTGAGGGCATTCTCGATTCTCCGGCGCGCCTTCGGCGCGCCTTCAATTAAATTGTCGATTCCCGGTGGCTACACCACCGGCTATTTTCCATCTGCGCCTCCGGCGC
>DASQYL010000561.1:0-25242 GCA_035639235.1 Pyrinomonadaceae bacterium | reverse complement strand
GTGCTGCTTGCGTCATTTGCTGGAAAGACGCAGTAAAGAATATCCGCAGATTAGGCAGATGTCGCAGATTACAGGAATACCAAATTCGGGCTAGTACGTTTTTCTTTCTGCGAAATCTGCGTAATCGACGGATAATTCTTCACTCCAAAATGCGATTCACTAAATTCCAGGGTTTTGGAAACGATTACCTCGTATTCGAAGCGGACCAACTAAAAAACGTCGAAGATCTCGGCAGCTTCGCTCGGCGCATCTGCAATCGTCATTACGGCGCGGGCGGCGATGGCATAGCGATAGCCTCGTGTGCTGATACCGACAACGCTGATTTTCGGGTCCGCATTTTCAATCCGGACGGCAGCGAAGCGGGCATGTCGGGCAACGGCACGCGCTGCGCCGCTGCATATTTGTTTTTTCATGGCCTCTGGTCGAATGACTTGCTGCGATTGCAGACACGCAACGGGATCAAGCGTTATCATCTGCTGGAAAAATCAAACAGCGGCGCGACGTTTTCATTTCGATCTGAGTTGGGGCAGCCTCGATTCGAGCCAGCCTCGATTCCCATGATCACGGATCAGCCGCGCGGAGACATAATCGATTATCCCCTCGTCGTCAATGGTCAGACGTTGCCAGTCACTGCGCTGCAAATGGGCAATCCAAACTGTTGTGTGTTCGTTGACGACTTCGAAACGATCGATTGGCGCCGACTCGGCCCGTTGATTGAGAATCATCCGCAGTTTCCGGAACGGACGAACGTAATCTTTATTCGCGTACGCGGTCGCAATCGAATCGAAGAGCGAATCTGGGAACGCGGCGTCGGCGAGACCGAGAGCTCCGGCACCTGTTCATGTGCGGCGGTCGTCGCTTCAGTCATCAACAAACACTGCGATCGAAAGATTGACGTGCATGCGCCCGGCGGCGTTATTCCCATCGAATGGCGCGACGACGATGAAGTTGTCCTGACCGGCAGCGCCAGCGCGGTTTACAGTGGCGAGTGGCTTGTGAATTAATATACGGATTAGAGTTGGCGGCTCTGTCATTCGCAGAGCCCGAGGTGCCCGATGCGATTTGCTTTCCCCCGCTTATTTCCAGTCTTGCTGCTAATAATTGCCGGCGTGCTGCCCTTCATTTCTTCTTGCGCGACGAAGGCGGTAAGCGAACCGCCCGCCGCCGCAGTTGAGCCGCCCAAAACGAAACCGCCCAACGCGGTTCCGATGTGGTTGGGCAATCCGACGCGAACTTTTTTCGGCACTGGTCCAATGCCGAAGGCCCTGAAAGTGATTTGGGATTTCAAAACGAGCAGCACTCGCGGGCGGCTGCATCCCGATCCCTGGGGAGGTTCAGGCTGGCCGGGACAACCGGCGATCGTCGGCGATCGCGTCTATTTTGGATCGGCTGACAGTTACGTCTATTGCGTGAACAAGAGCGATGGCAGCGTCATCTGGAAATACAAAACCACCGATAGTGCCAAGTCATCGCCGTGTGTCGTCGGCGATCGCTTGGTCATCGGCAATCTCGATCACACCGTCTATTGTTTGAACACCAACGACGGATCGCTGGTTTGGAAATATCAGACCGGATTTGAAACCGATTCATCTTCGTCGATCGTCGATGACCGCGTTTATATCGGCGGTGAGGATCATTTCTATTACTGCTTCGATCTAAACGACGGCAAGATTATTTTTAAGACACAGCTCGGAGGTTCAGTCGAAGGCGGCACGACAGTTGTCGATGATCGAATTTACGTGGATACGGAGGCCGGTGATCTCTTCTGCTTGAACCGCGATGACGGTTCGATTATCTGGAAAGCGCGCGTCGGCGCCGATTCGAATTCTACGCCGGCGGTGGTGAACGGTTTGGTTTACACGGCGGCGGAAGACGGCATCGTCCGTTGTTACAAGGCCGACAACGGTGAGCTCGTGTGGACGTACAAAGCCGAAGGCGGCCTGAATCAAAAGACGAAAGAGAAGAACGGGTTCTGGGCCAGCCCAATCGTCGTCAACAATCGACTCTACATCGGCTGCAACAGCGGATATTTGTATTGCTTGTCCGCTGACAAAGGCGAGCTTGTGTGGCGGCATCTCATGCGCGCGGCGATCTGGGGCTCGTCACCGGTTGTCGACGATTGCGTGGTGTTTGGCGATAAGAGCGGTTATGTCTATGAACTCAACGCGGCGAATGGCGATCTGATTACCGAACTGAAGATCGGCGACAACGTCGATGCGACGCCGGCGGTGTTGGATGGCAGAATTTATGTGGGGGCGTTCAACGGTAAGTTCTATTGTCTGGGTGAAGATGAAGCTGTCGGCTCTCAGCAGTCAGATGTGAGTTCTCAGCCATCAACAATTCCAAAAGTAACTTCATAATCTACGTCTGCTGCTGATAGCTGTGATGCTCTTACTCGTTGACAACACCATCGAAGGCGTCGGTGCGAGCCCGCGCGAGATTCGCGCTGCGTTGCAGAAGATTGAGCCGGACCTGCGCGTGGTGACTGAGCCCTTCAAAAACATCACGCCGGAATTCGTGAAGGTGCTGTCGCCATCGCACATCATTCTCAGCGGCCAGAGTCATCCGTGGGACAAATACCCAACCGAAGATCTTGCCGGGGTCTTTCACGTGATTCGCGAATCGCGGCAGCCGATTCTCGGCGTCTGCGGCGGCCATCAGCAGATGGCGCTGGCATTTGGTGCACGCGTTGATTTGATTGAACGTCTCGCGCCCGGTGCAGGATACGAGGGCGCATTTCGCGAGCGCGGGTTCTGTGTTGTTGATTCGGAATCAGCCGACGGAATCTTCGCAGGACTTCCGAAACCTCTCACCGTTTGGGAGTCGCACTGCGATGAAGTGAAGCAGTTGCCGGCTGATTTTGTGCGGACCGCGACGAACCAGGTATCAGACATTCAGGCGATGCAACACCCGTCGCTGCCGCTCTTTGGCGTGCAGTTTCATCCCGAGCTGTTCGACGACGAACATCCTCACGGCCGCAAGATTCTCGAAAACTTTCTGAGCATCTAATCCCGAGGTTGTTTAGAGTTGGGCTACTGTCCGACGGTCAGCGTGCAGTAGCCCGCTGCTAAACAAACTAACGCATCCAAGTCGGCCGGCGTTGTTCGTAGGACTCGATTGCGTCTTTATATTGCAGCGTTAGACCAATGTCGTCCAGACCATTTAGCAGACAATGTCGTTGGAATGCGCCAATCTGAAACGCTGCCGAGAGATCTGAGGCGTCGGCAACGATTTCATTTTGCAGATCGACGGTAATTTCGTACGCGTGGATTGTCTTTGCGCGCTGCTGCAAAACTGCAATCTCCGATTCATTCAAGGTAACGGTCAACAGTCCGTTCTTCAAACAGTTGTTGGCGAAGATGTCGGCGAACGATGGCGCGATGATCGCGCGAAAACCGTAATCAGCCAACGCCCACGGCGCGTGTTCGCGCGAGGAGCCGCAGCCGAAATTCTTCCCCGCAATCAGAATCGACGCGCCGTGAAAACGAGGGTCATTCAATTCGAATTCAGTATTGGTCGCGCCGCTCGGCAGAAACCGCCAATCGTAGAAAAGGAATTGCCCAAAGCCCGCTCGTTCGACGCGCTTGAGAAATTGTTTGGGGATGATCTGATCCGTGTCGACGTTGGCGCGATCGAGCACGGCAACGCGTCCGGTGTGTTCTGTGAAAGGCTGCATGTTGTCTCAAGTCTCAAGTCTCAGTCTCAAGTCTTCAGGTTCGCTCGCTCAACTTGACACCTGAGACTTGAGGCATGCCACTTTATTTGTATTCCCACTGTCTGACATCGACGAAGTGCCCGGCGATGGCGGCAGCAGCGGCCATGGCGGGACTCACGAGATGCGTGCGTCCGCCGCGACCCTGACGTCCTTCGAAATTTCGATTGCTGGTCGAGGCGCATCGTTCGCCGGGCTGCAAGATATCGGGATTCATTCCCAGGCACATTGAACATCCCGCTTCACGCCATTCGAATCCCGCAGCGACAAAAATCTTGTCCAGTCCTTCCTGCTCGGCGGCGCGCTTCACACTTTGCGATCCCGGAACGACCATTGCGCGTACGGATCGATTCACGTGATGGCCATTGATGACCCGCGCGGCGGCGCGCAAATCTTCGAGCCGCGCGTTGGTGCACGAACCAATGAAGACGCGATCGATCGGAATGTCGCCAATCGACGTAAGCGGCTCCAAAGCCATGTATTCAAGCGCGCGTTCGATGGCACGCCGCTCCGCGTCGTTTTGAATTTCGTTGGGATCGGGCACGCGGCTGTTGACGAAGCCGACCATTCCCGGACTCGTTCCCCACGTAACACACGGCGCAATCGCAGCGGCGTCGATTTCAACTGTGCGATCGAATTGAGCATCTGCATCTGACGCAAGGGTTTGCCAATGGGCCAATGCTTCATCCCAATCCAATCCTTGTGGCGCGTGAGGACGTCCGCGCAGATACGCGAAAGTCGTTTCATCCGGCGCAATCATTCCGGCGCGCGCTCCCGCTTCGATGCTCATATTGCAGAGCGTCATGCGGCCTTCCATCGACAACGCGCGCACAGCTTCACCGGCGTACTCGATTGTATGACCCGTCGCACCATCAGTGCCGATTTGCCCAATGATGCCCAGCGCGAGATCCTTTGCAGTGACGCCTTCTCCTAACGCGCCACGGACATCAACCAACATTGGGCGCGGTTTATTTTGTGGCAGGCACTGTGTTGCCAGCACGTGCTCGACTTCGCTGGTGCCGATGCCGAAGGCCAGCGCGCCAAACGCGCCATGCGTGCTGGTGTGGCTGTCGCCGCAGACAATCGTCATGCCCGGTTGTGTTAGTCCGAGTTCAGGGCCGATCACGTGGACGATGCCCTGTTTGTTCGAATCGATGTCGAAAAGCTGAATGCGAAACTCGGCACAGTTGTGCCTTAGAGTTTCGATCTGTTTCGCCGCAACCGGATCCTCGATGGGTAAGGAACGCGACGTCGTCGGTACGTTGTGATCGATAGTGGCGATAGTTAAATCTGGCCGGCGCACGCCCCGACCGGCAGCGCGCAATCCATCGAACGCTTGCGGCGAAGTCACTTCGTGGACCAGATGCAGATCGATGTAAAGCAGCGACGGTTCGCCTGACGCGGAGCGAACCACATGAGCATCCCAGAGTTTTTCGAAAAGAGTGCGAGACATAAAAACGAGGGCGTAGGGGCTAGGATGCAGGGTGTAGTTTCAGATTCTGAAACCGTCGTCCCATCCAGCCTTGAGCATTACAAATCCTTGGTTGATGTCGCGTCGATGGCCCAAATGATGCGGCTCAAACCCAAGAACGAATTCGCTCTTGACGCGGAACATGAGACCCAGCGTTCCGCTGTTACTTTGAAACGTGTACTCGTCATCGAAGAAGGCTGGGCAATGAAATCGACGTCAATGTCGCGGCCAAGGCGAAAGATACTCCCAGTCGGAATTACAGATTCTTGTATATGCATGTTTGGATACTCCGAAAGATGTTCAGCGGCGGCCTTGGCGGTAGTCGATTATGGTCTTTAATCGAAAGCGCCGTCAACACGGCTCGTGGTTTCTTGCTGGCGTGCTACCTTATTTAATAACTCCTACACCCTAACCCCTATCCCCGACACCCTGCTTAGTCAAACCGCATGATAAGCGTGGCGCATGTCAGCGACGGCAGCTACGGCTTCGCTGACCATCTCGCCCATCTCTGATGTGCTGGCGACGCGATTCTTAGCCTCGGTGGCGATGTCGCGCGTGCGATAGCCGCCCTCAAGCACATCCTGGATGGCCGTCTCAACGTCAGCAGCTTCCTTTTCCAGATTCATCGTATGACGAAGCATCATTGCAACCGACGCGATCGCGCCGAGCGGATTCGCGATACCGCCTCCGGCGATATCCGGCGCCGAGCCATGCACCGGCTCATAAAGATCGACCGCGCCGCCAACCGTCGCCGACGCGAGCATGCCTAGAGAGCCGGCAAGCACCGCGGCTTCGTCCGAAAGAATGTCGCCGAATAAATTCTCGGTGAGGATCACGTCGAAACGCCTTGGGTCCATCATGAGATGCATCGCCGCGGCATCGACGTAAAGATGATCTAGTTCGACATCCTGAAAGTCAGCGGCCACCCTCGTCACTGTCTGCCGCCACAACTGCGACGTTTCGAGTACGTTTGCTTTGTCGACGGAAGTCACTTTGCCACGGCGTTTCCGAGCGGCTGCAAAAGCGACGCGCGCGACGCGTTCGATTTCGCTCCCCGAGTAGCGCATCGTATTGAAAGCCTCAGGAGTTCCATTGTGCGCGACGACGCCGCGCGGCTCGCCGAAATAGAGCCCCCCAAGCAACTCGCGCACAAACAGAATGTCCGCGCCGTCGACGACTTCAGGTCTTAGGGGAGACGCTGCCGCTAAAGTCGAATAGCATTTGACCGGCCGCAGGTTCGCAAAGCCGCCCAGCGCGTGGCGGAGTCGCAGCAAGCCGGCTTCGGGTTTCTCAGATGAAGGAAGATGATCGAATTCGGGCGAGCCAATCGCGCCTAGCAGCACCGCATCGGCGCGCGTACAAGCATCCAGCGTTTCAGGCGGCAAAGGCGCGCCGGTTAATCTGATGGCCGCGCCGCCGACCGGATATTCTGCGAAACTGAAACTGTGACCGTAGATGCTTGCGACTGCGCGCAGCACCTGCACGGCCTGCTCGGTTACTTCCGGCCCGATGCCATCGCCGGGCAGGACGACAATCTTGAACTGCATAACGAGTCCGGGTTGTCTAAGCCGCCGCCGTCATGGCAGCTGCGCTGGAAATCAAAGAAATCAGGTCCTGATCATAAATGCGCTTCTTGCGATCGGCCAGTTCGGTAAATCGATGATAAGCGCCTTCCAGTTCGTTGCTGGTCAGTTTGTATCCGAGTTCTGCGTAGCGTAACCCTAGCGCGTGACGGCCCGAATGTTTGCCCAGCACGAGTTCGTTTGTCGGAACGCCGACCGACTCGGGCGTCATGATCTCATAACACAGCGGATTGCTAATCACGCCGTGCTGATGAATGCCGGCTTCATGCGCAAATGCATTGCGCCCAACGATCGCTTTATTCGGCTGCACCCCGAACCCGATTATCTGTGACAGCATTTGACTCGTCGAATAAAGCTCGCGCGTGTCGATCTGCGTTTGATATGGCAAGCGATCGGCGCGCACATTCATGGCCATCACGACTTCTTCAAGCGAAGCATTGCCCGCCCGTTCGCCAATGCCGTTGATCGTGCATTCAATCTGTCGCGCGCCGGCGCCGACCGCCGCCAGGCTATTCGCGACCGCGAGTCCCAGATCGTTGTGACAATGAACGCTGATCGTGATGTCCGGCCGATCGCCGGCCACACGCCCGCGCACAGTTTCAATCAGGTTTGCGAATTCGCTGGGGAGAGTATAGCCAACGGTGTCGGGCACATTCAGAATCGTAGCGCCTTCATCGACTGCCGCGGCGAACACTTCGCAAAGATAATCTCTGTCACTGCGGGTCGCATCTTCGGCTGAGAACTCAATCTCTTCGGCGTAGTTGCGCGCCAGCCGGACGGCGTTTCGCGTCATCGCGATAACTTCACCGCGCGTTTTTTTCAGCTTGAACTCCAGATGAATGTCGGATGTGGCGACAAACGTATGAATGCGCGGATGCGCCGCCCCGCGCAAAGCTTCCGCCGCGCGGCGTACGTCCACTTCGGCGGTGCGACACAACGCCGCAATCGTCGCCTGCCGGCATTCCGCGGCCACGGCCCTAACGGCGGCGAAGTCGCCTTCAGAAGCGATCGGGAATCCAGCTTCAATAACGTCGACGCCGAGCGATTCCAATTTGCGCGCGAGTCGCACTTTCTCACCGAGGTTCATCGAGCAGCCGGGCGATTGCTCGCCGTCGCGCAGAGTCGTGTCGAAAATCTTCACCATTTCTAAGGGCATTGGTATTTCTCCAGCAGAAAGTCTTGATAAAGGCCGATAGCTTAGGCCCGAAGCGTGGCCAAAGTCAAAGTTATAATGTCTATGAAAGTATAAGGTGATGTGATAGCATAAGCTGCGGCCGCCAGGCAGATAACTCAAGCCGACAGAGGCGTCATGGATATCAATCAATTGGAAGTCTTCTTAGCAGTGGCTCAGGAAAAGAGTTTCTCGCGCGCAGCCGAAGCTTTGCACCGGACACAGCCGGCGGTCAGCCAGGCAATTCGCCGGTTGGAACGCGAACTAGGCGAACCGCTCTTCGATCGATCGTCAAAGGACGGCACGCTGACCGCCGCGGGACGCGTGCTCCTGGATTTTTCGCATCAAATGATCAATCTGCGCAGCCATGCGCATGCGGCTATTCGCGAGCTACGCGATCTGCATCAGGGCAAGCTTTCGCTCGGCGCGAATGAATACACGGTGATGTCGCTGCTGCCGCTGATTCCGGTTTTTCGCGCGCGGCATCCGCACATCAAAGTCGAAGTCAAACGCAGCCTCGCCAGTCGCATTCCGGGCGAAATTATCGGTCGTGACGTCGAGTTAGGACTGGTTTCGTTCAGGCCTAACGATGTGTCGATCAAATCGCTGGCAATCGCGGCAGATGAGATCGCGCTAGTCGTCGCGCTCGATCATCCGCTGGCTGCCAAGCAGAACGTGTCAGTGAAGGAGCTCGGCGCCGAGTCGTTCATCGCGCACAACGTGCCCTCGCCTTATCGCGAACGGGTTATCAAGACGTTCGAGAAGCATCGCACGCCGCTGAACATCTCGATGGAGATGCCTACACTCGAATCAATCAAGCGTTTAGTCGAACAAGGTTTGGGGGTTGCGCTGATTCCGCGGCTTGCCGCGCAAATCGAGATCGAAAGAAAACAGTTGGCGGGCTTGGCCGTGCGCGAGATGAAGTTTGAACGGCGTCTGCATTTGATCTATCGCAAGGGTGCGACATTGTCGCATGCGGCGAAGGCGTTTCTGCGGGTGGCGCGAGAAACAGCGAACGGACTGGTCCAGGAACGGCCGGCCTAGGTCGTCTTCACATCGACGATTTCACCACCGAACGTTTTCAGGACTTGCTGCACGGTTGGATTCTCCGCGGCAACTTGTCGGGCTCGTTGTTTTGCGCGACGCTGATCTTCTTCTGGGGACAGAGCCGCTCCATCGTCTTTAACGTCGCGAATCGAAAAGCGAATGCCGACCTCGCGCCCGCAAACGTCGGCGCATGCTTCGCGCAGAATTTTCGCATTCTCCGATTTGGCCAACGTGTCGCGCGAATGCTTGGCGGCGGGCGAAAACTCGATCGAGAGTTCGTCGCCTTCAAGTTCAACGCGCGCGGCGGCGTCGAGGGAAACGATCAGCAACCTTTTCTTCCGTTTTTCCAGTGCGGATTTCAAACGACCGATGAACGATCCGGGATTGAGCGCGCCGTCTTCCACTGAAGCAACCGGCGTCGCTGATTGATTTGAAGAACTGTCGGCCTCCGGCGAGCTAAACCGATCGTAATCGGTGGCCGGCTGGCTCGCGCTTGCGGTTCTGCTCGATCCACTGGCGGCCGTTGTCCGGCTTCTCGTCTCGGTTGAGCCGCTGGGCGCGCTTTGCGGAGACTTTCGTTCCGCCGGCGCGCGGCCGGTGCGCAGAGCGCTCTCGAGTTCGGCGATGCGCGCGACAAGATCGCCCAAAGAAGCGAGCCGCCGCATCTCCATCAATTTCACCAGAGCGACTTCGACCTGGTAGCGCGGGTTGGCGGCGTCTTTTAGATTCGCTTCGGTTTCGGCGAGCAAATGAAAGAACCGCACCAGATCAGATTCAGAAAAACGCGAAGCTTGTTCCTGAAGCGCAGAGGCCTGCGCGGAAGAGGAATCCAACAACTTTGGATCGCCTGATACTTTGACGACAAGCAAATCGCGGATGTGGCCCAGCACGTCGCGGCAGAAATTACGCAGGTCGTGGCCACGCATTACCAGATCATCGACAATCGCCAGGGCCTCGGCGGGTTTGTTCTCCGCGATCCCGTTCATGACGCTGGCCAGCACGTCAGCTCCGGCAATGCCCAAAGCCTTCTCGACATCTTCGGTGGCGATTTTCTCGCCCGCGAAGCTGATCACTTGATCGAAAGCCGATTGCGCGTCGCGCATCGAACCGTCGCCGGCCCGCGCGATTTCACGAATCGCTTCATCGGCGATGGAAATTTTCTCAGCTTTGGCGATCAGCTTTAATCGGTCGGCGATCTTCGCGGTAGCGATCGTGCGAAATTCAAAGACCTGACAGCGTGACGTGATCGTTTCCGGAACTTTATGTTCGTCGGTCGTCGCCATGATGAAGACCACGTCAGGCGGCGGTTCTTCGATCGTTTTCAGCAGCGCATTAAACGAATGCGACGAGAGCATATGTACTTCGTCGATGATGAAAACCTTAAAGCGATCGCGCGCCGGCCTGATGTTGATTCCGGCGATTATCACTTCGCGCACGTTATCGACCTGGGTGTGCGAGGCGGCATCGATTTCCAGCACGTCCATCGAACGGCCTTCAGCGATCTCGCGACATGAGGCACATGCTTTATCATCAATCGGCGCGCACGGTGTTGGAGTTGCTCCAGGAGACTTATGACAGTTGAGCGCACGCGCAACTAGACGCGCCGTCGTCGTCTTACCGACTCCGCGCGCACCGGAAAAAAGATAGGCGTGATGCAGACGATCGTTCGCGATTGCGTTCTGCAGCGTGCGCGTCAGGACTTCCTGTCCGGTTACGTCTTCGAATTTTTGCGGCCGCCATTTGCGGGCGATTACTTGATAGGACATGTGAATAGTGAATCGTAAATCGTAAATAGATGCAGAACTCTATTCACGATTTACCATTTACGATTTACCAGAAGAGTCAGACTTCGGACTTGACCGCAACACACGCGACTCTGGCTACCGTTGCTCCGTTCCCGGCCTGGCGGGGTTCACCGAACCTGCGTTGTGCGGAGCCCGAAGTCTGATGAAAGCATTTTAGATGGGTGATTGCCGATTGTCGATTGATGCTGATAGAAAAACTGCAATGCTCAGGTGCCATTGACAACTGCTCGCATGCGGCGAATGTTGGCGCCGGGAAATTTTTTCGTTGCCAGCACCGTCGCCAACAGTCGATTTGCGTCAGCGATCGAAAATCCTGCGTAAACTGCCATGAAATTTGTGTTGGGACTAGTGTTTGAATAGCTGACTTCACCAGGTTCGGCACAGCGCGATGTGAAGACTTTTGTGCTAGGGAACAGAACCTGGACCCTGAGCCGCTCCGGTTCGGGAATGTAGTTGTCGCAATTGTTGTTGGCGGTCGACACGCTCTTTAGCATGACCGCGTAGAACTGATCGGTATCATAAATCACCGAACCTTGCGGGTACTGAAACGGAAGCGCATAGGGTGGAAACTGAATCGACGTCGCGCAGGTAACATTCGGATTTCCACAGATCGTCAAGTGCTTCGCCGATCTCGCCGGCGCACGTCGTCGCCCCCGTTGAGCTGACGAGGTTATGGAACATGCGACTAGCGTCACAATCAAGGTGACAATCTGCACGATGGCTAAGGTTGATCTGGGGGTCCGCATATTTAAAATATTCGTTCTAGAAGTGCCGCCGGGATTCGCGATTGTCAATCATGCCGAAGTATAAGCGAAGGCGGATGGCGGAAAGGGTGGGATTCGAACCCACGGAACGGTTCCCCGTTCACAGCATTTCCAGTGCTGCCAGTTAAACCACTCCTGCACCTTTCCGGAATTGCCGAATTTTGAATGGCAAATATTTATATCAAAAATGTCGTTTCGCAAAGGTTCTTCCAGAACTTGTCTTTAGGTACGATTCAAATTTGTCCGCTTTGGTATGATCTGAAAAAGCTACGTACGTGATCAGTCTCCACGGCTTGAATTTGTTCGTATGGATTGATTTTCCGGCATTATGCTCCGCGAAGCGACGCTTAAGATCCTGCGTCGAGCCAACGTAATATCGATTAGGGACGATCGCCGATTGCGGCATGTAAACATATTTCATTGAGCCCGCCTTCACTTCGTTACGGCGTGGCATCCGCTTCTTTCCGCTTCGGCCCGATTGGCGAAAAGCCAATCACGCCGGAGCGTAAGCGAAGGCGGATGGCGGAGAGGGTGGGATTCGAACCCACGGTGGGCGTAAACCCACTCCGGTTTTCGAGACCGGTGCACTAATCCACTATGCGACCTCTCCGCGCGAAAACAGAGCTTAGAAGTTAGAGCTTAGAACTTAGATCGAACCTCAGGCCAAGCTCTAATCTCTTCTTCTTAAAGAACTCCTGCATCAACTCCCGGCATTCCGATTCAAGGATGCCGCTGATCACGTCCACGCGATGATTCAGTTTGTCTGAACTGCAAATCTGAAAGTGAGTATCGACGGCGCCTGCTTTTTCATCCTTTGCGCCGTAAACGAGCAAAGGCACGCGTGCCTGAATCAAAGCTCCCGCGCACATGGCACAAGGCTCAATCGTGGAATAGACGGTGGCATGGCTCAGTCGATAATTGCGGGCCTCTCGTGCCGTCTCACGCAACGCAATGATTTCGGCGTGGGCCGTCGGATCGCAATCAGTACGCGTGCGATTACCGGCGGCCGTAACCAATTGATCGTTGATGACTACGCACGCGCCAATCGGAACTTCCTGTCGCGACCCGGCCTCGCGTGCGGCGCGCAGCGCCTCACGCATCCAGTGCTCGTGCGTTTTTGTTTGCGTGCCTACACTCTCAGACAGCATTTTCTTCAAACAGCGAAACTGAAACTATAGGTTTCACAAAAATGAGTGTCAAGCAGACGATCTGTCGTCATAGTGAGGTCCTTCGTAACGCCACACACGCATGATCGATCACGACATCGTCACACCCGTAAGCATCCGGCAGATCGGCAAACTCCGTCATCTTCGTAACCATTCCGTGTTATTATCTGAAGCCGGATCCGCGAGCACTCCACCTCGTAACCTTGGGCCATAATGGCGATTAGAACCGAACCTACGCAAAGGATTTCTGATACAGCGCGAACCGATAGCGGCATTCACGATTCCCGCATTACAACGCGTGTGCCGCTGCGTGGATCGCAATCATCTTCATTGCCGGGTCTAAGTGGCGAACGTGTCACCGGAAAGCTCCGTCCGGTATCAACGTCGATTCACGACACGGTGGTGCCGGATCGGATGCCGACGCCGTCCATCGATGCGCTGCGAAAGTTGTCACCGGCAGAGTTCAATACGGCGATGGCCCACTTCTATCGCGGCGAAGTGCAGAGGTCGAACACCTGGCGCAGCCGTCTTGACAACACGACATACTGGGCAGTGATAACCGTGGCCGGCGCGCTCTCGTTTGCGTTCAGCTCGCCGAGCAATCCTCATTTTTTGATCCCAATTATTTCGATTCTGGTGGCGATCTTTCTCCTGATGGAAGCGCGCCGTTATCGTTATTACGAAATCTGGGCCAGCCGTGTGCGCGTCATCGAAACCGGATACTTCGCCCAGATGCTGGCGCCGGAGGGCGTGCCGCGCGATCAGGAATGGGCCTCGCATTTGGCGTCTGATCTTCTGACTCCGCATTTCACCATCAGCAATTGGGAGGCGATTGGCCGCCGGCTGAGGAGAAATTATATTTGGTTGTTTGCCTTGCTGGCGCTGAGTTGGAACCTCAAGACTTATCTTCATCCGCAACCTGCGGCGAACCTCGATGAGTTCATCGCGCGAGCGACGGTTGGGCTCGTGCCTGGCTCGATCGTGATCATCATCGGCGTTGTTTTCAATTTCACTCTATTTATTTTTGCGATTACGACCATTCGTTTGCGCGAAGCGACCGGCGAGGTTTTGCCGCGGCATCAGTTTTCATTGCATCCCTTGCAGCGCGTTTCGAGTTTTGCGCGGGCGGCTTCGTCGGTTCCTCGTGCCACCGTGCGCCGCGCCAGACGGGCGCGCCATCGTTTGCGAGGAAGCAAGACCGACATGACTCAGGCACCCGATCGCAAGATTCATGTTTCCGAAACTCCCGATCGCAAAACAAGAGTCAGGAGCCAGGAGTCAGGAGCCAGAAAAGAGTCGCTCGCGGATACTTTAAACTAGTACTGCTTGACGATTTTTTCTGGCTCCCGGTTCCTGATCCCTGTCTCCCTTCTTTATGATCGAACTAGACGGCCACAGACTGTCTCTGCGGCAGATTGCTGCCGTGGCCTCGGGCGCAGAAACTGTGTCGTTGTCGCGTTCCGCTCGCGCGCGCGTCGACAGATCGCGCGAAATTGTCGAGAACATTGTAGCCGAGGGACGCACCGTCTACGGGGTCAACACCGGCTTCGGCAGATTGTCGGATGTGAAAATCGAACCGAGTGAACTGCGCGAACTCCAATTGAATCTCGTGCGCAGCCACGCTTGCGGTCTCGGCAAGGCGCTTTCGATCGAAGAAGCGCGCGCGATGTTGCTGCTCCGGGCGAACGTACTCGCGCTCGGTTACAGCGGCTGCCGGGCGCTCGTAATTGAAAAACTGATCGAGATGCTCGCGCGTGGCGTGACGCCGGTTATTCCTGAAAAAGGATCGGTCGGAGCCAGCGGCGATCTCGCGCCTTTGGCTCACCTCGCGCAAACCGCGATCGGCGAAGGCGAAGCTTTTTTCCACAATCGGAGAATCAGTAGCGCGGCTGCTTTGCAGCAGGCTCAGATTGAGCCTCTGCAGCTCGAAGCCAAAGAAGGAATCGCGCTGCTCAACGGCACGCAGGCGATGGCCGCAGTTGGTGGTCTGGCGCTGCATCGCGCCGGCCAAGTCGCACGCGCCGCCGATGTCGCGGGCGCCATGACGCTCGAAGCATTGAAGGGCACGCCCGCAGCTTTCGATGAACGCATTCACGCCGCCCGGCCGCATAGCGGTCAAAACGAAGTTGCCGCGCATCTGCGAGAGCTCTTGAGGGACAGTCAAATTCGCGAATCGCATCTCGAAAACGATCCGCGCGTGCAGGACGCGTATTCGTTACGTTGTATGCCCCAGGTTCACGGCGCCGTTCGCGACGCGCTCACGCACGCGCGCGAGACTGTCGAGATCGAAACCGGCAGCGCGACTGACAATCCGCTAGTGTTCGTCGACACCGGGGACGTTATCTCAGGCGGAAATTTTCATGGAGCGCCACTGGCGCTCGCGTTCGACTACGCGGCGATGGCCATGGCTGATTTGATGAGCATCACCGAACGGCGCATCGATCGTTTAGTAAATCCTGACGCAAACGAAGACTTGCCACCGTTTCTAACTTCCCATGCCGGTTCCGCGTCGGGATTCATGATGCTGCAGATCGTGGCCGCGTCGATGTTGAATGAAGCGAAGGTATTGGCCCATCCCGCCAGTATCGATAACGTTCCGACGGACGGGGGCAAGGAAGATCACGTTTCGATGGGAATGACCTGTGCGATCAAGTTGCGATCAATAATTGAGTTGTCAGAAATGTCGGTGGCGATCGAATTGATTAGCGCCGCGCAGGGATTGGAGTTCCGCGCTCCGTTGCGACCAGGTCGCGGCGCGATAGCAGGCTATGATCTAATTCGGGCACGCGTGTCGCCGCTGACTACCGATCGAGCAATGTCCGCAGAGATCGAAGCGATTGCCGCGGCCATCCGTAAGGGCGAGTTTGACGCGCTTTAGTCTCATGATCTACTTCTTTTCAATCGAGAACTTGAACGCGAACATCCGTCCGACGCCGTTGTAGAACGTGCCGAAGTTCGCGCTGTCGATATTGTTTTGCACGTCGCGTGGATTGAAATGATCGGTAATATTAAAGAGCTTAACGCCGCCGCGAATCCGATATTTCTCGAGCTTATGCGTCAGCGGAAACGTCTTTAATACCTGTAAATCAAGCGCGCCGAACGTCGGATAACGCTTACTGTTTCGCGGTCCGACAAAGTTACGGTCTTGATCGATTACCGAATAAGGAAAGCCCTCGCGGACGTCGAAGACGGGCGACACTGTCACTCCCCACTTAACGTTGAAGGTTCCCCAAAGGATAAACCGATTGGGTGAATCAAAATTCAGCCGGGCGCGCTGGTCGGCGCGAAAGAATGGGTTCTCGAAGTTTCCGAAAAACGAATTGAAGTCGTTGACATCGCCGGTAGCTGCCGAACGAACGTAAGAGGCGACCAGTTCGTTGCCGTCCGAGGCGTGATAGCGCGCGGTCACATGCAGCTCGCGATAACGCGAGAGGCCCGAGTTACTCAAAAGCAAAGTGGCCGAAGCGAACGAAGACCGCGACGGCTCCAAAACGAATTCGCGACTGCCGGACCGTTGTTCGTAACCCACGCGGACGATGAAGTTCTTGAACCATTCGCGATCAAATTCCAGGTTGAAATTCACGCTGCGGGGCACCTTGAACTCACCGTCTTGCAATACCAGGCTCTGAACTATCGGCGTGCCGGTCAACTGCAACCCATTCGGCGAATAAAAACTGATTACCCGTCGCTGTAATTGTTCGAAACTCGCGACGTTCAGATCGATTTGATCGTAGAAGAGACCGATGCCGCCGCGAATCACTGTGCGGCCGTCGGCGATAGGTAAAAACGAGAATGCAAATCGGGGCGCCAGATTATTTTCATTCGCCAGCGTGTCGCGATCGTAACGAAGGCCATATTCGATACTCAACCGTTCGTTGACATCCCATTTGTCCTGGAAGTAAGCAAGCCCTTGCGACTTGTTGGTGCTGATGGCGCCGCTGCCGAGGAAATCGATTTGCCGGCTGCGCGTGCCATCCGCGCGCACGACACGTGCGGTAGTGCTCGTGTTACTACCGTCGTAATCGCTGAAGTTAAATCCGCCACCGACCTTCATCGAATGCGCGCCCAAAAAATCACCCGGCGTAAAGCTGAAGTTTTCGACCAGCTCGTAGCGGTTAGTATTCCTTTGTTGTTGATTGAAGAAGCTGCCTGAGTTGCCGTTCGGCGCAAAGTTCATAACGCCAGGACCTGAGCTCGGATACACGTTGGCGTCAAAGCGTTTGATGCTGAAGAGCGATTCCAGAAACGATTTCCCCGAAAACACGTGACGCTCGTTGGCGGCCCAGAAAAATCCTTTCTGCCTAAAATCAGGCGTCACCGGTTGCGGGTTGAACGTGTTGAGATTCACAAAGGTCAGCTTCTGCGGAAACAGCGAGAAGGTAGTAGTCACGTGATCTCGATCGCCGGCCTGGTAGTCGAGCTGCGTAACTGAATCGAAACTCTCGAGGTTGGTGTCGCGAGTGAGCGGCGGCAGGCTTTCGACGGGCGTGCGCACGAAACGATATTCAAACGACTGCATGAACCACAGCTTATCTTTTTTTATCGGACCGCTGAGGGCCAGCCGTGGGGTGAACCCTTCGATGCCGACGAAGTGACCGCCGCGCCGGCGAATACGGGGGAAGAAATTTTGAAACTCCGTGTCGAATTTATCCGTGCCTGATTTAGTTTCGATGCTGGTGACTGCGCCGGTGAATTCGCCGTACTCGGAGGCATAAGGATTGGTCAGCACCTGCACCGATTGAATCGCTTCGATCGGCAAATTGATCGCGAACTCTCCGGTGACTGGATCTGTAACGTTGGCGCTGTTGACCGTCAAGCCGCTTTGACTCGCGCGCGCGCCTTTGACGTTAAGCAAACCATCGGGCCCGCGCACGACTCCGGGAATCAACGGCAAGGCATCCTGAAAGCGTTCGTTCACCAGCGGCACTGACTGCAAAGTTTTCTGCGCGAGGGTTGACGCGGGTGCGGCTTCTCTGGATTGAATCGCTTCGCTGTCGGCGTTGACCGTGACGTTGGACTTTACTGATGCGATTTCCAGGCGAAAGTCTTCGACCGTAATTTGATCAGGACGAATCGCGACGCGTCGGGTCTGTATGGCGAAACCGTTCGCCGTAATCTCGAGTTGATACAAACCCGGATTCAAATTGCTGAACTTGTATTCACCATCGTCGTTTGTCGTCGCTGACAGTGCGTCCGAACCTGCCGCCACATTCGTCAATCTCACGATCGCGCCGGGCACGTTCAAAGGCTCACTGTTCGCGCCCATGGTGGTGACCGTGCCGCGTAGTGTGCCGCCGTCGGCGTCAGCCATTACCGGCGCCGCTATCAGGAGAACGCACAAGAAAAGCGAAATAAGAGTCGGGGTATGCTTCCGGGGGATCATTTGCTTGATAAAGTCGAGTCAGTTAAACGGCGTCCGCAGTCAGAATTGTCTCAACGAGCTTAGTTATTGGGGATATTGATGCACGTCTTCGACTTTAGGTGGCACGCATCCCAACAATATAAGCGATTGCTCGTTTCGACAGCGCAGTATTAATGCAGATTCACGGGGAGCGGGCGGTTCCATAAATCTAGAAACGTTAGGATTGTGAGCTGGGTTACGGGTTTTGCCAAGGATAATGCCCGCACCAGGTAGTGTTAGTGCGTTGCCAAAGCAGAATCTTAATACTGTCGCGGAGCGACGAATGAACTGAGGACTGTCGATTAGACATACCATCGGAAGCTATTCGGCGCGAGGTAGCGTTCGGCGCGGGGGGGCGCTATTGCGAGAGCTCGGCTCGCACCACAGTCAGCGAATATGGCGGCAGAATGAAATCGTTTACCGATTCCAACACCCTGTGCGACGGATCCTCAGCGCGAATGGGGTAAGGATTTCTCATCGATCCGCCGAGCGCGTACTGTGTAGCAGAATATTGATAAACGTCGATGGGCGGTTTCATGCGCGCGCTGTTTTGAAACGACAGGTTGAAATTGAAAGACTGCTTCGGATCCTTATTGATGAAAAGCAACGACCAAAAGCCGTCGGGACGTTTGACCGGGTAAACACTCACCAACTCGTTTCCGTCCGCATCCTTTGCCGCCGAAGTTGCTGCGTATATTTCGTGAGCTTCGTCTCCCGGTTTGAGCCATTCCTGCGTCAGCAAACGCGCTGCGAAATAGGTCGCCAACTTGTGTTGGATGTTTCCTTCGTCATCCATTGAAAACAGCATGTTATTGCCGGCGGTGCAAGTTCGCTCTTCAAGCACCACGTCGGGCGCGTAGCCGTAGAGGTAAGCCTGATCGCCACCCAGCGTTAGAAAAGCTCCGACGATATCCGCATGAAACAGCGCGCCTTCGATATCGATCTCGGCGCGACTGGCATAAGCTGAATAACCGTATTCGGAAATTATCCAGGGTATATTTCGCGGCACGTTACCACGACGTTCAAGTTCACGGAGTGCTTGATCAAGCATCGCTCGCGCCAGCGCGAGTTGCGGCGCGACCGGGTCGCACACGTCGTCGAACGGATACCATTCGAACGAGAAGAAATTGAAATCGTCCAGACGATTTCTTGCCTGTAGATAACCGAGAAACCGCCTCATCCATTCGGCGTTGTCGATTGGGTAAGGGCGACGCGGACTCGGGAGAATCTCCTGGAAACTGGGCCCACCGATTTGCAAGTGCGGATCGACGCGATGAATCGCGCTGGCCCATTGCAAATACAACGCGCCGAAGTCTTCCGGCGTAATGTACTGCCCGTCCGGCTCCTCGCCCAGCTCGACTTGATTGAATTTGTAACCGCGCGCGCGCAGGTAACGAATTCCGTTCGCGGAATTCTCCGGCGTGTCATAAATCAATCCCGTAGGAAGTAACATCGGCAAATCATCGGTGAGGCCGCTTTCATAAATCCGATCCAACCCGACTTGCTCGATTTCATCGTCGCGATCGATTTGACGGTGCCACGGATCGGTCGATGAAACGTGGATGATTGTTTGATTGAAACGATTCATCCCGTGACGAATTTGATCGTGAAACTGGCCTCCGTCATCGATCGCGCCCGCGTACAGCTCACGCACAGCGAAACCGAGACGGTCGCGAATATCACTCGAAGCGCTGCGAGTCAGGCCGGAGGATTCGGTGAATATGATTCGGATCATGCGGGTACTGATCGGCTTCGGCGCCAGCCGCAGAATTCGATCTTGAGATGCGCGTTTGTCGGAATGTCCTTCGAATTCGCTGACGGGAAAATCGCTCCACGTGCCCGGCGGGCTTAAGGCGATGACGCTCGGATCGTCGAAGTTGCCGTATTGCACACGAAAGCGTTTGGCGAACGGCTCGCCCCAGATCACGCGGATGGCGTTGATTAGTTCGCGTTTTGTGAACTCAATCACGATCCATTGCGGATGAAGTTTATTGTCTTCGCCGGTGAAATGAGCGTCGAGGTAAGGATTGCTCTTCCAAAAACTGCGCGGGTCGCCATCGTCGAGCCGCGAGTAACCTTCATTGGCAGCCTGATCGATAGTGTTTCCGCGCCGCGGCAAGCTGTAACCATATGACAAAGAAATCGGCGCACCAAGATTGCTGTCCGAAATCCAATAACCCTCGCGTCGCTTCTGGTCGCTCCATGACCCGCGCGGGTTCCAATGCCAGACATCCATCCCGAGTTCCGTGCGCAGTCGATAAGTCAGCGGTTTCAGACCGGCCGACAACATCAACTTGATATTGTCGCGTTTGAGCTGCAGATTGTTGACGCCTTTTTCATGCCCGTCGATGGCGGCGCCCAGCGCGTGCGACGGTGTGAATCGATTGAGCGGACGCGATGTATCGATGTTGATAGTTGCGGTGAATCGACGCTGCGCAAGTGCGAGATTGGGAAGGGGCAATGCAGCGATCAGGAAAAGTTGGAGTGCGACAACGAGCCGGGTCCCCACGCGAGCATTTCGCGTGGGGTGCTGTCGACGCCGCTTTGGATTGGCCGGCGCGAACAACCGTCGAGATCCAAAGCGTCGCCGGAGCCGGCACTCTCCAAATTTTCTTTCCATCTATCGACGTTGAAATTCGGGAGAGCCGATGAGCAGCGTCAACAACTCTGAAACATAAGCAACTGGCGCGCTTGGGGTCTGCGAAGCGTTGCGATCGAACGAAGCCGGGACGTTTGGGGGCGGCGATTGACTCGCAGTGGTTTCACTCGCTTGCTGAATTTTTTCGAGCGCCGCGCGACTTCGATCCGACAGATCATTTCGCACCGTCAGTTGGACCAGTCGCGCAGCAACTACGTCCTTCGGTGATTCATTTGTGTCACCGAGTAACTTGCGAAAGTCAATGTGGGTTCCTTTGATTCGATCGGCGGTGACCGCCGCCGCAAAATTGAGACGCGCGACCATGGCGCCGCTCGAAAGCCACTGGTCGGCGCGATCGGCATAACCATCCGGCGTAACGCGTCCGAAGAGTTGTTGGCCCATGCGCTTGGTCCAGTCGACGAGTGCCGGATCGATGTCCGTGTCAGCGTTCGTCGCGCGCAAAGCGGCCGCGACATATTCAAACGGCGACCTCACCTTCGCGCGATACACCGCTGGCGAGAAGAACTCCGGCGAGGTAACGATCGCGCGCAGGGTTTCTCGGATCGATCCATCTGTTTTCAAAAAGACAGCGGCGGCGCGATCGATCACCGCTGGCGGCGGATCGTCGCTGATGAAACGGCGCGCTAGTTTCGTCGCGATGAATTTCGCAGTTGAAGGATGCGACGCCAAAATGTCGAGGACGCGCTCGCCGTCGGCGATGCCGCCGCCCGCGAGAATCTTGTGGCCCAGCACGACTTTTTCGCCGTCATCGTGCAGACCGGGGCGATACAGGAACAAGCCTTCACCGTTGGGTTTCTCGATGGTCCAACCCGAGAAACAACGCGCAACTTCCTGCACGTCTTTCTGCGTGTAGCCGCCGTCGACGCCCAGCGTGTGGAGCTCCATTAACTCGCGCGCGTAGTTTTCATTCAACCCGCCGTCAACACCCGCCGGCTTATCGCCTTTCGCCGGATAGGGCCGCGGCACGCTCGAGCGCCAGTTGTCGAGATAGAAAAGCATCGCCGGCGAATGCGCCGTAGCGCCGAGCAGATCGCGAAATCGTCCCATCGCAAACGGCCGAATCGTTTCGCGATCGAAGGCAGTTAGGAGATATCGATCGTCATCTTTGTTCGCGAAGATGCTGAAATGATTCTCCCAGAAATCAACCATCAATTCGTAGAGTTGCTGGTCGCTGTAAACGGCGCGCAGTAATTTCGCGCGCTGTAATTCAGTCACGACCATCTGCGGATTCTTCGGCGTCGGCGTTGGCTTGGGTGATGCTTGCGGCGCTGCCTCCGGCTTGACCGACGACGTGTTGCCAGTCTGGTCCTTTTTCATTTCGGACTGCATTTCGTTTGACATGGCCGTCTTCGCAGCGTCCTGACTTTGATTAATCAAATTCGGCGATTGACTTGTCGGGTTCTCAGCTTTCTTAACTACGGGCGATGGTGAAGGCGCAGGTTTAGGAGGCGTGTATTGTTCGATAATGACCGGCGTCGCCATGCCCAACGTCGGCAATCGCTTCAACCTGGCAATGACGCCGGAGTTATCGATCGAATCCGGATCGAGTTGTTGATTGATGAAAGCCTCGACGCCCATGCTACGCACTTTTTCGAAATCGCCGGGACGCGCGCCGAATGTCAGACGTGAAAGCACGTGCGCGATTTGTTGGTCTGCGGTCATCGTCGCTGATTTCCTTGACGCTCGCTGGGCCGCAGCCCGGTTGAATGCGCCTTGCCAACACAGCGCACCAGTTAACATCATGGCCACAGCGCGAATTGATCGTGACGATTGGTTATGCGGTGAAACGAACGGCGATCTCATTGGTCCATCACTCCTTCACGTGATGCAAGCATTCTAACGCTTCGCGCGTGGCGCGCAAACACTTCGCACTCGCGTGCCTTTTCTGTTAATAATCTAGGCCGCTTATGTCTCCATTAAGAAACATTCGCGCACCACGCGGCGCAAAACTGAACTGCAAAGGCTGGCACCAGGAAGCTGCTCTGCGTTGCTTGATGAATAATCTCGACTCCGAAGTCGCCGAGAAACCCGATGAACTGATCGTCTACGGCGGCGCCGGCAAGGCCGCGCGCAATTGGGAAGCCTTCGATGCGATCGTCCGTTCGCTTAAGTCTCTCGAAAATGATGAAACATTATTGATTCAGTCAGGCAAACCCGTCGGCGTCTTTCGCACGCATGAATATTCGCCGCGAGTCTTGATTGCGAATTCAAATCTCGTCGGCGCGTGGGCCAACTGGGATCACTTTCATGAACTCGAGCGCAAAGGATTGATGATGTACGGCCAGATGACCGCGGGGAGTTGGATCTATATCGGCACGCAGGGCATCGTGCAGGGCACGTTCGAAACGTTCGCGTCGATGGCCGACAAACATTTCGGCGGCGACTTGTCCGGCAAGCTGCTCTTGTCCGGCGGACTCGGCGGTATGGGCGGCGCGCAGCCTCTGGCGGCGACTCTGAACGGCGCAGTCTTTCTCGGCCTCGAAGTCGACGCGTCACGCATCGAGCGGCGCGTGCGCACGGGCTACTGCGATCGCATCGCGCAGAATCTCGACGAAGCGCTGGACATTTGCGAAGACGCGCGCGAACAGAAACGCGCCATCTCTGTCGGCTTAGTCGGTAATTGCGCTGAGTTGTTGCCTGAGATCGTGAAGCGCGGCGTGTAGGTGGACGCGGTGACTGATCAGACGAGCGCACACGATCCACTCAACGGTTACGTGCCCGCGGGCTTGTCTCTCGAAGGCGCAGTTGAATTGCGACGTGTCGATCCAAAAGTTTACGTCGAACGATCGATGGAATCGATGGCGCGCCACGTCGAAGCCATGCTCGCTCTGAAACGAAACGGCGCCGTCGCGTTTGATTACGGCAACAACATTCGCAAGATGGCTTTCGATGCCGGATGCAAGGACGCCTTCGAAATTCCCGGCTTCGTCCCCGAATACATTCGCCCGCTCTTCTGCGAAGGCAAAGGTCCATTTCGTTGGGTCGCTTTGTCAGGCGAAGGCGACGACATTCGCAAAACAGACGATCTCGCGCTCGAATTATTTCCTGACAATCAGACTTTGAATCGCTGGCTTCGGTTATCGCGCGATCGCGTGAAGTTCCAGGGTCTGCCCGCGCGCATCTGCTGGCTCGGTTACGGCGAACGCGCTGAGATGGGCGAAGCCATCAACGAACTCGTACGCCGCGGCGATCTGAAAGCGCCGATCGCGATCGGCCGCGATCATCTCGACACCGGCTCAGTCGCGTCGCCTTATCGTGAGACGGAAGGAATGAAAGACGGTTCGGATGCAGTCGCCGATTGGCCCATCCTCAACGCACTCCTGAACACCGCGAGCGGCGCGAGTTGGGTTTCATTCCATCACGGCGGCGGCGTGGGCATTGGCTACTCGCTTCATGCCGGCCAGGTTTCGGTTGCAGATGGCACTGACGAAGCAGCGAAGCGTCTGAATCGCGTGCTGACAAACGATCCCGGCCTCGGCGTCGCGCGACATGTCGATGCGGGTTATGAAGAAGCGATTGAGACGGCGCGGGAGAAGGCTGTGAAGATTCCGATGATGGCACAGGAGATTTGATGAGAACATTACTAACGATCTTTTTGACGCTGGCGATCGTGCCAGTCGCTGTGGCCACCAAAATCACCACCACCGATCAACTGGTGGCCGCGATGCAAACGAAGTACGCCAATTCCTGGTACAAGACCGCGACGTTCGTGCAGAGGACGACTAACTATCAATCCGATGGAACGAAGAAGGTTGAGACGTGGTATGAAGCGATGTCTCTGCCGGGCTCGCTGAGGATCGACTTCACACCGACGAAGGATGGGAACGGAATTCTCTTCACCAATTCGCAGATTTATATTCTTAAGAACGGGAAGATCGATTCGAATCGTGCATATGTCCATCCCTTGATGGTGCTCGGATTTGATATTTATCGATTACCGCAAAGCGAAGTGATCGAAAAATTAAAAGGATTGAAATTCGATCTGTCGATCTTTCGCGAAGACACCTGGCAGGGGCGACTGGCTTATGTCGTCGGCGCGAAGCCGGGCGATCTGCATTCGCCGCAATTTTGGATCGATAAGAAGAATCTTTATTTTGTGCGCATGATCCGGCCCGCCGGCAAAGACGGAGCGCAGACGCAAGAGACGCAATTCAATAAATACGTGAAGCTCGGCGGTGGTTGGATGTCGCCCGAAGTGATCTTCATGGTTGACGGCAAGATTGTTACGACTGAAGAATATTCCGACCTGCGCGCGAACGTGACGCTGCCCGATAAGCTGTTCGATCCACAATCGTTCGCGATGGTCCATTGGAAAGAGTAATGTGCATTGGCGAGAATAACGCAAGCTGTTAGCTTGCGTGTCAGAAGTCCGAGCGTGAGCCACTATCGTAAACAAATTGCTTCGTGTTAAGAGTAGTCCTTGCTTACGGTCGGGCTGCTGACACGGACGACAATCGCAATTC
>DASQYL010000560.1:0-2544 GCA_035639235.1 Pyrinomonadaceae bacterium | reverse complement strand
GCGTGCGAAGCGTCGAATATATATCGCTTGGCGTGAGGAAGTGAAATCGAACAAAGCGCTCGTCGAGTCAATACGCGACTACACGCTTGACCGTGGCTTTGGTTATGTAGTCCAATTTAGGAAAATTCCGCTTCAAGTAATCGTTGCCTTCTTTGAACAGTGGGTCCTGTTTCCCGGCGCGAATGCCGCCGCCGGATTGTTCGCCATAATCTGAATACAACGCGTCAGCTACGTTCATACCTTCGATCACTTTGCCGATTGGCACGAAGGGTTCTTTGTCGAACGTTTCAGAGTTATCGCGCAGGTTGATGACGACTTGCGTTGTCCGTCCGTTCGGGTCTTTGAAAGCGAAGAAGACTGTGCCGCGTACATTTGATTCGACGCGTGGGTCGTCAGGGATGGGCCGTGCGCGCCAGGCTTGGGAGATCTTCGGATCGCCGTTGATGCCAAACTGTGCCCACTTGCCCGCAATGACACGAAAGATTGGTGAGTTGTCATAATAGTTTTGCTTAACGAGCGTCAGGAATCTTTCAAAACCATGCGGCGACCACCCTTGGAAGATTAACAGTCGAATTGTGCCCTTGGTAGTTTCCAATCGAATCCAAGCCTGCATCGGCGAGGCCTGATTCCCGGGAGAACTTTCTGACGCGCTTGGCTTGCTGGCGCAAACCCGGTACTGCAGCGGCGACGATCCAATTGCAGACGCGATCAGAAAAATCGCTATGATAATGGAAGGCCTGAGAATTCGCGCGGTCATGTGCTTAGCAAAATTTTATCTCGCCGACACCGGCCTGAGTCGCCAACGACCGTAAGCGACAAAGATGCAGAGCACACACGTGACGAAGGGCAAGACGGCCAAGGCCACGCCGCCTTTCAAACTGATTACCGTCGCGCCGGCCGTGATAATCGCAAGTCCGGCCGCAGCTAACGGAGTGAGACCCGGCTTGATCCGAAGCAGCGCCGGCAGAATCAATCCGAACCCGCCCAGAATTTCACAAACGCCGATAAAATGCAGAAACGCGCCCGGCATCGCGACCGGCGCCTGTTTGTTCATCTCCGCAACGGTCATCACGAATTTCATGCTGCCGGAAAACAGAAACAGCAGACTCAGCAACACCTGAAGGATCCAAAAAAGAATGTTCATGGCTATTCTACTAACCGAGCGACCAGCTTTCGTCTACGAGTTGCATTTACCCCTTGGGCGAAATTATCGCGATTGACGTTCCCTGTAAACCGAGCAACGCCCACGAGTTCATAATCAGAGAACTTTTTCATTCTGATCAGTTTGACCATTCGCCGGTAATTGCTGGACTTGCGTATTGCCATCGCCGGTGCCTTTTCGACCAGCTTCGGTGAATTCGTGATAGAGCGTCCAGATGTCTTGCACCTGCCGATCCTCCCAGAGCCGTCGAATAGTCGCCAGCAGATTGTCCTTATCGATTTTCGCGGTGGTCGCCAATTTTGCAATCGGATCTGGTGCGGGCGTCGATTCCTTCTGACTCGTCACATCCGCGGTATCTGGCGCCCCGGTGCCTGCGCCAGGCGCCGACAGCAACGAAGGAGGCGTCTCGAAGACATACCATGCCAAGGCCATCGCTCCGGTGATTCCTTCTTCCTCGAGCGCTTGCCAACTACGGGGAAGGGTGACGATGAGAATCGCCTCATCGATCCAACGCAAGATTTGTCGCAAATCATAACTGGTATTCCGAAATAACCTGATCGGTTCAGCGGATGCGAGCGCGTTGACGTCTTCTATTCCTTCCTCGCTGAGCCGCTCCTCAATCGATGGCCCGATGCCGCGAATTTGACTAAGAGGGATCTGGCGAGTAGGCGCGACGCCAGCTGCTCCACCAAGCTTCAACAATTGAATGGCGGCTTGTTCAATGGCGGCGATTACACGTCGAGGAGCGTAGCCCGCGAAAAAAAGCACCACGCCGCCAGGCCACCAGCTCATGTCTTGCGGGTCCGGTGCATTCATGCGCCACAACATCGCAACTGTACCTGCCAGGACTGGACCAAGGATTAGTGTGACCAGGCACCAGAGAGCGCTGGCTCCGGTAACATCATGACGAAACGTCCGGCGGCCCAACTCAAGAAGCACATAGACGTAAGCTCCCAGCCCACCGAGGCGCAGACCTAAGAGGATCTTGCCTGTGTTTGCCGGATCGATTTTGACGGTTTCCGGGGCAAGCGTTATCAGGGACAGAAAGCCGCCGGAGCCGCCCGGTTTGACCAGCACATTGAGAATTACTATGCCGATGATTCCCAACAACGCGGCGGGTAAACCATACCGGATGAAGAGCGTACGCGGCGCGAACTCGTTTGCAATCGCGGTCACCATTCGTGTGTAGGCATCTTCAATGTGAGCATGTTCGTTTGCCGCCGCGTCCTTCGTTGCGCGTTCTCTGAGCGAAGTAGTGCTGTTGACCGTCGTAGGCGCCGACAGCCACAGATAAAATCCCTGATATCCAACCAAAAGTGTCGGTAGCAGCCCAAGCATCCAGGACCAGCGGTCCGCCACCTGCGAGGCCATGACTATCACCA
>DASQYL010000559.1:0-3406 GCA_035639235.1 Pyrinomonadaceae bacterium | reverse complement strand
AGTTTCGACGCAGTATGTATGCTCGCCAAAGACCGGCAGTGCCTGCTGCAGGCGGTGCAAATCAGACGGGCGCAACCATAAATCTATGTCGCCGTACGGGCGCAGCGCGTCGTCAGGATATCGATGGGCCAGCGCCCATCCTTTTAGCAGAATCGGCTCGACTGCCGTTTGGCGCGCTCGTTTGAAAGCGTCGCGCACATTGAACTGGTGGATCGCAGCCTCGATTGATTGGCAACGGTAAGCGTTCTTCAGATCAAGAAAAGACTTTTCGCCAGCAAGTTCGAGCGACTGCACACGTCGCCAGGCCAGAGCGCCCGCACCCGTTTGCAAGAGTAGAGGCGCGATGCTCGAGAGTTCTTCTGCGGAAATCGTCAGCGGCTCAGGATTTTGCCGCCACGAGCCGCGCAAGACGCGCACGATGGCGACGGCTGGAGAGTCATGAAACCGAATGATCTCGTTCACCTTATGCGCAGCCACACTTGGTTGGGTTCGTCTGAATACAGGATCCCGGTACGTCGGAACATCGGAGCCCGCCGCACGGGCTGGTTGGCTTTAGCTTTTTGCAATCGGCACTGAGAATCGAAGTGGCGGCGGATTGCGGTGTCGGCGCGACGATCATAGTAACTACCGGCAATGTCGCGGCCAGGACACCCGCGCGGAGTAGACCTCTGCGTGTGACTTTTTCCCGCGGCGCGGTCCGGCGCATCGGCGCTGTCAGCAGATCGGCTTCTCCAAGTTGATCAAGTGCCAGCCAGACGCACCGCCGATCGACGTTTGATTTAGATTGCCGCTCTAATTCCGCGGTCAGATTTGCAACCGTCCTCTTCCCGTTGCAATTCCGCCAAACGCTCGCCGCCGTGTCGTTAAGACAGAATGCTTTGTGTTGCTTTAGATCGTAAACCAGGAACTCTCCGGGAATTTGTCGAGTAATCAGGTCATGCTTGCGCGCGAGTGGCAGGAGTGATGCGTGTGATCGTCTCTTCGGCCTCATCGTTCGCACGGAGCTTATCACGATTGCAACTGATAATACTTGTAGTATGTTGAGTAGTATTCATCCGCCGTCACGTCGACTTGATTGAGCACCACTCCATAGATGCTCGCGCCGACTGCCTGTAGACGGTCCTTGACGCGTCGAACGATGACGCGCGAACTGCGTTGACTGTGGACCACCAGAACTACGCCGTCCACCAGCGTCGAGATGATGCTGGCGTCGGCGAACGAACTCGCCGGCGACGAGTCAATGATGACGTAGTCGAACTGGCTCGACACCTTGTCAATCATCTGGCGCATTTCCGTCGAGCCAAGAAAATCCGCTGGGTTTGCTGCCGACGGCCCCGCCGTGATCAATTTCAGATTTGCACTCACTGTTGAAGTCTGAATTAACGGCTCGAGTTCTCGTTCGCCTGAAAGGTAGCTGGTGAGACCTTCCGAATTCGGCAGATCGAAATGGTTGTGGACCTGCGGACGGCGTAAGTCGCAATCGATCAGCAAAACGTTCGCGCCGTTTTGCGCAAACGTCAGCGCCGTGTTGACCGCCGTCGTAGTCTTACCCTCGTAGGGGCTGCCCGAAGTCACGAGAATCTTGCGCGGCATTTTTTCGGTTGGGCCGAACAGCAAAGACGCTCGCAGGTGGCGATACGCTTCCGCAGCGGGTGAGCGCAAGTCGCCCGTGAACAGCAAAGAGTTTTCGCGCGGCTTACGCCGAAATCGCAGGACGACTCGATCACGCAGCGATTGATTGCCGGTCCCAGCTTCGGGAATCAGGGCCAAAGCGGGTAGACCGGCATAATTTGCGACATCTTCAACCGATCGCAATGTCTTGTCGAATTGCTTGAGCAGTACCGCCAAACCGATGCCTGCCAACAGCGAGATGAAGAATGCTCCGACTATCTTACTCAAACGGGGCGGGCCAATGGGCGCGGTTGCCATCACGGGCGGCGTGACGATCCCGACCTGAACCGATTTGTCGAGCGAGGCCACTTGCATTTCGGTCTGGCGTTGAAAGAGCACGTTGTAAACCTGGCGGTTCGTTTCGATCTCCTGGTTCATGCCGGCTAGGTCGAGTTCATCCTGGGTATGCACATTCGCGGCGCCTTGCTCGCGGTAATAGGACGCACGCAACTTCGCCTCGCGGCTCGCGGCGGCGTCGAGTCTCGCTCGCAGCGAGTTAATTGAGTCGCGCGTGCTGTTGGACATGTCGTGGCGCAACTGGCGAAGCTGTGCATCGACCTGTTTGACCTCGGGCCATTCAGTCGTATAGACCTGAAGTAACGCGGTCCGTCTTTGCTCCAATTGGCGAATGCTCTTGCGGATTTCGCTCATGTCCTGGTGCTCAGTTTCACCCGACAGGGCGGAAGGATCGTTAGTCTTGATGGCCGCTTCATAAAGCGCTTCCAGGTTTTGGCGATCATTCTCGGCATCGAGCAATTGTGAACTCAACTTGCTAACACGGGCGGTGGTCAAGTCGCGGCCGTCGCCTTTCTCGAGCGGCAGGTTGTGGCTCTTAAGATAAGCCAGGCGGATGTCCTGCTCATGTTTTAACTTGGTCTGCATTTCGGCGATTTGTCGCGCGAGTGTGTTAGCAGCCTCTTGCGACCCTCGAGTCTCGAAGTCATTGCGGTCGGCGATAAAAGTCTTAGTCAACGCATCCACTATTTGCATCGCGATTTGCGGATCCGAATGCGTCATGCTTACAGAAACCAAGTTGGTGCGTGCCACCGGCTGCACTTTCAGTCCGGCAAGAACTACCGCGACGTAAGGTTCCAGTTGACCAATCTCCGATGGAGATAAATCTGCCAGATTGATTCTGTTGTCGATTTCGGGAAGCCGCACGTCATTAACAGAGTCGGGCTGTTTGCGCGTGAACATGAACCGCAGATACGAAAATGGATTCCTCTGTCTCTGATTTCCGAGGAACGCGGGGTTGCGCTCGAGCCTTAAGCGGTGGCAGACCTCTCGCACCAGCTCAGGGTTAGTCAAGAGTTGTACTTGCGTATTCTGGTCTTCGTAGCTGTCGTAGGAGCGAAGCATCGACTCATGATCGTTTCCCAGAAGCGCTGGCTCTCTGGGGTCTAGCTCAAGCGTTGCCGACGATTCGTATATAGGGGGGGCGCTCAACGCATACAGTCCGACCACGGTGGTCGAAATCACCACGATCGTAAGGATTAGCCACTTCCGCCGTAGCGGAATGAGAAGTAGATCGCGCAGATCGGTTTCTTTAGCCGGGGACGGTTTGGTTGAAGCCAGACCGTGTAATAAAAGATCGTCGGGGCTGCCTGGCCGGACAGGCGTCGGGTGCCATTCTGAGTTATGCATGCTCATTTTTCACCATTAGCTCAAGACGCGTAGCAAAATGGTTCTCCAAATTGTGATTGGGGGACTGGCCGTGGAGGAACTCCCCAAAGGC
>DASQYL010000558.1:0-3875 GCA_035639235.1 Pyrinomonadaceae bacterium | reverse complement strand
AATCCGTCACCGGATTCTGCACCTGAAACCGGATCCGAATCAGGTCGAGCCACCGCTGCTCGCTCACTACCTAAAACTCGATGAGGCCGTAACCCGACACTTGCTCGGCGGATTGCCCTTCAGTGCAACTCTCGCGGATGCCTGCGACATGTTAAGTCCCGCCGGCCATCGGGCTGATTCGATTAGCGAAGGCACCCGCGAGGCACTACAGACGCTGGCGGAACAGGCTCTGGCCGAGGGCGAATCGATTACGTTTTTCTTCGAAGGACCAGACGGTTCTGAAAAAGAAACGGCCGCTGAGGCGTTGGCACGGAGCCTCGGTATAGACATGTTGCGCGTCCGCGTCGACCGTATCGCCACGGGTGCTCGCGACGATTTTTGGCGGCAGATTATTCGCCACGCCGAACTTACAGGGGCATTGCTCTACATAAGACTCGCGGATGAATCAACCAGACCGGAAGGAGCGCGTCCAGAAGAAATTCTTGAAGCGCTCGGTCGATTTTCCGGGATCTCCATATTGGCGGGAAGCTGCCGTCCACGAACAGGTTCCGCAGTTGCCCCTCCGATCGTCAGTGTGACGTTTGACTCGCTGGGGTTTGCCGCGCGCCAGAATCTTTGGCAACACCAACTCGAATGTTATGGGATGTCTCTGTCGAGCGAAGAACTAGAGTTCTTGAGCGCCCGTTTCAGCCTCACGGCCAGCCAAATCCGTCAAGCAGTGTCGACCGCAATTGTTAACGAGAGATGGCGATTCCTCGCTCAATCGCCTTCCCGCGACTACGGCTCTTCGCAGCCCACAGTCAATGACCTGGCAGCCGCGGCTCGTGCTCAATCTGGTCACGAGCTGCTGAATCTAGCTCGCAAGATTGAACCCCGATATGGCTGGGCCGACATCGTGCTGCCGGCGGATCAGATGGCGCAACTCGACGAGATTTGCGCGCAGGCCAAACTGCGGCACGTGGTGTATGACGCCTGGGGTTTTGATCGCAAACTTTCGCTTGGCAAGGGCCTTAATGTCCTGTTTTGCGGACCGCCAGGTACCGGCAAGACGATGGCCGCGGAGGTGATTTCAACGGAACTGAGTCTGGATCTCTACCGGATCGATCTCTCGCAGGTAGTCAACAAATACATTGGGGAAACCGAAAAGAACCTCGATCGAATTTTCCGCGCCGCTGAAAACAGCAACGCCATTCTGTTCTTTGATGAGGCAGATGCCTTATTTGGAAAGCGATCGCAAGTACGAGATTCACATGACCGGTACGCCAACATCGAGATCTCATACCTACTCCAAAAAATGGAGGAGTATCTGGGGATCAGCATTCTGGCCACGAATCTCAGACAGAACCTGGATGAGGCGTTTGTGCGGCGGCTTCACGCAATCGTCGAATTTCCGTTTCCCGACGAAGAGCACCGCAGAAAGATTTGGCAGAACGTTTTCCCGAAAGAAGCGCCGGTGCAAGAGGATATTTGTTTCGACGTCCTAGCCCGCGAAATACGGCTGGCCGGTGGAAACATCAAGAACATGGCGTTGGCGGCGGCTTTTTCTGCGGCGGCGATGAACCGTGATATCGGCATGGATGAACTGATGCACGCGGCGTATCGAGAGCACCAAAAAATTGGTTGCTCATGGGCTGAAATCGCGACTTTGAAACACGGGTGAGCATTCAGCCGCGTTCGATGGGGAGCGGTCACAAAATGATTCGTGATTTGAGTGAGACTTTGAAGGCCGTGTTACAGGACCCGACTTTCAAAACCAGATTTCCAGAATTGGCAAATGCGAAAATCGTGTTTGACCGCCCGCTGGAGACTTTCGCTCCGACCGATCCAACGATTGATCTGTTTCTCTACGACGTTCGCGAAAATACCGAGTTACGCAGCAACGAAGTTGACGTCGACATAATCAACGGCCAGGCAATTTCGCATCAGGCCCCATTGCGTCTGAACTGTTCTTATCTTGCTACGGCCTGGCCCGTGGGCGGGACAGACCTACCGCTACAGGAGCATCGACTCCTGAGCCAGGTCTTAACCGTACTGTCCAGGTACCCGACCATTGCGCCTCAGTTTCTCAAGGGGTCTCTGGTCGGACAGTTTCCCCCGCTGCCGTTGGTCGCCTTGCATCCCGATGCGCTGAAGAACCTTGCCGAATTCTGGAGTTCTCTGGGCGGCAAGCTGCGCGCCTCACTCACGATCACGGCCACGATTAGCGTGCCGGTATTCGCCGACGCCGACGATTTCCTGGTGACCACGCATCAGACCAACTACGTTCATGACACGCCGCCAGTCGTCGAATCACTGGTTCAAGTTGGCGGGCGTGTGCTCGACAACGCAAATCAAGGGGTCGCGGGCGCTCTTGTCGATCTGCTGGACGGCGCCGAAATCACTTTACGCACAACTTCAAACGATGACGGCGAATTCGATTTCGCACAAGTTGCTTCCGGGACGCACACGATTCGAGTCGTGGCTGCTGGTTTTCAAGTTCAGACGCAGCCGTTCAAGGTCCCGGCGCAGCCGCAAGACTACGTCGTCACATTATCGCCGCTGTAAAGCGGCTGCTGAAAGGAGAAAGACTCGCAATGGCTCTCTTACCAACCAAAGGAAAAGCACCCGGTGTCTATATTCAGGAAATCACTATTCCCGGCGCCATCGCGGGCACGTCCACAAGCATCGCCGCCTTTGTCGGACCGGCCCAGCAGGGCCCGCTGTTCAAGCCGTCGCAACTCACGAATATCAATCAATTCGAAAATCTGTTCGGCAGCTACATCGAAGACCCGTACCGCATATTCGTTACGCACGCCGTTCATGCCTTCTTCGCCGAAGGCGGATCGGAATGCTATTTCGTGCGCGCCGGCAAGGGCGCTCCGGCTTCGGCGACTTTCGACGATCGCAGCGGAAAGGGCCGAACGGCGCTCGTCGTGACCGCGCTGGCTGAAGGCGTGGCAGGCAATGGCATCCAGGTGCAGGTCGCCGATGCAAACGTCAAGTCGACCAACGCATCACGTTTGGCAAACGCGAATATCGCCGCCGGCGGCGCGGCCGCCAATCAACGAACGGTGAAAGCCGCAAACGCTAACGATATTAAGACCCTCAAACCGGGCGATGTCGTTCTTCTGACTAAAGGCGGCAACAATGAGCGCGCCACCGTTGGCAGCATCGCCGGCGACACTCTCACGACGACGGCGAACCTGACCAACGACTACGGGGCAGGAACCATTCGGGTCGCGAACCTGATCCCGGGGCAGACCCGCTTTCGCGTCGACGACAGCGCCGGCATTGAGCCTGGCAGCTACATTGTCATCAACCAGGCCGGCGGCTCTACTGAAGCCGCTGTGGTTCGCGTCGTTGATCAAGTAAATAAATTACTGACTCTGGACAAAGCGCTGACCAACACTTACACCATGGACGCGGCGGACAACGCCGTCACCGTAGTCACACAGGAATTCAACCTGACGGTTACCGCGCCAGGTAAGCCGGTCGAGAATTTTAAGAATCTGTCAGTCGATCCCCGTCATAGTCACTATTTCCTGCGCGTAGTGTCGTCGGCCAGCGTTTCCGTCGAGTTGGCTGATCCTCCGACTGTCACACTGCCGGAAAAGAATCTGCCGAGTGCCGCCACGAAGAATTTGGGCGGTGGTGCCGACGAAGATCTCAATTCGCTTACGCCGGCAGATTATCAAAATGGGCTTGACACTTTGAAGAAGATCGCCGACGTCCGCATCGTTTGCATTCCTGATGCGGTAGGTTCGAAATTTGCCAGCGCTCCCGCGGACGTTCAGGCCATTCAAGCCGCAATGATTTCGCACTGTGAAAAGATGCAGGATCGGTTTGCAGTTCTCGACTCTGCTCCTTTCAATCCGACGGACATTACCTTCAACGCC
>DASQYL010000557.1:0-8727 GCA_035639235.1 Pyrinomonadaceae bacterium | reverse complement strand
GCGCCCTGAATCATCGTTAGAATCAAACAGACGATCGTGGTTCGTTGCCTGCCGACCTGAGTACTCCACACAGCCATCGCCATGGTAAAGCTGCTGACGATTAGCACTCCGGTGTTGACGGCGCCGAGCGTAATGTCGAGGTGATTGCTGGCGCTGACGAAGGCCGCCGGATACTGCGCGCGGTAGAGCGTGTAGGCGAGAAACATGCCGCCGAAGAACATGATCTCCGTCACGAGAAAGACCCACATGCCGAGCGTGCCCGCCTCGCGCTGCTGCTCCATGTTTTCGAAATGGTGCTGCAGCCCCGGGTGATGATGCACCGCGTGTTCGTGGGTTGTCGCTAGTCCTTCAGCCAATTCGTCAGTCTGCAATGATTAAGCTCGCCCTGAATATCCTGAAAGTTTTTCCCTCAGCCAGTCATTGACCAGCGACTGCGCGGGAACGTGTTCTCTCTCCGCGATTTCAGTAAGTTTGCTGCTCACTTCCTCGTCGATGGCAACGAGGTGCGTAGTCCGTTGAAGATTAACGTCAAAATGGGTCTCCGGCATATCCTCGACGATATCGCCCATGTCGTGCGAATCGAAAAAATCGACAAGCTCGTCAAGCGATTTGAACTCGGGTCGTTTGTCTGAATCATTTTCTGCCATAAATATTCCTCTCTTTGTCGGCCATGTCTCTGGCGCTAAGGACGAGAGCTTCTCTCGTCTTTTTGTAAATGAAAAGAACCGTCAGATACCTTCCGGCCTGGCTTCGGCCGAGCGCCATGTAGACATTCTCGCCTTCCCGCTCTCCACTCTCAACAAATCTAAACCTCGGCTTACCACTAAATAGTTCTTCAACTTCATAGGTCTGGACGTGATGTTTTGAAGCAAGCTTATCGATTACTGTTCTAAGCCAAACAATTCCTTCAATCTTCATCAATCACGCCTTATTTATCAACGCGATCAAGTCTCTGCCGGCGCTTGCCTTTCAAACTTGCCGACCACTTCCTTATGCTCCGGCGGCGCGAACTCATAAGCCTCGTGTGTCACTACTGGCGTCACCAAAAAATTCTCTGTCGGTGGCGGCGAAGACGTCTGCCATTCCAACCCGGGCAGTTGCCATGGATTTGCTCCGGCGATTCGTCCGTAGCGCAATGACCACGCCAAATAGATCAGCGGAATCATCAAACCGACGCCGAGAATCGAAGCGCCCGCCGTCGAGAGCACGTGCAGCACCTGCCAAGAAGTCAGCTCCGCAGGATACGTGTGATAACGGCGCGGCATGCCCATGTAGCCGAGAATGAATTGCGGCGAGAACGTCAGATTGAATCCAATGAATATCACCAGCGCCGAGAAACGACCCCAGCCCTCGGGATACATGCGACCGCTGATCTTGGGCCACCAGTAATGCAGTCCGCCGAGATAAGCCAACAGCGTCCCGCCGACCATGATGTAGTGAAAGTGCGCGACGATGAAATAAGTGTCGCTCAGGTGCACGTCTGTTCCCAGCGACGCCAGAAACAATCCGGTCATGCCACCGATGGTGAACAGGCCGATGAAACCGAGTCCGTAAAGCATTGGTGTGTCGTACGAGATCGATCCTTTGAAGAGCGTCGCGGTCCAGTTGAAGGTCTTGATCGCAGACGGAATAGCTACGGCGAAACTCAGGAACGAAAAGATCATTCCCGCATAGACTGATTGGCTGGCGACGAAAAGATGATGACCCCAAACGAGAAAACCGAGCACCGCGATGGCGAGACTCGAATAAGCGACGAACTTGTAGCCGAAAATATTCTTGCGCGAGAAGTTCGCGATCAATTCGCTGACGACACCCATCGCGGGCAAGACCATGATGTAAACGGCCGGATGCGAATAAAACCAAAAAAGGTGTTGGAACAAAACCGGATCGCCGCCGGCGGCGGGATCGAAAATGCCGATGTGAGCGATGCGCTCGAACGCCACCAGCAGAATCGTGATCGCGATCACGGGTGTGCCGAGGATCATGATCAGCGCCGTCGCGTAATGTGACCAGACAAAGAGCGGCAGCCGATACCAGGTCATGCCCGGCGCGCGCATCGTGTGAATCGTGACGATAAAATTCAGGCCCGTGAGAATCGACGAGAAGCCGTTGATGAAAATTCCGACGCCGGTGGCAATCACGTACGAATTCGAAAACGTGGTGCTGTAGGGAACGTAAAAAGTCCAACCAGTGTCGACGCCGCCCGCCAGCAGCGCATAAATCGTTATCACGCCGCCGATCATGTAGATGTACCAGCTCAGCAGGTTGATGCGCGGGAAGGCGAGGTCCTTCGCGCCGATCATCATCGGGATCAAAAAGTTTCCGAGGGTCGCCGGAATCGCCGGAATCAAAAAGAAGAAGACCATCACGATGCCGTGTTGGGTGAAGGTCTTGTTGTAGGTGCTCGACTGCATCAGATCGCCTTGCGGCGTCAGCAGCTCGAGACGAATCGCCATCGCGTACAGGCTGCCGATGAAGAAAAAGAAGCTGACCGCGCCGAGATAGAGCAGCGCGATGCGTTTGTGATCTTTCGTGAGCAGCCACGACTTCAAGCCGTATTCGGCGTTCAAGTAATTCGTGCGTGGCGGTTTTGGTATTTCAAATTCTTCCATAAGAAGTAAAATCTAAATCACGTTTAGAGTCGGGCTACTGCCCGACGCCAATTGGCGGGCGGCAGCCCGCCTCAAATCTTATTTCTTCGAACTCGGCGACGCTTTCGGTGTCGCGCTCGGCTTGGCGCTCGGCGGCGGCGGTTTCTCGGTCGCCGTCTCGGGTTTTGCCGTCGACAGCGACTTGACGTAAGCCACCAACTGCAATAACTGCTCTTCGCTGATTTGTCCCTGGAACGAAGGCATGATTGGACCGAAGCCGGTCACGATCTTCGCCTGAGGATTCAGAATCGATTCGCGAACATAGCCTTCGTCAGCCACAACCGACTGCCCATTATTCAAAACGACCTTGGCGCCGAAAACGCCCATCAAGGCGGGCCCGCGTCCGCCTTCGGCATTGGCGCCATGACACGAAACGCAACCGAGCGATTCGAACAATCCGCGCCCCGCGGCGGCCGGCGACGCGGCGGCGTTGCCGCTCAACCAATTTTCGTATTCCGTCGGTTCCATCACCTCGATGTAGCCGCGCATACCCGAATGGTTCATGCCGCAGTATTCGGCGCAGAAAAAATTGTAGCGCCCGGGTTTGGTCGCCTCGAACCATTCAGTTGTGTACTTGCCCGGCACGACGTCGAGTTTGACGCGAAACGCCGGAATGAAAACGTCGTGGATCACGTCTTCAGTCGTCATAATTAATTTCACGCGCTGGCCCAGCGGCACGTGCAGCTCATTGATTTCGCGCTGACCGGTCGCGTGCTGGAACTTCCACATCCATTGCTTCCCAACGACGTAAACTTCGAGCGCGTTTTGCGCCGGCCGGTATTGCGCGAAATAAACCTTGGCGCCCCAAACGAAGATTGTCATGGCGATCAGCAAAGGAATCACGGACCAGAGCGTTTCGAGCTTAGTCGAGCCTTCGATGGGGCGCGGAATCTCAGACGGGTTTCGCCGCCGATAACGAATCACGAAATAAATAACGACCGCATAAATCAGCAGCGTGAAAAAGGCGGTCACGCCGCAGAGATAGAGGTACAGCGCGTCAACTTCGCCCGACATCGTCGAGGCACTATCCGGAAATGGAAACCACGATGGCATCTTACGTATCAGAAGCCCGACCGTCAGGGAGGGCTACTTAATGCACTCTCGATCTACGAAAGTAAATTAACACTCTGCTTGCCCTCCCTTACGGTCGGGCTTCCGACAAAACCATTCGTTTACGAGCAATTCTTCTTAACAACAGCAACATGCCGACGATTAAAATGACGGTGATAATTCCCGCCAGCCTCATCACATTCATGATCACAACGCCGTATTTTCCGGTCGACGGATCGTAGTGGTAGCAGTAGAGCATCAGAACATCGACGGGCGTCCCGATTTTGTTAGCAGATGCTTCAACCAAACCTAAGCGCAGGTCCTTTGGCGGATAATCGATGCCGTAAAAATAGCGCGCGAGCTTGCCCTCCGGCGTCGCGATCATAATGCCGCTGGCGTGCGCAAACTGTTTCGTTTGTTCGTCCCATGTGTAACGAAATCCGACTGCATCCGTCAGCCGCTTGACGTTTGCATCATCGCCGGTCAAGAAATGCCAACCTGCGTCGCCACTCGGCCGGTGATAACCGGCGATGTATGTCTGCTTCTTCGCCGCGGCTATTTGTGGCGTGTCGTGCATGTCGAAACTCACAGTGACGACTTCAAAATCCTCGCCGACGTTGAATGAAATCTGCCGGAACGAGCCGAGCATGCCGTTCATCACCTGGTTGCAGAGCATCGGGCAGGTGTAATAGACGAGGGCCAACACGACCGGCTTGCCGCGAAAAAATTGACCCAGCCGGACGTCGTTGCCCTGTTCATCTTTAAAGACGGCATCGAGCGGCAACTGTTCATTCAGCTTTTGATCGATGCCGACTTTCTTCAACGCCGGCGGCAGTCCGGTGGATGTCTGGCCCGGATTCATTCCGCCGCCGTAAAGCGGCGAGTTCGGTTGCGGCATACCGGGCTGAGCGGAGGCAGTGAGCAATGAGCAGTGAGAGGTGAGCAGCAGGAAAAGCAGGACGCGGAGATAGGGAGACGCGGAGACGCGGAGAGAATTTAATCGTGGCATCCACGTAACCTCGCTTTTCTCTCCCCGTCTCCCCATCTTCGTGTCTCCGCGTCTCATTTCTTCTTCTCCGCCAACTGCTTCAGAACTTCCTGCTTCGCCTGCTCGATCGGCATGCCGTAGTGGTTTCCGCTTTCGTCTGTGGGTCCATATTTCAACACATCGTCCCAATGCCGGCGCACTACTCTGATTTCCCACTGCGGATCTTTCGATACCGGCGCGTTACCAGTGTTTTGACTGGAGATGTTCACGCGGCCTTCGTTGTTGGCCGGCGCGTTTTTCTCCAAATCCTCAGCGAAGCCTGGCGCCGACTGCAAACGCGGCTCCGGCGGCAAACGTTCTTTGTCGCTGAGCGCCATGGGCGAACGCGGTTTCTCGCCTGTCACCGGTCGCGACTCGAGCACGCGAAACATTCCCCACATCAAAATGAACGACATTACGATCAAGGCAAACAATCCGACGACGAATTTGGCGATACCGCTGATGTACACGTCGCTCTCTTCGTGCGTCACATCGATGTTCTTGATGTGCGACGTGTCGGGTGTTTCGGTGATGTGCGCCTTGCGGTCCTGCTCACTGCTCACTGCTTACTGCTCACTTTCTAAATGTTCGTGCGCATGCTCCAGCGCCTGCTCCAGTTGCGGATCGTTCAAAGGCACCAGCGCGCGCTTCTGCAACTGCCACGCGAAAGTCGCCACCCACAATCCGCCCATACCGATCGGCGCGACCACGTCCATCCAACTAAAATGAAATCCTTCGCGATGAAACGACGGCTCGATCAGCCAAATCACATCGATCACGCGCATGATCAGTATTAACGCCGCCAGCGTAGCCAGCTTGTGCGCGTGCTGCTTCGACGCGCGCGACAACAGCGCCAGAAACGGAAACGCGAATTGCAAAATTACGATGCCCAGCGCGATGACGCCCCAGCCGCCATGTTTGCGCGCGACGTACCAACTTGTCTCTTCCGCCAGGTTGCCCGACCAGATAAGCAGGTACTGCGAAAACGCGAAATACGTCCACAGCATCACCAGCGTCAAAAGCAGGTTGCCCCAATCATGAAAATGTCTCGGCTGGGCCACCCGGTCCATCGGTGCGCGTTGCGACAGCCATGACATCACTACGATCGTGAATGACAACGCGCTCATGCTCCAGGCGGCGACGAAGATCAGTCCATAGATTGTTGATGACCATTTCGGCTCGAGCGACATCACCCAATCGATGGCGGCGAAAGTGATCGAGACAATCAACAAGACGAGGCCCGGTCCGCTGACTATCTGTAAGCGCTTGCGGATGCGTTTCTGTCCGGTGCGGTCCTGTTCCAGCGACCACCAATTCAACAGCAGCGCCAGCAACGACCAGAAAGCAAAGTAAAGCACCGAGCGCATGATGAAGAACGACGGATTCAGATAGTGCGTTTTCTGTTGCAGTGCCGGCGTTTCGCTCATGTACGCCGCGTTCATCCACGGATAAATCTGTTTCAGCCCGAAAATTATCGGGAGAAATAGAATCAGCATGAGCGGCAGCGTGCGCGTCGAAGCCTCGAGGACACGCCGGATGACCACACCCCACGCGCCCCCAGTCAGGTGCTGCAACATTAAGAGCGCGAGGCTGCCGATCGTGATACCGGTCCAGAAAATGAAACCGACAAGATACGAATGAAAGAATTGACCACGGCCGATGAAGACCCCGATGAGCAGCAACACGGTGAACACAACGCCAGCAATCAGCGCGCGCGTCGATACGCCCTTCAGTTCTGATGGTGGTGTGTAACCTAGAGGTTTCATTTAATATTGGTGTTCGACAAACTTAAGTTTGTCGGACTGCTCATCTGGCTCAGTTGCAGCGCGCGAATATACGCGACGATCCGCCAGCGATCTTCCACCGAAACCTGCTGCGCATACGACGGCATCGCGCCCCAGCCGTTCGTCATCACGTCAAAGAAGTGACCGACCGGCGCCTGTCGCAGCCTGTCCTGGTGATAATTCGCCGGCGCCGGCTTGTTGAATCCGCGCCGCGCAATCATGCCGTCGCCATATCCCGTCATGCCGTGACAGACCGAGCAATAAATGTTGTAGCGCTCCTGTCCTCGTTCCATGTCGACCGCGTTAATCTTCATCGGAATCGTCTCGACATCATCCGGATACAAACCTTGCTGATTGCTAGCGGACGCTTGTGTTGGCGGTGTCTGCGGCGACGCCGGCGTCGGTTGTGCCGAAGCTTTCTTGCCAAAATAGAATGCGCGATCTTCACGCAAGTAACCGCGCGGCACTGTTCCTTCGACCAACGCCCGCGAGCCATTGCCGTCTTTATAAAAAGCGTTCTCGCGATAAGCGATCGCCTTCGGCTGGTCCTGCATGTCGCGTCGACAAGCGGCAGTGAGTAGTAAGCAGTAAGCACTGAGCAGCAAGAGAACCAGACACGGAGATAGGGAGACGCGGAGACGCGGAGATTTTCTCTCCGTCTCTCCCCTTCTCCGCGTCTCCGCGTCCAGTCTTCTACAGTTCAACATCGAGAACTTCTCGCGCTTCCAAACTTCGCAGAAACCTCACGGCTTCATCATGATCGAATTTCGGATCCTTCGCTTCGATTACTAAAAAGAAACTGTCGCGCGTCGCCAGCGCGAAATTCGGCGCGTTGAAAACGGGATGATAAGGTTGCGGCAGTTTGTTCAGAGCCAGCATGCCCAGCACCGCGGAAAAGGCGGCGACCAAAACCGTGCATTCGAAAGTGACCGGAATAAATGCGGGCCAACTGTTGAATGGTTTGCCGCCTACGTTGATTGGATAATTGATCACTTCAATCCAGTACTGCATAAAGAAGCCGCCGAGCCCGCCGAGGATTCCGCCAATCAAAACGATCAAGGGCAATGCGGAGCGCCTAAAGCCAATCGCCTCGGACAATTCTTCGATCGGAAACGGCGAGTAGCCATTAATCTGCCGATAGCCCGCTTCATAAGTTTCGCGCGCGGCCGCCACCAGCGCGCTTGGGTTATCGAACTGGGCCATCACGCCGTAGAGAGGTGGATGTGTTTTGCCTTTCATGCCTTAGAAATCTGCCACAGAGGCACAGAGGACACAGAGAACTCAAAGAAGAAACTGATTTGAGTTTGTCTTTAATCATCCTCTCTGTGACCTCTGTGCCTCTGTGGCTGCTCACTCCTCAACTTCCGCTTCCGGCAAAATCGTGCGCATCTCGAAAATCGAAATCATCGGCAGGAAGCGGATGAACAAAAACAGTAACGCAAAGAAAAATCCAATCGTGCCGATGAACATGGCCCAATCCCACTGCGAGGGTTGATACATGCCCCACGACGACGGCAGAAAATCACGCGACAGACTGACGACCACAATCACAAAGCGCTCGAGCCACATGCCGACACTGACGATCAGTGAAGTGATCCAAAGCAGCAGCAAATTCCCGCGAATCTTCTTGAACCAAAGAAATTGCGGCGTCAGTCCATTGCAGAAAATCAACGCCCAGTAATAACTCGCGTAGGGGCCGTGCATGCGGTTCCAGATCATGAAGTGCTCGTATTGGTTGCCGCTATACCAACCGAAGAATGCTTCGATCATGTAGCCATAAAAAACGATTAAGCCCGTCGCCAGCATCACCTTCGCCATGTTGTGCATGTGGCGCATGGTGATGAAGCTCTCCAGCCCGTAGAGCTTTCGCAAAGGCACGGTCAGCAAGATCACCATGGCAAAGCCCGCGTAGATCGCGCCGGCGACGAAGTAAGGCGGAAAGATCGTCGCATGCCATCCGGGAACGATGCCGACCGCAAAGTCGAAGCTGACGATCGTGTGCACCGACAGCACCAGCGGCGTCGCCAATCCGGCGAGCAACAAATAAGCCGTTTCGTAGCGATGCCAGTGACGCGCCGAACCGCGCCAGCCCATCGCCAACATGCCGTAAATCATCTGGAACGTTTTGCTCTTGGCGCGGTCACGCAGGGTCGCGAAGTCGGGAATCAAGCCGACAAACCAAAACAGCGCAGAGACCGTCGCGTAGGTCGAGACC
>DASQYL010000556.1:0-4223 GCA_035639235.1 Pyrinomonadaceae bacterium | reverse complement strand
AAAACCGCGAGAGCAAAATCAACTTCGATCAAATGGCGCGCGGGGACTCTGAAGAGATTCAGCACCGGCAGATAGTAGAGCAATCGATAAAATCCAAACGGCGCATATCCGCCAAAGGCCAATAGCAAACCGATCGCGCCGGCGGCGGCCCAGAATTTCGTGCGTACGTCCGCCTTGATCGCAACCGAAATGATTGCCAGCATGATTGTCAGCAGCCCAACATATCCAACCATCTCCGCATAGAAAGGCGGACCGACATATGGCGCGCGAAAGATGCGTCCGTCACCGCCGCCCAGAACGTAAGGCGCGACAAACGCGAGCACGAATCGCTTCGGCATTGAAAACGATTTGAAGAATTCGTAAGTGGCCGCCGCGCGTTCGCTGTGTCGCAGCAATTCAAGCGTAGGCAAAATTTGGATCGCGGCCAAAAGTAAACCACTCCCCATAAAAACAAAGGATGTCAGGCAGCGCTTTCGCCGATCCGCATTCGCGACTGTCATTACGATCGCATACGCGAGGGCCAACAGAAACGAATTGACGAATACTTGTTGATGACCGGCGAAAAACTGTAATGCGATGATGACTGAAATCATCGCGCCGCGTTTGATGCTTCCCTTGTCGACGTACCAATCTATGGACCACAGCACCCAAGGCAGCAGCGCCGCCGTTTGCACGATATTGATGTGGCTGATCTGACCGATCAGCGCGCCGCCGAACTGCCAGGCGATGCTCGTAATGGCCGCGCCGCAAATCGACGATCCGACTTGGCGTGCATAAATGTACGCGCCGGCCGCGGCCACGACGTAGGTCGCAATCACCATTAGATTTGTCGCTGTGGCCGGCGAGAAAGTGAGATAGAACCAATTCAGCGGATACAGAATTCCCACCTGGGCGGCCGCAAACAGCGGCATGCCGCTAAAGATGTATGGGTTCCACAACGGCAAATGTCCCGCACGAATCATCTGCGCGGCAGCCACGCGAAACGGAACGTTTTGCAGCAGACCATCGGCGGGGCACAAGACTCGGCCATTCATTAACGCGGGCAAAAAGTAGAGGAGCGGCGCGACGCTCACCGCGATGCCGGCGGCGCGATGGCGTTTGATCGTGAATTGCAGTTTGAGCCCGCGGGTCATTCTATTCGTCACTGCTGTCGCAGCTTGCGATATTCACTCGAACTTTGAAACGCCGCCGCGATCTTCGCCGCATCGTGGTCCCTATTCAACTGTTGCAGCCAAAAATTGAATCCAGATAGGTTTCGATCCGGAGGATCTTCCGGATTTCGTCTCAAATATCCAAAATAGTTCAGCAGTAAGAGCGAGCGATCGTTCTCCTGATTGATGAACGCCGGATCGTTGGCAATGGTTAATAACACTTCCGCGCGACTCGATTGCTTACGATCTAACGAATCGATGAAGGCATCTTCTTTTTGAATATCGAATGACGTCCCTGTGTTACGAATTAACCGTTCGACGTACGATCGATTATCGAAACGGCGTAGCGAGTCTTGCTGCACGAGACGATCGGCGAGAATTCTTAGATTGTCCGCAAATTCGGTAGATTCTTCGTCAGAATTCTCATCCACGCGCGTCGCGACGTCTTCGATTGTCGGCAGGAATTCGGCATAACGCGGCGTGACGCCGCTGCTGGCCAGCAAGATGCGATAAAGAGTCTGGCTTAGTTTTGGTTGGGCCAGAAGATTAACCGGGTCGCGCGTAATCTCACTGCGCCAATCAGTGAACGAGATGTCAAAAGGCAGCGGCGCTTCAGATTTCGCGTGCGGCTCGTTTTTGACTACAGCATACAAATCTGTCGCGCCGTCGAAACGATTTACGAAACGCAAACGGCCCGACTCGAGTTGGCGCGCCACAAACCGCTCATATGCCGGCCGGTCCGGCGCCAGCATCCGCTCATTGTGTATTGCCAGGTACGACGCGGGGATCGTTTCCAGCAGGTCGATGAAAGAGCGATCGATTCTTCCATTCGTGCTCTTGTTAATCTCGTTCGTGATTGGCGAAATGAAGCTTGAGGTTGCATTGACAAGCGGTCGTTCATGATCGGCAGCTCTTAGCATATAAAGATGACGATTGTCGGCGGGCTCAGACGGTAGCTCAACTATCCCGCCACGCATCGGCGTCACCTTGAGTCGTAACGCAAGCGCGGAAGCATCTGTCTCGCCGTGCTCAATGTGCAGCGGCGCCGCACGCAATTCAAACAGCAGTGCCCCAGCGATCAGAAGCAGGACCAATGGTCGGAGCTTCTCGAGCGAAAGCACATTCTGCATTTTAGCTGCGAGGCGCGCAGCGCCAATACCGCCTAAGACTGCCAGACCGACGAAACAGATCATCGCCGCGCGCGAAGGGAAGCGGATGCTTTGAAACAGCAGGAGATGATCGAGCAACCAACGATTCACGAAAAAGTTCGGTCCCAGCGAGGCGATAAATCCCCAGGCCATCCAAATCAAACCAACGGCGATCGCCACGGTAGATTGAGTGCTCAAGCGATCCATTATCGATGCGACATCGAAATTCTTTTTTATTCGACGAATCAACGCCGGAAGCGTCAGCAGAATGCGAATGACACCGGCAGTTAAGATGACGACCGTGGCGTGAGTCAACGAACGTTGATTAAACCGCGCGATCCAAAAACCAAAGACTCTGATCACGATATCGCCGTAACCGAGAGTGATTATTAGCACGACTGCCGCCACTACAATTATGAGATCGAGCGCGCGCACCAAATAACGCCTACGCGACGGACTCGACGCACCTTCGCGAAATCGAAAAGCGCTCAATGCCAGCAACGGCGCGAGTAGGCCCGGAAAGAGCATCTGACTGCCCGTTAATGCATTGCCCATATTTTGCCAAAGCTTATTGCGCGGATCAGCTCTCAGCCAATCCGTGAGCGACGCAGAATTGCGCGCGAATTCCCAAGGCTGCCAATGCAGTCCGTAGAGCGTAGATACGCGGTAGTATGCAAAGAGAAATGGAGAGAAGAAGATTAACGCGGCCGTGACCGCAACTACGCCGCGAGTCCAAAACTGACGATCGCGCATCAGGCCGTTAGTGGCGAGCATCAGGAATATCGTTGTGAGTCCCAGCGGCGCCAGCGCCATAATGAACCAACTGACGCACGATAGCGCATTCATTAGAAACGCAATGCCCAACCATATTGCGCGCTTCCAGGTTCGCCGCCGGGCAAAGAGGATTAGCGCTTCGCAGGTCAAAGGCAGCCATCCGGCGAATAGATAATGCAGATGGGAAAGCAGATGAAAACGATAAGGGACGAAGGCGAAAATTATTCCCGCGAGCCACGCCGCTTTTTCTGAACCAGTCAGCGTGCGCGTCAGGCGAAACGATCCATATCCACTAAAAGCGAAACCAGAAAAGGTAGCGATCGCATGAACCGTCAAAGGCCGCAGGCCAATCGCGAACAAGGGAAAGAACAGCATCGCGATTCCAAAATCATTCTCGCTGAATGCCAGTGTGTAGCGGTACGGATAAAAGACGTTCGCGTCGAATAAGTGCAGCGGGTTATGAAAGGTCTGATGAAAATCCCACCACAACGTCCACGCGATCATATAAGGGTCGCCTTTGTCGGCGACAGCGTCGCGCAGATGAAGAATCCAAGGCCAGGTCATCAACACGGTGAGCGCGCAAAAGCCGATGAAGATGAGGATGTCGCGCGCGACCGGCCGACGAAGGAGCGTGATTGTAGTTCGAGTCATTCCGAAGTGGAAACAGGGATGTTCGAGGTTCGCCGGTGCTGGCCCATCAATTTGTCATTTCGCCTGTGACAGTGTTAGCTTGTGGCGCGCTTACCGGGTTCGGCAATCTACACCAGAAAATGTTACGACTCGCGGCCAACGAAGACGTTGTCGACATCACTTCACAGCGAATTGCAATCCTAATTCCCTGTCATAACGAGGAGTTAACGATTGCCGAGGTGGTTCGCGATTTTCGCAGCGAGCTGCCGCACGCCGGCATTTACGTCTTCGATAACAACTCGACCGATATGACCGTTGCGCGCGCGCGCGCAGCGGGCGCAACTATACTTTCTGAGTCGCGGCAAGGCAAAGGCTTCGTGGTCCAGGCGATGTTTCGCCGCATCGACGCGGACGTTTACGTCATGGTCGACGGCGACGGGACGTATCCGGCATCCGAAGTGGGCCAATTGATCCTGCCGATAATCTCCGGCGACGCGGACATGGTCGTAGGGTCGCGTCT
>DASQYL010000555.1:0-4565 GCA_035639235.1 Pyrinomonadaceae bacterium | reverse complement strand
GTGGCACAATTTCAATCGCCGTAGATCCTAATAACAGCAAGGACGTTTATCTCGCCTGGGGAGCAAGCGCCACGGGTAGCTTCCTGACAATTCACGTTCGCCGCTCGACCAACGCGGGCGCCACTTGGACCAACGATCTACTCGTCATTCCGAACGCGACCAATGCTGCGCTCGCAGTTAACAGCGCCGGTGTCGTCGGATTGCTGTATCAACAGGTTGTGGGAACTGGCGCAGCGCAGCGCTGGGTAACACACCTGAAACGAAGCGGAAACGGTGGAGTCACCTGGACGGATCTGGTCTTGGCAACGGTGCCAGCGACGACGCCTGTCAAAACTTTCGATCCCTACATCGGCGACTATGATCATTTGGTCGCCGTTGGACCGAAGTTCTACGGGATCTTCTCGGCGAACAACACGCCAAACATGGCAAATTTTCCGAATGGCGTCGTTTATCAACGCAACGCAAATTTCACAACGCACACGCTTTTGAACGTCAACAAGGTTTCGCCGGTGAGTCCTTCGATCGACCCGTTTTTCTTCAAAGTCTGAACTGAAGAACGACAGTCTTAACCTGGTCCCTCAAAAGTGCGCCGTAACCTCTCGCGGCGCACTTAAATTTCTCACTCAAATCGATAGAGCATCGCGTGATTTCGCCGTGAGTGCTATCCTAATTGCGGCACATTCATCGAATTCGAGACGCGTGCAAACGAGAATGGCGACCCAAGTTCAAGACGACCAGGCTAAACCGACTTTTGTTTTTAAGGGAACGGTTAGAAATGTCAACGCGGCGACCATGCCTGATGTACCGGTAAGCAAGAGCACCGCCATCGTTACGGTCGATGAGATCATCAACGGCCCGACCGACCTGACTGGTTTCCTCGGTCAGGAAATCACTGTTCGCGTTAATCATAGTCAAGGCCTCCGCGCCGGGCAAAAACTTATCTTCCACACGGTTGGGTGGATTTTCGGATCAGGAGTCGCTGTTCGCTCACTCCGCGAAGAACCAATTGTTAACACACGCAGTCAAACCGAACGAGCGGGCCATTATCGCGATGCCGACCTGGTAGTCCGAGGCAAAGTGGTGCGCGTGCAACTTCCGAAACAGGCGACTGTAGCTCGCTCAAAGCAGAAGGCGTTACCCATTACCGAGCACGCGCCGTTGTGGCATGAGGCGATAATTCAGGTGCAAGAGGTTCTGAAGGGAGACGAACAGACGAAGCGCGTCACGGTGTGTTTTCCCGACAGTAGCGACGTCATGTTTCACGGCGCTCCCCGCTTCGAACCAGGTCAGCAAGGCTATTTTATGCTTCACAAAATGGAGGCAGCGAAACAGCCCGGGGTCTCAAGAACAGCAGACGCCGCACGCAATGAACGTCCCGATACTTACTTCGCGCTCGACTCACAGGATTTTCGGCCTCTCGAGAAGTAGCTCAGAACTTTTGTCGGGCGCGCCTGAAAGTGATCCCCGATCAGTCAATATTTCTTAACCACCAACTATCTTTCCCAAAACATGTGGCAACATCTTTCGCCACCAGGGCCAGTCGTGATTCACGTCGGCGCCCCACAAATCGAGATGGTGCGGGATGTTCTTGTTTTTAAGAATATTTGAGAGTTGCTTGCTGCGTTCAGGATCTTCGTATGCTCCCTGGCCCGACATGATGTAGATCGAATCTGCCTGTTGCAGAATCGGCAGGTAACGTTCGTCGTTCAGATTCGGCAGGTAATCCATCGGGTTGTTGAAATAGACGTTGTCGTCATAATAGCCCTCGAGAAACGATCGCACGTCATAACTGCCACTCATCGGAATTGTCCCGCGAAATAAATCCGGATGTTTGAAATATTCATTCGCCGCGAGAAAGGCGCCGAGGCTGGCGCCGGTGGTAATTGGCTTGGCGAACTCCGGCGAATTTTCATTTCGAATCAACGGCAAAACCTCATCGACGATGTATCGATCGTATCGCGTCAATAACTCTGCCTTGAGTTTTGGCGGCATCTCTTTGTTCAAAAGGCTCCAACGATTCACACTGTTGATTGAGTACGCACGAATCCGGCCCGTCTCGATGAACGGCTTAATTGCATCGACCAAGTAGAATCTTTCGTACTCAAGATAATCGGCCGCGGCGGTAGGCAGCATTAACAGCGTTTGGCCTTCGTTTCCGTAGGCCACCAGCGGCATTTCCATTTGTAAGTTCGGGCTGAACCAACTTGTTATTCGACGTTCCATTCTCCAAAACCTGTCCGAAGTTATTCTCCGCTAATGTGAGCGAGGTATTGTCGCATTAATCGCGTGATACGCAAGCTGCCGATTACGAACAACGCCGCAAGAATGGATGGCTTCAGCGTCTTACGACGATATGAACTCTAATCGTCGCAGATCCTGCGATTTATCTGCCCTTGCTGCTCAGATGGCAAAAAAACTTGACGTGCAATAGAACTTGGGATACCGTTGCCGCCCTTGACGGTAGCGTTTGGTCATCCGAGCAAGCATCATGATCAATTGACTGTCAGGAACGAACCGTAGTCGCTGAGATTCTGGCGGCTCACCTCGCATAAAATGACCTGCATCACCGCAAAAAGCAGGTCAACCCGTTCACCGTAAAGGAGGGAACGCTCATGCCTTCGAATTCTGAACCATCAACGGACGCTACATTCCTTTTCAAAGGGACGATTCGAGAAATAGGAAGCGCGACAATGCCCGATGTTCCTGTCGACAAAAACACAATTGTCGCAATTGTCGATCAAGTGCTCGAAGCGCCGACGAATCTCGCGAAGCTGGGGGGTCATCGTGTAACCGTGCAGTTGACGGGGCGGCAAAAAGTAGCCGTCGGCGACGAATTGATTTTTCACACGCACGGTTGGATCTTCGGCGGAAGTGTCGCGGTGATTTCGCTCAGGGAAGAACGCGTCGGCGAGGCACGCGCCCACGCGGCGCTGCTTAGTCGTGGCGGCGATCCGGTTATGCATCGTCAAAATCGGCGCATCAAACATCGCTTCTCGACCGCGGATGTTGTTGTGTCAGGCCGAGTAACGATGGTGAGAATTCCTCCCGATGCGACGAGTGCGAAGCGCGCTGCAAGTAAGTCAAAATCAGTGGCCAACACGCCCACGCCGATTGGCCCAATCAGCGAACACACTCCGCATTGGCGTGAAGCGCATATCGACGTTGACGACGTTCACAAAGGCGAGCACCACAGCGATTCCGTCGTGATCCGTTTTCCGGCGAGCACCGACGTGCGTTGGTATAAAGCGCCGAAATTTTTGCCCGGCCATCAGGGCTTCTTTATGCTTCGCAAACACAAACCCGCAGATGAAAAGCCCGCGAGGGGCAAGCGGACTGCGAAATCAAGCGCGACGCCCGCTACCCAGGTCTATACGGCACTGCATCCAGCGGACTTTCAACCTTACACCCAACCTGGCGGCGTGCGACGAATTATCGAAAGCCAGAGCGAAGAATAGCTGAGTTTGCGTTTGATTGTCCGGAATACTTTAAGGAGAGAACACTATGCCGAAGAAGATGACGCATACCCGCAAGGGAAAAAAGACTACAAGAGCGACGAAAGTATCCGGTCAAGTTTTGGTGGTCAATATGATTCCGAAGTCGCTAAGTGGCGAGACTCATCAGGATAGCGAACCGACCATTGCCGTGAATCCCAAGAACCCATTGCAGATCGCGGCCTCGGCGTTCACGCCCGATCCGTCACAAGGACCACGGGCTCCGATCTATATCTCGACCGACGGCGGCAACACGTGGACGCTCAATTCGATTGTTCCAAGCACGGTAGCCGACGGTTCGGCGACGGCAGACATCACCGTTGCGTTCGGAAGTTCGAGCAACGTGCTCTACGCGGGGATCATTCGCTTTCCATTTCCCGGCGATCACACGCGCATCAACATTTTGCGCACCACGGATTTTCAAAGTTCGACGACGATGAAGGTGCTGGTCGATCGTTCGGGCGCCGGGGTCGATCAACCATACGTGCAAGCAATTACGCGTGGCGGCAAAGATTTTGTGTACGTCGGCGACAACGACTTCAATGCACCGTCCGGGCACACGGCTACGATCGATCAATCATTGAATGGAGCCGCCACCAGCCCCGGTTTCAAGAAAATCAGAATCGAGTCTCGCATTACTTCGGGGCAGGACGGTCCACCCGTACGGCCCGCCGTGCATGCTGACGGCACCGTGTATGCAATTTTCCATTCCTGGAGATCGTTCGATGGCCAAACCGGCGACGGCACGGCCGACATCGTGGTCGTCAGAGACGATCACGGCGGGAGCGGGACCAAGAAGTTCAGCGATCTGATCGATCCGACTGACAACAAGGTTGGCATGCGCGTGGTGCGCGGCGCGAAATTCAACTTCAACGGTGAGAAGGGGCAGCAGAGACTGGGTGGCGATGTCGCGCTGGCCGTCGATCCGAAGAATAGCGATCTCATTTACATCGCCTACAACGACGACCAACCCAACGGAGTCTACGCCTTGCATCTCTTGCGCTCAAACGATCGGGGGAAGACCTGGTCGCCGGAATTGAGACGACTCGACGACGCGCTGAACCCGGCGTTGGC
>DASQYL010000554.1:0-6094 GCA_035639235.1 Pyrinomonadaceae bacterium | reverse complement strand
TCCTGTCCGTAGCGATAGACGCGTCCGACGCGTTGCTCAACTCGCATTGGGTTCCATGGCAGATCGTAGTTAATGCAAATATGGCAGAACTGAAGATTGATTCCTTCGCCACCTGCTTCCGTCGAAACTAGAAAGCGGACTTTCGAATGATCTCGGAAAAGTCGCTGGCTGGTGCGCTTAGTTGACGCCGCAACCAGCGCACCTTCATTTGCGAACGGCGCCCACACTGCGTCGATGTTCTGGCGGTCTTCGACGCGCTCCAGCTTCATCCCTCCATGGATGACCACGACTGAGCCCTTGCCGTACTTCTGCTCAAGCTCGCTAACAAGGTAATGCTGCGTCTGGCGATATTCGGTGAAGATGAGAACCTTCTCTTCCGGTCCGCGCCGGCTCTCGGTTTCAATTTGGTCGACCAACTCCAAGAGTTTGGTAAGCTTCTTGTCTTCCTTCACCGGTAAATCGAGCAAGCGTTGCAGGATCTCAATCTCATCTTCCCTTATCTGCCGGTCGTTCAGAAGAACGTCCTGCTCTTCTTGTTCGCCTTCGTAGCGTTCGTCAAAGAACACATCTTCATCCGGGTCGCGCTCGGGCAAATCAGCAAGTTCTCCGCGCAAACGCGCGAGCCTCTTGGCAAGCGCTGATCGAATCGCGGATGTTGAACTCGCGTTGAGTTTTTGAAAGGTAGTCAACAGGAATCCGGCTGCGCGCCGGTGAGTTGGATCGGCCAGTCGCTCAACCATCTTGTAGCTGTCGCGAATGTACTCAGCGACGGCGTTATAGAAACACGCTTCGTCTGGATACATCTTGAACGGCATGCGGTGCGTCTGCCGCCCGCGAAAGACCTTGTGACCCTGCGCATCCGTGACATCTTTCTTCGGGGTACGAATGACAAAGTCCGTGAACCTCTGTCCATGGCCTGAGAAAAGAGTCGGGACATCCAAGCCGCTGAAGTCCATGTTGTCGTCGAGCAGAAGCAGCAGGTTCTTAAAGCGGCTGTGGTTCTCTTCGCCCTGATGCGGCGTTGCGGTGAGCAGAAGCATCGCTTCGCAATAATGCTTGTGACGAATCTCTTCCGCGAGGCGATAGTTCTGCGTCTTATCCGTCTTCGCGCCGCCATAGTTAACGGCGCTTAGCCGATGCGCTTCGTCAAAAATAATCAAGTCCCACTTCCGATTCTCCAACAGCGCGCGCTTGTGCTCTGGTCGCTTGAGCGTATCGATCGACGCGATGGCTGTGGCTTTCAAATCCCAGATGCGCGGATTGACTGCTTGAAAGTCTCGCTTGAAGATTTCAAAGTACGCGCCAAACTTGTCCTGCATCTCCTCCTGCCACTGAAGTGTTAGCCCAGCGGGAGTGAGAATTAGAGTGCGTCGAGCTTGCCCGCGTTGAGCCAGAGCCTGCCAGACCATTCCTGCTTCGATTGTCTTGCCAAGACCGACCTCATCGGCCAGCAAAAATCGACGCTTTGGGCTTGAGACGACGCGATGCGCGGCGAAGATTTGATGCGGCAATATCTCAGTGCGCGCATTGGAAAGCTGGCCGCCCTTGTTGCCGGTGAGAAATCGAGCAGCCGCCACCTTCAATTCAAACCGCCACGGCTCGTCCCACTCGCCTCGCGCCGCCCGATCAAGCGGCGAATCAACGCACTCCAGTTGCTTCAGATGGAGAATCTTATTTTCGGAACGATACGGCGGCTGCATGAAGACCGAAGGATTGAACTCAACCTTCGCCTGCTCGCCGCGAATTTTCTGGATGTATCCGACGCCGTAGGATTTGTAAAGGTCGTTCGTACTGCGTACTAAGTCATACTCGGACAACTCTAACGTCTTCTCGTGTGGTTCTTCGGAAGATATGACTTTGGCGTTGAGCATTTTAGACCTTAAGGTTTCACCTGATCCTAATCCAAATCCTGTCCAGTAGCCATTACTACTTGCTTGTGGCCGTAGATATCCAAGAGCGCCTGCCTGATTTCTTTCAGTTCTTGCGGTGTGATTCCCCACAGTTCAGCGGCTGTCGCGTCAAGTTCTTCCTCGACCGGCATGAGACTCTGGGCCATATCGTCCGCAACTAATTGATGGCAGCGCTTTGATAGGGTCGAGAGCTCTTGATGTGTCTCGCTCCCAGGATCAAAAAGCGGTACTCGCAACTTGGCAATGTCGCCGGGATGATAACGTTGGGTCTGAACTCCAACCGATGACGCGTGCAGCACTACTAGACTCGGACTAGAGTTCAAGAGTGCTGCGATATAGTGTGCCTCGTCTCCAGAAGTCGCTGCGATTAGACGAAGTGTAAGGTCCGGGAATACAGGCTTAAGATCTGAACTGACATGCGATGAACCGACTACGGCGCATTGTAGGACTTCCGAGAGATCCTTAAAGACAACCTTCCATTTGCTCCTTGTATAATTGGCTACATTGCGCATCGTGTAGAACGGCGAGCCGGGCGGATAATACTTGCGATCTGCGCGAGCCGTTAGCTCCGACTCGAATGCTTTCAAATACGCATGGGTCCTTGGATAAGCGCGCTTGAGTTCTGCTTCAGGTAGTCCTTCTCTGCGTTTGTTAGGGTCTTGAGGGGCGAGAATATGAGCCTTGGGCTCAGCACGCCAGCGCGAAACATCACGTCCGCGCAGCAACGGATAAACGAGATCTGGTTCAATTGCAGCTTGTACTTGATCTAGGACTTTCTTCCCGGCACGGTTCAGATTCTCGATAAGCAGCAGCTTGCCTTGTTGGGACAAGATGCGAATCCAAAAACAACCGCTCAGTCCTCCAGCATTAACACCTTCTCTCGCAACATAGCTCGATTCGCCCATCGCTCTCGAAAGGCCGTTCAGTACATCTCTTTCGGCAGTAATCCAAGCGGAGTCTTCCGCCAAGGGTGACGATGGCTGAGCAGCTTTCCGTTTGATCTGAACCGCTTCTAAAACCTCCGCATATGAACCGTATTGTTCAATGTGCTCTTTAGTAGCGGACAACCAAACATCATATCTGACGGGATATTCAGTTTTTGTTTTGCTTTTGCGGGACAAGAAGACAGCGGTGCGATTTGTGGCCCCTTCAAACGGGGCGAGATCGCTCAAATCGTCAACCTGCATCACATTCAGGAAGAGTTTGCGTGGAAGCTTAAACGATCTAAATCCAACCGAGGCGGCGCCGCTTTTGAATAGACTTTGGATAATAACGTAGCCAAGTTCCCGCTCTCTTTGAGATAAAGATCGGCTGCTACGTAAACGAAGAGCATCGAAATATCCTTCTTGCCACCGCGCATTTTTTCGAGCTGGCCCCTCTCGGGAATAAGACCATAAAAGTGCCAGAGCCCAAGTGTGCTTTCGCGGTATTCGAGCGGAAGGCTCTCCCAGTTTATCCACGGAGGATTTCCGACCACAAAATCCACTTCACCAACAAACAGCGGCGCGAAGGCGTTCTTGATAATTCGCGCCCACACCCCATTCTTATTCGCTTTGTCGAGTTTCACGAGTTCTTGATATAGCTCGGTGTGAAGTACCTCTTCGGTAATCGAAAGCCTTTCATCGCGGCAACGCTCGACAAACTCCTTGGGTGAATATGCATTGCGTACGCAGAATTCCAGCAGCTCAGCGTACTTCGCTATCTCTTCGCGATGCGTCGCGATTTCAGTAGGAATTACAAATTTCGCAGCTGCCGTCTTTAACTCTTTGGCTTTTCCGAGACCCGCGCTAAACAGTCCACCATATTCCGACGGCGTCATGATGGAGTCACAGAGATAAATCGGGATTTCAACTTTATCGACGTGACCGACAAGATCGCGGATAGCAATTAAATAGTTCGTTCGCGCCGCCATGACCGCAAGAGGATTCAGATCAAACCCGATGACGTTCGCAAGAATCTTGCGGCAAAGATCGCCTTCATCGAACCGAGCCTGCTCGCGGTTATCGTCGTACCACTTTCGAATACGATTGATCGCCATGACGAGAAACGTGCCGGAACCGCAAGCCGGATCGAGCAAGCGCTTTTCAGGATCGCCGAGGTATTCAAGTTCATTCAGGACATGTTCCGCCAACCAGTCGGGCGTGTAGTATTCACCCAGATCGTGGCGAACGCTTTCTGGGAAAAGCTGCTGGTAAAGCTTCTTCAGAAGGTCTCGGCTGCCGGCAGGATCTTCTGAAAGTGTTCCAGGGTTGTAGTCGTCGAGCCGGGCCACCATCCCGCGCACCAATTGCACGATCGGTTCCGACCAAACCGACGTGTACCACGCAAAAAGATCGCCTTCGAGAAAGTTTGTGATATTCAGATGACGGAAGATGCTTCCTGCTTCAAGGTCTTCCATCTCACGTTTCAAGGCATTGCTGGAGCCTGCTTGAATCATCTTCTGCAAAGGAGTGGGTAGCTTGTGGAAGTACGCGGCAATCTCAGAAGCCAGCAGCTTCATGAAGATCGCGTAATAGGAGTGAACCGCAAACAACAGTTCAGCGGCCTTGAATTTCTTGCGGTGCTCTACGCCGTAGAACTCTGCCAGCTTTTTGATTTTGTCAGATGGATTATCCACATCGTAGCCACATACCTCGCCGAATAGAATCTTCCACTGGCTGAAGAATATTTGTGCCTTGGGGTTATCGGTAGCAATGATCGCATTGTAGAGACCACGGACGCCATCTTGCGCCAGCTTTGAATCGGACCCGAAATCACCGGCGAGATATTCCGAAGAGAACGGCTTTCCTTTTTGCCCCAGGTTGTAAAGCGCCCATAGAAACCGTTCGGCTGAATACTTGTTGACCTCGACCGGTTCCTGTACTTGCCACTTGTCATCACGAAAGCGAATGAAGATGAAGTAGTTGCCGTCAAGCCCAACGCCGAACATCGTGTTGAGTTCATAGCGATGCTCCGCGCGCATGTCATAGAAGCGCTTCTTGATTTGCTCGACGACCTTCTTGCTGCCGGGTGATTCGGCTTTGGGACCGATGCGTGCGCCAGGACTCTTAGGATTCTTGTATTCAATGATGACGCGGTCATAGACGGAATCGACGCGTCCACTGGCGACGGTGAATTCGTGCTTGCCTTCGAGCTTGATGCCGGTAGCTTTTTCGATGAAGGCGAGCTGGCGCTCTGCCTCGATGCGGATCTCTTCTTCTTTATCCGACATCTTAGCGGCGGCTTTGATCTGATCCGCAAACTCCGCCGCCTTTTGGGCGATCAGTTCATCAAGGCTTTCAGTCTTAGGCATCGTGAGACTCTGTCCTCAGGACGTTCGTTTGAGCTTACAGCGAAATTTCACGCCAAACTGCCAAAGTCAGGGAAGATACGTACCAAGTCCGATTTCGCCGGGATAATACCACGAGTGCATTAGCTCATTAGAGAGTTCTGCCGTCGAAAAGGGTGGGCTCCGACGTGGTTAAGGACGGCGTTTCGACAGAAGCGATTCGCTTTTGTCGGTAGTCCTATATTCGTCACATTTAGGAGATGGCTCAATCGACGAGGCATCGAAGCTCAACCGAGTTTGATAGACTACTCCGAATTGAACTCCGGAATTGTGTGATTTGGAATCGAACAAGTCAATATGGACCAGCTTCTGCTGCCCTATCTACGAGCAACTGACGACTCGGAGAGGCTACGCTGCCTCGACGAGTTGATAGTGCTACACGCGGCTCCCGCCGTGAGAAAGGTGCTGCGGCAGAAATTAGGCTTCCATGTCGATCGGATCGGAACTAATCGCTACAATCAGGATGCAGAAGATCTCTACCAAGAAATCCTCACCAAAATCATTCAAGCTCTTGTCGAATTGCGAGGCTCATCCGCGTCTGAGATTGCGCGCTTCCAGCGATACGTTTCCCGCACGGCGGCCAATACCTGCGTAAACTATTTGCGCTCAAAGTCACCGGCCCGAAGACGCCTTAAGGACAGAGTCCGGCTCCTCCTCATTTATCAGCGTGATTTCGCATTTTGGGAAGACGAGGGCGACTTTCTTTGTGGCTTTGCTGAGTGGCAAGGGCGGCGCAAATCACAGCTGTCGAGCGCCGAAGACGAACGGATGGCGGAGATGTTGAGCCAAGCTCTAACCGAGCGTTATTCAAAACTTGCACCTGCGCAGGTCCCCCTCTTAAGAATGGTTTCCGAGT
>DASQYL010000553.1:0-5083 GCA_035639235.1 Pyrinomonadaceae bacterium | reverse complement strand
TCGAACTGCATATCCTTCATCTACCAACTGGTGATTCCCCAAGCCAGCTTCAACGCGGCTTAATCCTGTGACTCGCGCAGTCTCGCCGAGTTGGGTCATTCCTGCGCCCGTGAGATATGCGCGGGCGATCTCGCGCAGTGCAGTTTCCCGCGCGACGCGTTTTCGCAACTCTTCCGGGAAACGATCTTCAGCTGGCATCCAGATGTAAGAGAACGGTTGATAGATAACGTCCTGCGGAATAACTTTCATCGTGCGTTGTAACTCATCGAGCGCGCGCGTGAAGGCAGCGCGTTCCGTGACGCCGCTTTCAGCGCGCAGGTCCGCCGTCGCCAGTTCGTGTTCGCGCCGCAGCACTTTTAGAATCCGCTTTGCTGCATCTGACAAAACATTCGACTCGTCCTTCCGCCTCGGCATCCATACCGCAGCAAAGTGGCTTATCAAACGCGGCGCGACAAATATCGATCGGCCGCCGGCGAGTTTCGCGTAATAAACGCGGCCGCGCCGCATGACTTCGTCCTTGAGATACCAGGTGAGCCGCGTCTCTTCATCCTTTTGCACATTGCGCGGCAAACAAACATCGCGTCGCCCGCATACGGCAATGTAGAGCGATGGCCCAGCGCGCCGAGCATCTGTCAGCGTATTCGCAAAGCCCACCTCTTCGATAAAGCGTTCCGCATCATGCGCGCTTTCGACGCGAAGCTCTTCCTCCCGCCGCCACATGCGGTCGCGATGGAGTTCAATGTGTTCAGGGAGAACTGGAGTAGTCATTGCGCTGAATAATCGAACGGTGAATTGTACTAGCGCCGCGGCATGGACAACGAAAGAGTAACGCCGAAGGCGTTTTGCTGCCTTTAGCCCAAGGTTGCGCGCGCCAGCCCGCTACCTTGGCGAATCAAGACAAGAAAGGTCCCAACCGGAAGGTTGCGAAATAGGCTCGGTTCCGAGCATTTGATATTTGCTGAATCCCAAAGTTGCGGTCGTATTTCAGGCGGTGGGCGAAACACCGGCGGCGATAACGAACAAGACACCCCAGCACGTGGTGGTCCGGCAGCGCATTCTGCATCACCGAGCCCATCCGTCATTCGTGCGCCTCCGATCATTCCGGCTTGAGCGGCCAACAACGTTCGACTGGCGTTGGCACTCGATTGATGATAAAAAGTGCTCAACTGCAACGCATCCCGACCTCTAGTCGCAGGAACCGGCGAGTTCCGAAGTTCTGTAGCATGACAAACGGACTTTGATTGCGAGTCGTTTTCAATCGATTCGGGGAAGCAACCACGTGCGTTGCGCATCAGTTTCGCGACTGCACACGAGCATTCGTCTTCTCCAATCCAAAAACAACTTAAGTTCTGCAGCCCTTACGGCAAAGGAGATACTATGAGTGCGTACCTGCGTTACGGCAACCTAATCACAATCGACAAAGAAGATGCTGTATCCACTCTTACTTACCGCCTCTCAGCACTATTGAACGTTAGAGACCAGACGGATCAAGCTCGCGAAGTAAGGCTTGATATCGGATGGGGAGCGCACCAACACTGGACAGTTCTTGACCGTGAAGGCCGCGCCTCGGCCCAACGCGTAAAATTCGGGGATACCATTAGCCTGGCTGTTCATAAATTTGGAAAGGGAGGGTACATAGAGTCTGACAACTCTCCCTGGTACTTATCGGTGCGCGATAGATTTAGCCTTGAAGGCGGAGATAAGCCCGTGGCCACGATGCCTCAGATATCGCCGAGTGAGCAGTGGCAGATTATTAATCCGAACGATGCCTCGTCCACCCAGGAGGTCAAGTTTGGAGACACCATTGTTTTGCGCTCGCCATCGGTTGCCGGCCGTTCCTTCTCCAGCATTCGTGAAAAAACCGTCGTATCAACCCGCCCGGAGCAATATGCCAAGTGGGTGATTAGAGAGGTCCCGGTAGACCTTGTTGCCTCAGATCTAAACTCCCTCTCGCTATATAAGGTGCCTGACCGCGCCGATAAAATGGCTTTACTCTCAGTCGGATTTACTGTCCAGGGGATAGTATCGAAAGTCGCGGGGAAGATTCCGAAAGTCGGGGACGTATTGGGTCCATTGATTGAGTTTCTGTGGCCCCCGGACGGGGAAGACGTTTGGGCGCTGGTTAAGGATCAGGTCCAGGCGCTGGTAGACGACGCGATTTTCAAATCGAATGTAGAAAACTTCGAAGCCCGTCTCGAGGGAATCAAGACAACGTTGAAAGGTTACTACGAGCTGGAAGGCCTACTGGAAAAGGGAATGCAACTCATTGTAGCGATCGGCAAACTGGACGATCTCAAAGCAGCGGCAGGAAATCTAAAACGGCCGGAACAAACCTTAACTTACCTGGTGACCTTGGGCACGTTGCACATCGCGGCCCTCAGCGAACTATGTACCCACGGTGCGGAAATGTTTGCCAGCAAGGCGAGTGAATATCCGCAGAAAGATCGAATCAAGCATCAAACCGACTTTAAAAAGGCCCTCGGCGATTACTCTAAAGCTGTAAAGATGGCGAAGGAGAAAGCGATTGAGTGGCGGCTTACCAAGCTCCGTATCAAGACGACGCTTCTCCCCCGCGAAAGTTCACACGACCATACTTCCAGATACGAGATTGAACTCCTGGATGATTATACCGGTCGCAACCATGGTACGTGGAACAGTCCTAGTCAAGCTGCTTTGAATGCGGAGTCAGCAAAGGCTAAGGCCGCATTAGAGAAACTGAAAGAGCGCATCAGGACCGAATTTGAAGGCGTGCTAGCTCCTGTGTTGATGCCTTCCTTTGTCTGGCCTTTTATGGATCCCGATAGTCAGGAGATACCGCTGAGAACTACGGCTACCGTTGTCACCGGCCCCCACGGAGGTAAAGGCGGCAATGGTTTTGATGATGACTCCAAGGGGCAGCCCTTGACCGGATTTGAACTGAATTTCGGTGAATATGATCGCGTCTATATCGTCAAAGGCGCGCGATTCAAGTACGGCGACGAGTGGGGCCCATGGCATGGCGTCGCTGGAGGCAGCATAACCGAGATCCTCCAGCCGGGTGAGGTGATTGTCAAAGCTCACGGCAAGGCGGCGAAATTTCTTGATGCGGTTTACTTCACTACGAACAAAAACCGCGTACTTGGCGGAGGCGGGACGGGCGGCCATGACTGGGAAGTTAGTCTGCCGGCTGGCGCCGAGCCGGCCTTGCTTAAAATATCAGGCAGTAAGGGCGACATCCTCGATTCAATCATGCCGCAATGGCGGTATTCCAGATGGGAGTGATTACGCGTGGCACTGGCGCCGCCAATCTACCTCGCGATCAAATTATTTTTGAGACCGTCTCGTTTGCCAGCCCAAACGAAGAACGAAACCGTCGCCGTGTGCACGCAATAACTAGCTGGAAAGGCGGTCCGAAAAGATATACTCTTGCTGCGTTTAAGTCCTGCTGCGGGCGACGGTGATGGTGGATTATTATCAGATTCTGGGAGTCAAAAACACTGCCTCGCTAAAAGAGATCAAGGCGGCCTACAAGCGTCTGGCGCTTTTGCATCATCCGGATCTCAATGGCGGCGCGGCCGAAGCCGCGCAGGCCTTCGTACAAATCTCACATGCCCGGGATCTTTTGATCGACCCTAAACGTCGCGCTGAGTATGACGCCCAACGTAACGCGCGAGCCGGTCCGGGCTCTTATGCTCCGGTGCTGAGACCAGCCGGCGAAGACTATTTGCGGCGGGCCCGGTCCGACGGTCGTATTCGGCAAAATCTTGAAATCTTTCTGAGCACGGAACGCAAAGAAGCGCGCGCGTTGCGTCAAGCTGTGTTTCCGATCGTGGCGTTCCTGTTCGCCGCATTCTGTGTGGCGCTGATACGGCCGCGCATCTGGCGCTACTCCGGCTGGACCGGACGTTTGGTGATATTAACTCTGGTTAGCCTGGGTGTCGCGCACACAGTGGCGAAGATTTGGACCGCCATCAAGATGCTTCCTGACGATCAATCACGAGCCGGGGTAATTAACCTGCCACTGGTCGGCCGCAGACGTGCAGCCCTTCTCTTAATTGGTCTCGCCGCGATTGTGTGCGGATTGATGGGCACCTTAGTCGGACTATCTCTGAGCGACGTTTTGTCGATGGCCATGCCCAGGTTCTTTGACCAGTCAATTCGGCTGGAGTTGCTGCTATACCCCTGGGTCATGGTTTTGTTTCTCAACGGCTGCCATTCGCTCAGTCAGAGACTCGACATATGAATAGATGACTGCAGCTGGCCTCATGGCTTACAAGCGGTTTGGTCTCCCGCTGCTCGCGATGACCTTCACGACATCGTCGTCTTCATCGCGCGCGACAATCCGAACGCGCAATGTCGTTCGGATATGAATTGATTTCTGCGAGATTCTTTTGAATCATCACTCGTTAATCGTCATAATCGGTGTACATGACAACGTATCTGTCACCGCGGCGGTTAGCGCGCATGGTCGGGTTACTGTTTCTGCTCACCATCGTCGCCGGAATATTCGCGCAGGCGTTCGTAAGTAACAGATTGATCGACTTCAGCGACGCCGTCGCGACCGGCAACAATATTCTTTCGCATCAGGGCCTGTTTCAATTTGGCTTCACCGTCTACCTCGTTGAGATGGCTTGCCAGATCGCGACGGCAACTCTCTTTTACATTCTGCTGAGACCTGTCTGCACGCCGGTGGCGCTGCTATATCTCGTCCTGGAACTAACCGGTTGTGTGGTGAAAACTTTCGCGCGCGTCTTTTATGTCGCGCCGATGTTTGTGCTCACCGGCGCCTTTGTGCATGGCCCTGCATTGTTTCGCGGTTTCACAGTTGAACAGCTTCAGACCATCGCGCTGATTCTGCTGCGCGTGAATGATTACGGCGCTGCCGCCGCCCTGGCTTTCTTCGGTCTTTCTACACCACTGAACGGCTATTTAATTCTTCGCTCAAACTTTCTGCCCCGTTGGTTGGGAGTTTTGGGGATTGTCAGCGGCGTGGGCTGGCTGACATTTCTATATCCACCACTCGGTTACCGTGCGTTTCCGATCGTAGCGCTTCTGGGTTTGATTGGCGCTGCGGCGACGATTTTCTGGCTGATGGTTTTTGGAG
>DASQYL010000552.1:0-2557 GCA_035639235.1 Pyrinomonadaceae bacterium | reverse complement strand
GCCGTGGACCGCGACGCGGACATGGAAAAGGATTCGCTGCATAATTTGGAAGTGGCGCGGCAGTATTTCAAATTGCGCAAAGCCTACGTTGCGTCGCTAGAGCGTTGCGAAGAAGTGATTGCCGGGAACCCCACCTTTTCGAAAATCGACGAGGTGCTTTATATCGCCGGTGCCAGCAGCTTGAATTTGGCGGAGGCGAAAGGAAAACAGAAGCCGGATCAATACGCGATTCGTGAGGGAGAGAAAAAGACAACACTGACGCCGCAGGAGTTTCGCGATAAGGCGCGTGATTATCTTTCACAGTTGGTGAACAGTTATCCGCAGAGTAAGTTCAAGGATGAAGCGCTGGATGATTTGAAATCGTTGGGCGGCCCAAAGCCGAAAGAAACCAAGCCATAAAGGATAGGTTAGAGATCAAAGGCTAGAGCGTCCAAATCTAAAAACTATGTCCCTACTTGTTGTTGGCTCCGTTGCTTTCGATGCGGTCGAAACGCCTTTTGGTAAACGGGAAAAGATGTTAGGCGGTTCAGCATCGCACTTCTCCGTCTCGGCAAGTTTTTTCACGAACGTGCGCATCGTCGCCGTTGTTGGCGGAGACTTTGGCGCTGAAGAGCGCGATGTCTTTGCCCAGCACAATATCGACACCACCGACCTCGAGGTTATTCCTGACGGAAAAACTTTTCGTTGGTTTGGCCGTTACGACTATGACTTGAACGTCGCGCACACGCTCGATACGCACCTGAATGTCTTCGCCGGGTTTCAGCCGAAACTCTCAGAACAATCGAAGCAGTCGCGGCTGGTTTTTCTCGGCAACATTCAACCCGATTTACAGCGCGGGGTGCGCGAGCAGGTGCCGAACGCGGAACTGGTGGCGCTCGACACGATGAATCTTTGGATCGATACCACGCGCGATTCTCTGCAGAAGACGATCGAGGTCGTGGATCTTCTGATCGTGAATGATGCCGAAGCCCGCCAGATTGCTGAAGAGCCTAATTTGATCAAAGCCGCGCGCAAGATTCTCTCGTGGGGTCCCCAAACGCTGATCGTAAAGCGTGGTGAATATGGCGCTGCGATGTTCACTAAGGATGAATACTTTGCGATTCCGGCATATCCGCTCGAATCGGTTTTCGATCCCACCGGCGCAGGCGACACATTCGCAGGCGGTTTGATGGGTTACCTGGCGAGTCAGGAAAAGTTGGACGAAGGCGCGTTGCGTCGCGCGATGATTTTCGGATCGGTGATGGCCTCATTTAACGTCGAAGAATTCGGCACCGAACGCGTGCGCCGGCTGACGCATGATGAGATCAACCAACGCTTCCGCGACTTCAAACGCTTCACTCATTTCGAAGAAATTCCGTTCGAAAGAGCCGTAGCGAGTGCGAAGTAGCACGTCTTGTTAACTGGCGGATGCGCCAGACAGGATCTTGCGCTACACTTCAAGCATGTTCTGTCCCGTTTGCGAATCTGAATACAATCCCGGCATCACTCGTTGTCCTGACGATGATGCCGAACTGGTGGACCATCTGACACCGGAAGTAGCTGCTGACGATAGCGCCGCGAGCTTTGTCGTCTTGCACACGTTGTCATCGCCGGCGGAGGGCGAAATGGTCAGCGACATCCTGCGTCAAAACGGCGTACGCGCGGTCGTGCAATCGGGCGCGAACGATGCTTTCTCACCAGTGTTTTCGGCCGTTTCGCCCGGCGTCGCCGTGCTCGTGGACGAACGCGACCTCGATCGCGCGCGAGAGTTATATGCGGCCTTCTTTGGTGACGACACTTCGCCATTAACCGGCCCCGTCGATGCAGAGGACGAAGGTGAAGCAGAAGCACAGTAGGAGTTTCAGATTGAGTGAGTAATTCGAAGAAGCGGGCCAGGGCCCGCTTTTTTGGCGCTTTTCGATGAACGAAACAATCAGCGAGTCTGAACCAATCGTCGTGCTGATGACCGCCGCATCGTCAGAGGAAGCCACACGCATCGCGGACGCGTTGGTCGCTCATCAACTGGCCGCGTGCGTACAGCTACTCCCTGAAATGAATTCGATTTATATTTGGAAGGGCGAGGTGCAACGCGACAAAGAAGTGCTGATGTTGGCGAAAACAACGCGCGGCAAGTTCGAACAGCTCGAGTGGGAAGTGCGCGCACTCCACAGCTACGAGACTCCGGAAATTATCGCGCTGCCAATTGTGGCCGGCTCGCAGGATTATCTTGAGTGGTTGATCTCTTCCGGCTTGGGTTCGTAGGCCTTAATTATCTCGACGACTTCCGCGGGTGAGTCGGTGACGTGTAGTCGCCGAAAATCCTCTTCCACAATTTTGCGTTCGGCAAACACTGGACCGCGCAGCCAGTCGAGCATCTCTTGCCAGTAAGCCGATCCAAAAAGGACGACCGGGAAATTGTGTATCTTGCGCGTTTGAATTAGCGTCAACGCCTCGAACAATTCGTCCAATGTGCCGAAGCCCCCGGGGAAAATAATAAAGGCGTCGCTGTACTTCACGAACATCGTCTTGCGCACAAGAAATATCGAACCTTACTGAGAGCGTGAGATAAGGATTCGAA
>DASQYL010000551.1:0-4602 GCA_035639235.1 Pyrinomonadaceae bacterium | reverse complement strand
GTCGCGCATCTGTTCCCACGATGTAGGAACATTCTTGTCGCCAACGGTGACGTAAGCATTAACGTCCAAGCCGCGAGCAGCGGCCTTTTGGATTTCGGCGAAAATAGCATCATAGGCGGCCGTACGCGATGGGGCCTTTGGATAGACGATAGTAACTGAACGCCATTTTCGCGCAGGCGTTATCCCTGGGTAAGTGTGGTCTTCCTTGGTTTCGACAAAGTATGCAGGCGTGGCGGATGTCGATCTTTTGACGCCATGATATTCGTCCACCGTTTGGATTTTTTTCGTGGCAGCCGTATAGATCAGCATTCCCGAATACTGATTGTCAGTGAGATTCTCGTCACCAAGAAATGCCGCCCCAAGAATATCTTTCGTTGGGTTTTTGCGAGCCGCATCTTCGAGAGATTGCCGAACAATTTTATCCACCGCTTCGGGTTGCGGAAGTTTGCCTGAAAACACAACTTCGCACACAAGACTACCGCCCGATTCGCGAATTTCGACGTGATAGTTTCCCGGTTCCGGAGTGGAACGTTGCGTACAACCTACTGCGCACACTGCGATGAATGAGAGACTCGCCTAAACGGACTTTGTGCAAACCAACGATTTGTTGAGTTGCGTCCAAGATTGTTGGCGCAACTAGTCCTCGTCGGGTAATTGGTTGGCCCGCTTGATTCTGGCGAGCCATTTGTCGTGGTCGGGATTCACATTCGAGATGTCCCGATGACGCGCTATTGCCTCGATAATGCGCAGCCCTTCCTGAACGTCCGCTGGGACATCGTATAGCGCGAGAACATCAGCTATTTCTTGAATCTTGTCCAGTGCTTCGCTTCGTGTGTCTTTAGTCATAAATGAAAGCAATCCAACGATTTGCTATGCGGCCTCGGGCGTCCATTGTGGCAAAACGATGATAGCCAGAGCAACGATGAAAAATAGAGCAATGCGCCCTGGCGTGTTTATGCCTGAGGTGTGCGCGATTTGGGTAAAACTCCAATGATGATAGAAACCGATAGTAACCGGCAGCGATAGCGCAGATATGTACCAGACGGTGAAACCGAACCAGCGACGCCAGCGCTTTTTGTGGTTCATGTTGCCGGCTGCGAAGAAAAACAGAACGGTCATTACCACGGTTACTGCCGTAGCCAGTAAGACATTGTCTCCGAAGAATGGGGCGCTGAACAAGGGAAGCACAGTTGCCGCCAAGACAAAAACTGCAGCAAACGCGGAGCGATGATTTTTAGCCGCCTTCGCCAATGCGGGATGTTCCTTAGCAAGCTGCAACGCGCCCGAAACGATTCTCTTCGTGACTAACCCGACGATACCTATAGCGATCGCTGAAATAACAATTAGAAGCAAGATGTGGAAGAAAACGATTAGCCAGCTAGTAAGTAGTTGGGCACCCAAGCTGATTGCCGCCACGAGAAGCGCAGCACCTAAAAGAAGCGCGGCACCCGCCGCGACGGTGCTAAGTGTATAAAACGCGCGTTCGTCCTGGTTCATAAATGGAGACTAAGATTGGATGGCCGTATAACGGTTGAGTTGACCGGGCCACGGCGCTACCGAGCAGCTTAGCCGGATCACGCTTGATGCGACCGTCGTTTCCCGTGACTCCGGTCCAACGATTTGTTAGACAGCAGACCACGAACCTCACAATGGAAGTGCGTTTGCCTGACGAACCACCCGGTAGTACGTTTGAAACGATTCGTGATGCTCAGCCGATGTAAGACGCGCGTTAGGCTGCGGCACCACGGTGACCGGCACGCGGGTATCCGAGAGCCGCCTTCCGAGAGCTCGCGCAACTCCCTTTCCGACGCAAACAATGTGAGCGGGATTCGCGGCTTCCACGACGTGGCGAACGTGATGATCCCAACCAACTTGGAGACAAGCCTCCAAGGTTCGCGGGTCTGGCTTTGGCCGCCCCGGCAAATAGAGGGCTGCTAAGCTGGCATCGAGCAGCCAGACGCCCAGTTCTTGAAGGGCGGTAAGCAACCTGATCTTGTTTGCGATCCGCTGCGCCGGGGACGTCGAAACCTGAATAGGGGCGAAATCGCTGTTGGCTGTGATGGGATTGACGCAGCTGTAGAAGATCTTCCAGAACTGCGGCGTCCCCTTGTTCGGCGGAGACAGTATCGGTCGATTCAGAAGGCGGTTTTCGCCATAGCCAAGACAATACACAAGCCGAACAAACCCACGGCCCAGGCCAGCCGGCGCTGAAGGCGGAAGTGAAATTGTGCGAGTCAGTTCATCTGGCGTGGTGTACACATGCGATTCCGCTAAGAGCACGACCTTGACACGTTCTGGACGCCAGAATTGTCGGTGCTCCTCAGCCCGTCTTAAGACATCGACGGATTCAGCACCGACACCAAGCATCGCACCGAGACGACTGTGACATTCAAAGATTGTATCCATCACGGCTCCAAATGTTCGATCTGCTGTCTAACCCTGGAGTTGACGTGGGCCGCGCGGTAGTGCCAACTTTGATTTATAAAAGCAACTTGAGAAACACGCTACCGCCGCTCGCTTGCAGCGATTTGTTACGTTGCGTCTAAGAAAAAGATTCAACAAACTTCATTGGTTTCGAACCGAGCCATCTGGTTGGAGGCACGGAGGATTGGTGTGCCAACCGCCCTCGAACCATTTAAGCAAGTTGAGGGAGAGGTGATAGACGGCCTCAGTTCCGTTGATATAAGAAGAGTCTCCGCTGCTTTCGCTGAAGAGCGTAATCTCGTCTTGCCTTCCGGCATTTCCCCAAATAGGCGGTCCTTTGACTTCGACTGTAGCCGTATCTTGACGCGTGCCTTCATTGGTTTCAGTCATAACCACATTAAGCAAGAAATTCGGGAGCTCGCCGCTGGCCTCCTCGAATGTTATCTTGCGCTTGTTGTCATTAAGATCGTTTAGGATTTGTCCAGCGATGAGAGACGGTATTTGTTCCGACCTCCACGTGTGGTTGGGCGCTGGCTTCACGCTAATTACCACCTTTAGAATGATGTCATGAAATGCGGGATAGTCATGACACGCCGGGATGTTCTTCAACGTCTTCTGATCTACCTTCGTTCGACCAACTGCCTGGCTAGGGGCTGTGTCTGGTTTCCATTGGATCGGATCAGATCCTCGTACACAGCCGGCAGTGCCCCAATAATTCCAGACCCAATGATAGGGACCAATGGGATCGTTGCCGTAATATCCGCCGCACGACTCTCCTTCAGATTTCTTTAACTTTCCTGAGATTGTCGTTAACTCCAAGCCGTTAACAAAAATCGATTGAATGACCCAATCGATCCTTTCGCCTTGGTGCACCCGATATGTGCTGCCTGAGATCTTGGCTTTGTAAGTTCGTCCCGCTTTCAGCGGACAATTCGTACAATGCACGATATATTGGAACGGCGCCGCGTCCGCTGGTTCATTGAAGCTGAGATCGACAAGGTGAATCTCATCCTCTCCTTCTAGTGGGCGGATACCAATTACGCCGACGGTCGCGTCTCGTGTCTTAACCTGTGCCGATCCATTCGAAGCCCCAATCGCTACGAACATGACTAAAAACAAAATGAAGAATCTTTGTGAGAGCATTTCGTTACCTCCGGTTAGCCCATGAGCGGGCGATGCAAATCGGTTGGTCCAAGAAAGGTGGCGATTTTTACTGATGTACTTCTACGTCAAGTGCAGTTCTTTGTCAAAGAGAAAAGGCAACATAAACGGTTGAGTTGACGCGGGCGCGCGCCAGCGACAACTGTGAATTCAATAAAGCATCTTGAGAAACACGCTATCGCGGCTCGCGTCCAACGATTTGTTGGGCACGTCAATCGGCGGAACGAGCGTCATCACAGTTTGGCTTTTTGTACGGCACCGCTTCGTTCGGTCGCGCAAAGTAGACAGGGATTCCGAAAATACCCGTAAGCGCAACATTCCATTGCCCCTGTTTCTTATCGACAGCGACGACAAATGGTACCGAGCAGCAGTCACGCCAAGATTGTGCGGTTGAAGTGCGCTCACCTTCGAATCGAAAGTAGATGTCTGCCCGCCATTCATATCCGTTGAGTCTGTCGGCACCACTCAAGGTCTTCTGATCCGTCCTAGGTAACAACCCTCTTGTTTCGATTAGCTCCAACGCGTTGCCCTTTGCTAACGCGTCTGTAATGTGGTCATTGATGCAACCATCACGACAACCCAGGCCCGGGGGATTCAACCAGATACTGGTGCAGACGTCACACTGGTAGTGAAAATAAGATTCACCGCATTTTGTGAAGAAGGTGTTGAAGAAGTGGGTTGCCGCGTTGAGAGCCTGTGAATCCAAACTTTGAGGTTCGGTCTTGGATTGCTGCGTCGCACGTCTCTGAGTAGATCTTCGTTGCGCGAAGACGCCTAGTTGATTCGTGAACAGAATGCCCGCGACACCAATGCCCGCTAGAAGTCGTAGACACTGTCTTCTGTTATCCATATGTTTCTACCCATCTTCCTAAAGTAGAGTGCCCAACGGTGGAGTTGACGCGGCCCGCGCGAATTCATTCAACCATCGCCGGACCAATTATCTTACGAAACACGCTCCCGCCGGCTCGCGTCCAACGATTTGTTGTGCGCCGTCATTTTACATCAATGGCGTGCACA
>DASQYL010000550.1:0-5658 GCA_035639235.1 Pyrinomonadaceae bacterium | reverse complement strand
CGATGCCGTCGCAGCCGCGTACCCATCGGAACTAGTCAACGAAGGCTTCTCATTCACCAAGCCGGACGGCTCGCCAAATCAATCCATCGCGCTCGATCCGGCCGCGCCAACCGGCATGGTGACGATTCCAACCGGAGCTTTCTCAGGATTGGTAGCCTCTGTCAATCCTTATCTGCTCGATACTACGGTGCGGCATACGGCTACGGGCGCGGAGGTAAGACTCCAACGTCGCATCAACAACTATCTCATTCCGATTTTCCAATTCGGGATGTTCAGCAACGAAGACATCGAGCTTTATCCGCTGCCGACTATGGCCTTCAATGGCCGAGTCCACGCCAACGGAAACATTTATGCCAGCGCCAGCACAAACCTTACATTTCAGTCAAAGGTCACGACCGCCGGCGAGTTTGTAACGGATGTTTGGCGCAACGGCACCGCGCTCGGTTATGACCACGTCTTCGTACAGGTCGGTTCGGTCAGTGTGCCGGTGACGATGGGCAGCATGACCAATGGCCCAAACATCGTCGGAGCGCAACCAGGACAACGTGGATACTGGCCCGGCTCACCGAACGGCACTATGAATTCATCATGGGATACGACTTCAGTTGCCGCGGCGCAAACCGGCGTGGCCAATCAGTTCGGCGGTCAATTACTGACGCGGAGCACCGGCGCGGCATCGCTGCTGTTGCCGATGCAAATCGAAGGTCATTCAACGCGTGAAATTGTAAAGAGAGTTTTGCCCACCGATACGACGGTGCTAAGCCAGTCTCGTTATCATTCAAAAGCTCAGATACGGATTCTGCTCGATGATGAAGGACTCACGGGTGATGCGGCGAGCATCCCCGCGGGTCAGGGTGTGGATCTTTCAACGTTTGATCCCATGCTGCTTCCGAATCTTTCGAATAGCAATTCCAATTCAGCCAATGGCGGCGGCCGCGCGCTCTGGCGCATTCTCGATAACAACACCAGCTTCAATAATAGCTATAATGAAACTTCAACTTCATTCGTGCTCCAGACGCAGCCCAGCCCATCGGCCGCGGTCCAGGCAGACACTGTACGCAGTCCGAAAGCGCCGCCAGCCGCGAAGGCAATCACGGGCGCCACGAATACAAACCCAATCACAATCACATCTGCTGCGCATGGATTCTCGAACGGCGACGTGGTCTACATCAGTGGTGTGCTGGGAAATACAAACGCTAACGGTGAATACACGATCGGAGGCGTAACGACCAACACCTTCAACTTGACGGGTCGCGCCGGCAACGCCAGCTACACGGCAAACACCGGGAGTGTTTATAAGCTGACCAAATCAGCAAACGGCGCCATCGTGCCGTACGGGGCTGGTTTGAAAGGTCACATTCTTATTCAGGTCGTCGATGCCAACGGTGTAGCTCGCGATGTGACTCGCGAGATTTTGAGCATGGGTATTACGGAAGGCGAACCCAACTCCATCGTCATGTTGCAGCGTCCATTGTGGGCTGCATTTACCCAGGGACAACGCGATGCCAGCAGTTCGACGGGCACTAATTATCTGACTTATATTCTGAACAGCACTTACATGGGCGCCGATGGCGAAATCCTGATCGATTCAACGCACCCGACGCTGAATGGCACCTATGGTTATATGACGAACATCGTTGACGATACGAGTTCGGGACAACCGAAGCGCTCTGATGTCCCTCCGTCAAATGCGATGGCGACGTTAATGTCCGGAACGCCGGGAGCCAATTGGCCGAGTTGGAATGCGATTGTGCCGATCAATGTCTACAACGTGCAGGAAGGATGCATCAACGGTTCGTTGACGCAGAACGCCGTTTACGAGCGCGGCATATTGAATCTCGTGCAGGTCAACATGAGAAACCTTGTGCGCTGGCTGGACGGCGTCTATGACAACAACTTGCTGCAAAACACGAACGCGCTCAGCGTCAACATCGCGAAACCCGACGGCTATACGATTTACATTTCGGATCGTCGCGGTGACAAGGTCAAGACGTTCACGGCAAATGCAACGACAATCAATGCCACCAACGGCATGGCCGACAATGAAGACATTTACGGACCGAATGGCATTCTTGATCCAGGCGAAGACGTGCAGCAGACCGGAGTGTTAGTGAAGGATACTACCGAATTACCCGACCCGGCGGCTCTCAGCGGCAGTTACGGAACGGATCGCACGAAGCGCGCGATTGCCGTCGCCGCATGGTCAAATCCATCAAATTATTTCCGTGGTGCAGTTCGTTTGTTCAATGGCGAAAATTTAATGACGACCGGCGCGGCCGGGAAACTTTCTTCGACGATGGGCATCACCGTGGCCACTGAGAACCCGGTGTTCATTTGGGGAAACTACAACACGACCGGCATCAATGCCGCGCCGCCCGCCGGCGTGGCTGCCCTGAACGATGCAACTTACGCGTATCACTACACCGGCAATCAAATTCCAGCGTCGGTCGTGGCCGATGCGTTTTTCGCGATGTCAAAGACCTGGTTTGACAGCTCGGCCGCGATGTATCCAGACGCCAGCACAAACCGCTTAGCTGACTTGAACCTGCCAAACGTCGCCGCCGAAACCTCGGTGCGCACGGCGATCATTGCGGGTAATAATCTTTCAGCGCTCGCCGGAACGCCGGATCAGGGTAACGGCTCTGAATCGAGATTGAACGGCGGCATGATCAACTTTCCGCGCTTTGTCGAAGACTGGTATACGGTGCAGCGCCGTTGGAATTACGTTGGTTCATTCATTCCGCTCTATCACTCGACTCAGGCAGTCGGTCCGTGGTCGTACGTGCCTCCTTACACTATCTATCAACCGCCGATTCGTGACTGGGCATTCGACGTTACTTTTCAGGATCCAACGAAGCTGCCTCCTTCGACGCCGCTGTTCCAGCACATTGAGCCAACCGGCTTCAAACAAATTCTCTGACAGACCGCTCTATCCGAGTCTTTGAAACTCGCGTCAGTTCGCTGGCGCGAGTTCTTTGTTTGAAGCGATGAATCAAAAACCTCGCAAGGGCACGTCCGCCGATCGCTGCAGCCAATTCGTTTTCGGATATTCGGCAGACGCGTCGATGATGTGCAGCGTGTAGGCGTGCCGCGATTTATTCGAGAGGTTTTCACGACTGAGGTGCGGGAGCAATGGATCGAGTACGATTACAGCTCCCTGCTTTACTTCGAGCGGTCTTAAATTTCGTGCCGGCCACTCGATGTCATTGAGATTTTCGAAACGAGTGCCCCCACCTTCAACACGCATGAACCGCGACTTCAATCCGGCCTTATGTCCCCCGGCAACGGCCCACAAACAGCCGTTGTCGATCGTCGCGTCTTCAAGCGCGAACCAGAGGCCAACCATTTTCAGCGGCTCGGTGAAAAGAAACGTCGCGTCCTGATGACAAGTGACTTCCCCGCCGATGCGCGGCTGTTTGAAGATGTACATCGATTGGATGATCAGCGGATCGCTGAGGCGGAGACTGTTGACGAGCCTCTTGATTTTCGGCGTGCGAGAAAATTGATCGAACACGGGATCGAGATCGTGTAACGCATGGCCGATTTTATTGATCGATTCTTCCTTGCTTTGTTTCAAGGTGCCGTCGGAATTAAACGCATTTTCTTCGAAGAAGAAGCGAATTTTGTCGCCTGATTCGAGAAAGTAATCGTCGCTGGTGCGCGTCTGTTCGCGCGTGGAGAAGATGGAAATGAGGCCGGCTGGATCGAACTCGCGCACGAGTTCTTCCGCGCGCGAGCGTAATAGATCGCATGCGGCGGCGCTGACGAAGTCCTCGATGACGAGAAAGCCGTCGCGTTCATATTGATCAAGCTGAGATGGCGTCATCGAGAACGGATTGTAATACGGCTTGCCGTGCAATCAAGTGAGACCGGGAGTGTTGGCGACCGGATCATGAGTAACCTCGAATTCACAGAAATGCCCGCACCCCGTGACTAAGCGAAAGTAACCTCCGGACCTTTGCTACCGCTGCGGGTTCTGACATGGCCATCGAAACGTTTGCACCACTTCATCACCAATGTTATAAACAGCCGTCACCCGTATCCCGTCACGCCTCCTCAAATCCAAAATTGAGCAGGCGACTCAGTTCTTAACCGGAGAATGATCATGACTACTCGAACCCCTTTTCGAAACCTTCTATTAATCGGAGTATTGCTGGCGCTCCCTATTGCGGGCGTGCAAACGCGAATTGCTCGCGCGCAAGAGCTGACCGACCCAATGCCGGTCGATCCGCAAATCACCATCGGCAAGTTCGCTAACGGCATGACTTATTACATCCGCCAAAACAAGAAACCCGAGAAACGCGCGGAACTGCGTCTGGTCGTCAAGGCCGGCTCGACTCTGGAGGACGACGATCAGCAGGGACTGGCGCACCTGGTCGAGCACATGGCTTTCAACGGCACCCAGCACTTCCCCAAGAACGACATCATCTCATTCATGCAATCGATTGGGATGCGCTTTGGCGCTGACGTTAATGCCTACACCAGTTTCGATCAAACCGTATACATGCTCACTGTGCCTACGGACAAGCCGGAAGTTCTAGACAAGGCTCTGCTGATTCTGGAGGACTGGGCCCATAACCTGACGTTCGATCCAACCGAAATTGAAAAAGAGCGCGGCGTGGTAATGGAAGAGTGGCGCATTGGCCGCGGCGCCGGCATGCGCATGACCCAAAAAGTTTTTCCGATCATTCTCAAAGATTCCCGTTACGCCGATCGCCTGCCAATCGGCAAGCCCGAGATAATTCAAAATGGAAAGGCGGAGCGGTTAAAGCAGTTCTATTCAGATTGGTATCGACCTGATCTGATGGCGGTAGTCGCGGTCGGCGATTTCGACAAAGCCGCGGTTCAGAAGATGATGGAAAGCCATTTCGCTTCGATTCCCGAGCCGGCCAAACCGCGCCCTCGTCAGGACTTCGATGTTCCTTATCACAAAGACACCGCGTACGCGATCGCTACCGACAAAGAAGCCGACATCACGATCGTGGAATTGGAGACGATGTTGCCGTCGCGCCCTGAAGGCAAGGTCAGCGCATACCGGCAAAAGACCGTCGACCGCTTGTTTGCCGGAATGCTGGGCGCGCGGTTTCAGGAACTAGCGCAGCAAGCCAACGCTCCTTTCGTTCAGGCATTCGCCGGCCGCGGGAGTTTCTTCTCAAAAGCAAAGGACTCGGCGAACCTGGTGGCCTTTGCCAAAGAGGACGGCATCGAACGCACTTTGGACACGCTTCTGACTGAAGCAGAGCGGGTAAATCGATTTGGCTTCACGGCGACCGAGCTCGAACGGCAAAAGCAGACGATCCTCCGTAATTATGAACGGCTGGCGCTGGAAAAAGAGAATCGTGAGTCTGCCAGCCGCGCCGATGAATACGTCCGCAATTTTCTCGTGGACGAAACCTTGCCCGGCGCGGACAACGAATACAACTTGCACAAGAAGTTTTTGCCAGGCATCACGCTCGAAGAAATAAATAAGTTGGCGAAGGAATGGTTTCCCGATCGCAATCGCATGGTGATCATCGAGGCGCCTGAGAAAGCAAGCGTCATTATTCCCGATCAGACAAAGTTGGCGGCGGTCATGAAGGCCACATCGACGAAAGACCTCAAGCCCTATGTCGACACCGTCGCCAACACCGCGTTGCTTGACGCGGCGCCTGCCGGCGG
>DASQYL010000549.1:0-15761 GCA_035639235.1 Pyrinomonadaceae bacterium | reverse complement strand
ATCTTGTCGTTCAGCAAAGAGAGGTCGAGTGGTTTAGTAAAGACTTCGTTACAGCCGGCGGCCAGCGCATCCTGTTTCACGTCGTGGGTGCCGTAGGCCGTAATCGCGAAGATGGGCGTGCGCGAGAAAACGTTGCGCTGGCGAATCTGACGTGTGGCCTCAACTCCATCGAGTTCAGGCATCGCCAGGTCCATCAGGATCAAATCTGGATTCGATCTATTAGCTTGCAGTACGCCTTCTTTGCCGTCCTGGGCTTCGACTACTCTGAAGCCCTTCGCGCGCAGCCAGGCTGAGAGCAGGACTCGATTATCCAAATAGTCGTCAACCACCAGGATTGTCAAAGGAAACTTGGTCACGCTCGTTTTCCTCCGATCAGTGTTTGGGTTCTTTGCCGAAACTTGTAATTGAGCGAACGATCCCAGAATGACTGTGGGCGGAGGGAATTCGCGTGACATTGGCCTAGTCTTTCATTTGCGGTTACCTTGCGAGTGGAATTAGCGACGGCGAATCACGACGCGGGCGGTCAGTGAACTCGCCAAGGCCAGCGCGGTTCCGATTATCATGACGCGGCGGAAGCCCACGACGAAGCATTCGTCGATTATCCCAGTCAGCGCGGTTTTAGTTTGCGCATCTACACTGGGCAGTTCAGCGCCGGCCAGCTTCGCGCGCTGATCGTTTAGGGCCTGACGAGTGCCAGGATCGACGCTCATCTGATCCAACCGGCGATCCAGACAGTTTGTGAATGCATGAAACATGATCAGTCCCAGCACCGCAATTGCCAGCAGCCCCGCGGTACGCGAGACTGCGTTGTTAATTCCTGAAGCGATACCGGCCCGACTTTCGCTAACTGAATTCATCACGGTTGTCGTGAGCGGCGCCACGCTGATCGCCATCCCAAATCCCAGCACGACAATCGCGGGGAAAAATGTGGTCCAATAACTACCCTGCACGCCCGGTCTCATAAAAAGTGAAAGCCCCACGCCCGCGATGATTGGACCCACGACGAGCGGCAGCCGCGAGCCGTAGCGCTTCACCAAACCGCCAGACCAGCGCGAGAGCCCGAACATGATCAAGATGAAGGGCAGCATCGCCGCACCGGCGGCGGTGGGCGAATATTTTTGCACCTGGATCAGATCGAGCGGCATGAAGAAGAGTGTTCCGCTCAACGCCGCATATAGAAATAGCGTGAGGAGGTTCGCTCCGGTGAAATTGCGTGAGCGAAACAAAGTCAGCCGCATCATCGGATTTGGCAGACGCGATTCGACGGCGACGAAGATCGCGGCAAGCACAAGTCCACCAGCTATGGTTGCAATCACCAAGACGTGGCTAAATCCGAGACGCGATGATTCGATCAGACCGAACGTCACGCCGGCGAGCGACAACGTGGCCAGGCCGGCGCCCACGAGATCCAATTTGCCGGCGTCTTCTTCATCGCGACTCTCAGGTACGAACAAAAAGGTGAGCGCAATAACTGCGAGCGCCAGCGGCGCATTCAAAAAGAAGACTGCGCGCCAAGAAACATGTTCGATTAGCCAACCGCCGAGGACTGGACCGATGGCTGTGGTGATCGCGGTGGCGCCCGACCAGGTCCCGATTGCCTGGCCGCGTTCGTCCTCGTTGAAGGTTGCCGAGATGATCGCGAGACTGCCGGGAACCAGCAGCGCGCCGCCTACACCCTGGGCCGCCCGCGCAATGATTAATTGGGAAATATTCGGCGCCAGGCCACACCAGATCGAAGCGAGCGCGAACAGCGCGATGCCAATAACATAAATTCTTTTCCGCCCAAATCGATCGCCGAGCGATCCACCGAGCAACAACAGCGCGGCCAAAAATAACGTGTACGATTCGACAACCCATTGCACGTCGGTAACGGAAGCGTTGAGGTGCGACTGCAGCGCCGGCAGCGCCACGTTGACGACTGTGCCGTCGATAAACACCATGCTCGAACCGAGAATCGTTGCCGCGAGCGTCCAGCGCCGTTGCAGCTTGCCGCACGGAGAGCCGGCGGCTTTGCGCGCGCGCAGCGCGCCCTCGTCACAAGGTGGCCGGAGCAGATTCATAAGATTATCGTGCGCCAGATTAGCATTCAGTCGATGCGCACAAAAAGAAACGCCGCTCGCGTTTGCGAACGGCGCTCGATCCTATTCTGTAGTGGCGGGCTTGTCCGTGCCCGCTTTTCGCAATTCATGCGCCGGCGAGCGGGGCGAGCTCCGCCCCTACAGATGGTTCTAATATCTGATCCTCACGCTGAAGCTGCCGCTGTTGTCGCTCAAGTCGTCATCGTTGATGGCCAGAATCAAGCGGCCATCGACGGGAACAGTTGAGCTCAGATTGCTGCCGACTAAGTACGGCTGACTGAGTTGGCCGTTCGCCATGCGAATGTACGCGATCAGAGCGCCGACGCCGGCTGTCGGAACTGGCCGTGCATTCACGACCGCGCCCAAACCCGAGCCCCGCGCGCCGTCCGGGCTAACGTCGCCGACTCTGCGTCCCGCGGTGATTGTGCCCGTCGCCGAGATTGTGATTGGATCGCCGGCACGCAAGTCGATTCCAGTATCCATCGCGCGCGAGTTGGCGGCCACATTCATCGTGATCTCGCGTTGTCCGCGTCCCCGATCGCCGTAACGATCTCTTCCTTGATCTCGCGAGCGAATGCCGCCGGTGTCTTGATCTTCATAGGTGTCGCGCGCCGTCAAACTTCTTTCCCGCTTAATTTGCACATCGAAAGCACCGCGTGCGTCCGCATATGAACCGCGGTTCGCCGTCAGGAAAAGCCGTCCGTTGCGATCGGCCGTGAACTCTCGATTACTGCCCAGTTCAATAATGGGCGAACTTGGATCGTTTCCGAGCGCTCCAATCAACTTGCCTTCGCCGGCGTTTGGCAGCGGCGCGCTCGGATCGGTGGAACGCAATCCGTCAGGACTGATGCGAGTCCGGCCCACCGTGATCACACCAGTCGCGGAGACCTGCACGCGCTCGCCGCGGCGAACGAAGACACCGCTGTCGATCCAATTTGATTCCAAGCCAACCTGGACATTCTTGGTTTCCCAACGCGCCTCGTCCATCGAGCGGCCTTCGATCTCGATGCGATCGATTTCTTCCGGCCGGAAGTATTGAATTTCACCTTGATTATCTCGATTGCGTGAGACGTTCGAATCAGGATTATTTGTCGAATAACGCGGCTCGACCCGCACCACGAAGCGGCCGTTCACGAACCCCAGCAGTGTGCCGTGAATAGTGCGGCCGTCGCTCAGAAAGAAAGTATCAGCAGTCGCAACGCTGACGCAGGCAATCACAATCGCCAAAGCCAGAATTATCTTTTTCATATGTGCTCCTTTTGCTCAATAGCGTGCGCCGATGAATCATTCAACCGATTCACCCGTGAAGGAGAGTTTGCAGGGAAGATTATGGAAATAGCTTAGATCGAAGCTTAGAGAGGAGCAAGTTGAACCTTAACTAACGATATCGCCTGTGCTAATCTCATCATGACGAGAAATAGTATGGATATCATCTCAATTCCAGCCCATTTTGACGGTCAGCAGATTCGTCTGGATGAGCCTTGCGAACTGGAACCGGATACTCGGCTTATCGTAACGATTCTGCCAAATCATGATTCCGAAAGGGAGTCGTGGTTGCGATTGTCTGCTGATAAGTTGTCTCAGGCTAACAATGGCGATGAAGCGGAATACAGTCTGGATTTAATTAAAGACGCGAACCCCGATTATGAAGGAAGGTGACGTAGTCCTCACGCCCATCCTACAAGCCGATGGCAGCGTTAAGAACCGGCCCGCAATTCTGCTACGCGAATTCCCACCTTACAAGGATTTTCTTGTCTGCGGCGTTAGCACACAACTGCACCAAGAAATCAAAGGATTCGATCAGATTGTTTCGCCTTCGGATCCGGACTTTGCCGATAGCGGTAAGAAGTCTGAATCGCTCGTTAGACTCGGTTTTCTGGCGATGTTGCCACGCGCAAAGATTGCGGGATCAATCGGTGCGATCTCGGTAGCACGCCATAAAAAGCTGTTAACAGCTCTGGCGGTCTATCTCACAGGAGGAGCGAAAGATTGAATAAGGCGCCTCTCATTTTTGCGAAACTGGCGGCACTCTACAAAGAGCTTCAAGGCCGACTTGACCGGGCAAGAGGATATTCCAGAGTCTCTACTGAGTACTTGGAGTATTTCGACCGATATTTCATCATTCGCGATCAATTGCGAAAGGAGCTACCTGACCTTTACGCGGACCTTCCGATCCGCAAAGCTCCCACACCGACCTCCGTAGGGGACATATATACCTTGCAGCTGGACCAGCTTGTCCGCGATATGGACTATGTTTTTGAGGTAAAAGCAAACGCTGAGTTGAAATTTGATGCCATCGTCGAGGACCCACCTTCCGAAGCTAGACCAATGCGCGCTTTCATCAGTCACGGCCGAAGTCCTGATTGGCGAGAGGTGCAAGATTACGTCGAGAAGGATTTGAAGATTGACACTCTTGAACTCGCTCAGGAGCCCAACAAGGGCAGAACCGTTCTGCAGAAACTCAATGAAGAATCCGACGCTTGCTCATTCGCCGTCGTAGTCATGACCGGAGATGATGACATCGGTATTGGTGCGCCCCGTGCCCGCGAGAATGTTATGCACGAAATTGGATTCTTTCAGGGGAAATACGGATTGGCGAATGTTTGCCTGTTACACGAGGAAGGCACCAACATACCCAGCAATATTCACGGCCTCGTTTATATTCCGTTTCCCAAAGGTCTTGTGAGCGCAAGTTTCGGCGTTCTTGGGCGCGAACTTCGCACAGCCTTTCCGACGACATAATCACTTCGTCAATTCATCCGCGAGTTGATTTGCCTCAAAGACCTTGCGCAGCACTTCAGTCATCGCGCGCACGTCGACTGAGATCGCCCGATTGACTGATTCATCGTAAATGAAATTGCCGACCAGCGACTGAATATTGCCGTCGAAGATCAATCCGATCAGTTCGCCTTCCTTATTGATCGTGGGCGAGCCGGAATTGCCGCCGATGATGTCGTCAGTCGAGACGAAATTGAACGGCGTCGTCAGATTGATCGACGTCTTCTTTTCCATCCAGCGCGACGGCAAATTATATGGAAACGCGTACTTATGATTTGCCGCGCGTTCGTACAATCCGCCCAACGTCGTAAACGGCGTCACGCGCTTGCCGTTTTCCGTGTAGCCCTTTACGGTGCCGTACGAGAGTCGCAGCGTAAAGGTCGCATCGGGATAAAGCTTCGTGCCTTCCTGATCGAAACGCGCGCGGGCAATCTTCGCATAGTTCGCGCGCTCAACGCCGGTCACTTCGTTTTCATATCGCTTGCGGACTTCGCGCGCCTTCGCGTCGATCGTGCGCGCCAGGACAATCATGGGATCGGTCGAGGCTTCGATTTCGGCGCGGCTGGCGCCGGCAAGTTGCTTTCGGTACGTGGCGTCGTTCAGTTTCGAGCCGTCGATCAATTCAGCCGCGCGCGCTTCGGGAGTTTTGCCCTGCATGATCTGTTTGACCAGCGGATCGTTGGGCAGCAACTCGATCATGTAAGCAAGCGAATCAGCCAATTGTAGTTTCTCAAAATCAGCGAAGAATGGTGAGTCCGCGTTCAAAGCCGCCTGGACGGCCGGCAAACGCGCATCCGTAAATTCCGGCAGCCGCTCAGTGTTTGGTTTCTCTTTTTCCGCGGCCATGCGGACGAGAATGCGTGCATATCCAAACAGCGAGGTGTTGAAGCCGCCGGCGAGATCAAAGATGCGGCGTTCACGCGCGAACGACGCATAGCCCTGATGCGCCTTGGCGATCGCATCCCACGCGTCGCCGTATTTCTTTTGCCGCTCAGGATCGGATGCGACCCACTTGCGCAAAGCAGTCTCGTCTTTCATCTTCCGATCCATCAGCGCCTTGTCCTTCAAACCAGCAAGCTGACCGCGATAGACCTTGAGGCTGTTCTGAATGCTGTTCAAGGCATTCTGCGCGCGACGCGTTTGCTCATCACCGAGGGCCATGTATTTCTTCAGCATCGCCTCGCGCCGTTCTAGCAAGCGCATGAGGATCGGAATACTCGTGTCGCGCAACTCTTCGAGATGAGCGACCGTGTTCAGCCGCGCCGTCGAACCGGGATTGCCGATGACGAAAGCGAGATCGCCCTCTTTCGCGCCACTGGTCGACCATTTGAAATAGCTGGCGGGATGGATGGGCTGGCCACTCTCATAGACACGGACCAGCGCCATGTCGATATTGAATCGCGGAAAGTTGAAATTATCAGGATCGCCGCCAAAGAACGCCGCCTGAAACTCAGGTGCAAACACGAGCCGCACGTCGGTGTACTTCTTGTAGCGATACAGATTGTATTGCGCGCCTTGATAGAGCGTGATGACGTCGGAACGCAATCCGGTCGCTTTGGTCGACTCCGCTTCGATGGCCGCGATCTCTTTGCGCCGAGCCGCGAGCGCTTCGGCGTCGGACATGCCGGCAGCTACGGCGCCGTTCACGCGCGCGGTCACGTCTTCAATGCTGATGAGCTCGTTCAACTCGACGTTTGGGATCTTCATTTCGTCCGCGGCTGTGCGGGCGACAAAGCCTTCCTTCGCGTAATCTTTCTGCGGCGTGCTCAACTCGGCGACGAAGTCTTCGACGATGTGATAATTCGTCAGCACCAGTCCGTTCGGCGAAACGAATGAGCCAGAGCCGCCGTTGTTGAAGCGCACCGACGCCAGTTGCACCTTCTTCAACCATTCATCAGTGACATCGAAACCATACTTCTGCTTGATCTCGGCGCGCGGGATGTTGTTGAAAGGCCACATGCCTTCGTCCGCGCGCGCGGTAAACTGCAGAGTCTGTAAACTGAAGAGCGCGACTACCAACGCGCACACAAATCTTCTGAATCTCATATTTACCTCGATTTAGTTTGACGATGAGGAGAAATGTTTAGAGCGTTTGCTTTTCATTTTGGATGCCTAAAGAACCGTAAATGGTAAATCGTAAATGGTGAATAGCAAAGTGATGCGCAACACATTGTCGCTGTTTACTATTTGCGATTGACGAATTACGATTCGTGTCAGAAGCCCGACCGTTAGAGAGGGCAGCGTCGCCCTTGCTGACGCGCGAGCTTCTGACACACCCCATGACTAACGAAGAGATCGCTCGCCGATTTAATCAAATGGCTTCGCTGATGGAAGTCCGCGGTGAAGATCCATTTCGTTTGCGGTCGTATCGCATGGCCGCCGAAGCCATCGAGACCTGGCCCACGCCAATGGAAGAGATTACGCGCGAGCAAGGCATTCCCGGTCTGTTGGAGATTCCCGGCGTCGGCAAGGCGCTCGCCGGCAAGATCGTCGAACTGGTGGAAACCGGCACATTCGCAGCATGGGAGCGATTGACTGCCGAAACGCCGGCGACCGTTCTCGATTTGCTTGACCTGCCCGGCGTGGGACCAAAGACAGCCGCGATGCTTCACCAGAAATTCAAAATAGCTTCACTCGACGATTTGCGAAAATTTGCCGCCGGCGACGGGCTCGAAATGGTCGACGGCATTGGGCCAAAGACCGCCGATCGAATTAAGGCCAGCCTTGGTCCCGGGAATTGAAAGGGAACGGTATGCGTTCCAAACGAAGTCTTCTACCACTCATTCTTTGCGCGCTGCTTAGCCTCAGCGCGTGTGGCGGGCTGATGAAGAATCTCACGCAACTTGCCAAACTTCAGAAGCAGCTAATCGATAAATATCAGGAAAAGGAGGTTAACGTAAATCTGCAGAACAATGCGTATCTCACGATCTCATTTATCAATTCGCCCCTGAACCAACAGGATGACGCAACGCGCGCGGCCAGGGCTGAAGACGTCGCCAAATTCGTCGTTAAGAACTTTCCGCCCATACGACAAATCCAACAAATCTGGATTGTGTTCTTGAAATCAGAAAGCCGCTTCATCATCTTCCATTACAGCCAGGCCCTCGGCGCCTTTTCCTTCAATAATCGGGGCGAACTTTTGCGACGGCCGAACGTCCCGAATGTGGCCCCGGACAGCGAAGATCCGCTTAATCCGAGCGTCAAATTTGATCCCCGGCGCAACGAAACGGATATCGGTCTTGAGCGAGTGCAACTCGACCGCGATCCGGATCATGGTATCGCGATGGTGCCTTATTACACCGCGAAGGGCGACGCGCGGGGTCCGGTGCGCTCGGCGGCAGCGCCCTCCTCGGTCACGTTGGATTTTGCTTCGTACGCCGAGCAGCCGATTTTTTCCGGCGACAGCCGGCTGGAAATTATTTGCGACGGCAAGACACAATTCGCCGGCAACGCGCGTCTCCTGCAACCACAAGAATCCGGGACCGCCGCCGGTCACGCGCAGTTTCTAACAGTTGAGATACCGTTTTCCGATTTCCGGCGAATGGGTGAAGCACACAAAACGACGGTGAGGCTTAACGCAAAGCAGTTTGATCTTAACTCCGACGCCATTGCAGCGCTCAAACGCATGGCCAGCTTTGTTGCTCCGGGCGCTGCGAGCGAATAAAGGCCCTTTCCGACAAATCCGCGCGACGAAAATTTCACGTGTTTGGCGCCCGCGGTCACGAATTCGATCTTGCGCGTCATAGGGGGCTGGGCCTACAATGCAAACCATCAGTTCGACTGAAGGCGCCCACAGCGTCTCCCCGCAACGACCGATTTGGAAGTTAGAAACGCGTTCCTGAATTTTCTGAGAACGCAGGAGTGAATCAGTGACAGCGGAAGCTTTTCCGTTTCCGATTCAACCGCGAATCGCGTTGACCTCGCGTTCGTCCAAGTTGTGTGCTTCCGAATCCCTCGAGATCTCAATCACAAAGCCTGGGGGAAAAACATGAAGCCGCGTCGTCTTCGAGTACTCACCCTGATCGCTGCAGGCGCATTGGTCGCTGCATCGATTGCGATTACGAGTACCACTATCGCTCAACAAAAGCCTGACAAGCCTGCGGAAAAGACTGACAAGCAAGCGCAGGATCCGGCACAGAAAGAATTACTGACGGTACAGCCGGTCGCGACCCAAACACCGCCGACCGATCAAGGCCAGAAACCTGCGACGAAGATTCTGTTGCCGGAAGGCGGCGTCGACGATAAGACGCCGATCATTACCAATACTGACTTAATCACCTTCAATGTCACCGTTACCGATATCTATGGACGGTTTGTTTCGGGATTGAACAAGAATGCTTTCGCGGTAACCGACGAGAAATCGCCGCAGGAAATTACTTTCTTCAGCGACGAAGATGCTCCCGTTTCGGTCGGCATTCTCTTCGACGTGTCCGGATCGATGAGCGGTGACAAGGTGCGGCGCGCGCGCGACGCGCTGGCCCATTTCATTCAAACCAGTCACGATCGCGACGAATACTTCTTGATCGGTTTCAACTCGCGCGCGCAACTTCTAATGGATCGAACGCGCGACGGCCAGGCCGTCCTCGATAAACTCACTTTCGTGCAGACCAAGAACAATACGGCGCTTTACGACGCTTGCTACCTCGGCGTCGAGCGAGTCCAACGCGGCACACATCCAAAGCGAGCGCTGCTTTTGATTAGCGACGGTCAGGACAATAATTCTCGATACACCTTCAATGAGCTGCGCCGCGTCTTGAAAGAATCGGATGTCGTGCTCTACGCCATCGGCATTCTGGGCGGCAGCGATGTCGGCAGCGCGCTCGGCATGGAAGGCCAGGGAATCCTGGACGAACTGGCGGGCGTCTCGGGCGGGAAAGCTTTCTATCCGCGCAGCGGCGCCGAGATGGATGACATCTTCGAGCAAATCGCGTTGGAACTTCGGCATCAATATTCGATCGGCTACAAGCCGAAAGATTTCAACACTGACGGCAAATGGCACAAGATCAAGGTCACTGTCCATCCGCCACGTGGCTTGCCGCGCTTGTTTGTGCGCAGCAAGGATGGCTATTACGCCGTCGCCAACCCGAAGTGATTCTCGGCGTGCGCCCGCTCGACTGAAAGTTTGGAGTATCGCTTTCGCGCGGCTTTTCACAGTGTGAGGCATCCGTCTAAAGGCGGTACTCCGAACCACAAAAGGTCATCACGCCGCCACGCTCCAAATTACGCGCAACGCACCGCGTCTCCCCGGCATCTCTATTCCCGGCCAAAGTCTCTCCGCTCCGCGAAAACTGTTTGACATTGCACATTTATTCAGACAAGGTTTACTAATAATGAGATTGAAGCAGTACCTCCTATCCATCCGCCGGGCTGGCGTCGTCACCTTCGCGCTGACGCTCGCCGTATTTTCATTGATTATCGTGGGCGCTTCGCGCGCGCAACAGGACCAGCGGCCTCGTCAGACTGGATCGGCGACACCCTCGCCGACCGCGACTCCGGTTGATCAGAATGCTCCCGGCCGCCGGATTGCGCCGCAATTAGGCGCGCCGCCTCCGGCTCCGATTCTGAAACCAAAGCCGACACCGGAGCCCGATCCGAATGGCGCCGAGATCGATGCTGAATCCCGTTTGTACATAAACGCTGATCTCGTGACTCTGCATGTCCGCGTCATCGATCGAAATAATCACCCGATTAACAATATTCCAAAGTCCGATTTCAAAGTTCTCGAGGATGGACTGCCGCAACCGATCTTTTCGTTCACCGAGGAAGAGGTCCCGGTCATCTATGGCCTGGCGATCGACACCTCAGGTTCGCTGCGGCCGCAGTTCGAGCAAGTCATTAGTGCCGGCAAGACGATCATCAACAGCAACAAGAAAGGCGACGAAACGTTTCTCGAACGCTTTATCAGCAGCGACAAGATCGAAACCATTCAGGACTTTACCGACAAAAAAGATTTTCTGATGGACGGCCTCGATCAGCTCTACATCGAAGGCGGGCAAACTGCCGTCATCGATGGTGTGTACCTCGCCGCGCAACACGTCGCCGATTACAAAAAGAGTCCTGATGACGATCATCGTCGCCGCGCATTGATAATCGTTACTGACGGTGAAGACCGGCAGAGCTATTACAACGAAGCCCAGTTGTTTTCCAGCCTGCGCGAAGAAGACGTCCAAATTTATGTCATTGGATTTGTGAACGAACTCGACAACGACAAGGGATTAATCAGAAAGAGTTCGAAAGAAAAGGCCGTGGGTCTGCTCAATAGACTTGCGACTGAAACCGGCGGGCGCGCGTTCTTTCCGAATTCGATCGCGGAACTGCCGCAGATTGCCAACGAGATTGTGCGCGATCTCCGCACGCAATATGTGATTGCCTATGACCCGACCAACAAGGTGCACGACGGCAGCTATCACGCAATCAAGGTCAACGTGGCCCAACCGGCCAATGGGGATCGGCGAATTGCTTTGACGCGGCCCGGCCGTACCGCCAGCGCCGCCACCACCGCCGCGAAGCCGGTGCCGAAAACTGGGCCTTCGCCGGCAAACAACAACACCATCCGGCGGCCTTAGCGTTAACGTGTCTCTTTGATCGTTTAGAGGCGGGCTACTGCCCGCCTTTTTTGCGTAGGAAGGCGGGCGGCTCTAAACAGTTAGATTTAGGTCTTCTGAGAATCGATCGTCGCGCGCATCGTCCGCAGCGCCGCATTCAACTCGTCCATCTGCACGTCGCGCTCGCGCTGCTTGCGCACCAATTCTTCCAACATCAGTTCGCTCTTGAGATTCACTTTGAAGTCCTGTTCTGCGGCCAGCCGGTCTTTTTCAGCGGCACGGTTTTGCGACATCATGATGATCGGCGCCTGCATCGCCGCCGTCATCGAGAGCATGAGATTCAAGAGAATGTAAGGATACGGATCGAACTGCGCGCCATTTTCGCCGTGGCCCATGAAAGCGAGCACAAATGTATTCACCGCCATCCAGACCAGCAACGCGCCACCGTATAGAAAGATGAACGTCCAGGAACCGCCGAAGGCCGCGACCTTGTCGGCTATTCTTTGGCCGAGCGTCATGCTCTGTTCCATCGCGGCGTTGACGTTGCGCGCCGCGCGTTTCGTGACCAGCAAGTTTGTCTGGCGCATGCGCTGCGCGATTTCGCAAATGACGTCGATCGAGGCATCGGGATGTTCGATGAGAAATTTCTGAAAGTCATCGCTGCTCAAGCGATGCAGATGGATGTCCGTCATCGCCGTGGCGCTGCTCGATCTCTCGCCGCGATCCAGCACGGCCAGTTCGCCAAAAAAGTCGCCCGGTTTCAACTCCGCCAAAGTGACTTCGTTGACGTCCTCATCCATGACCCAGATGCGCACATTGCCTTCTTCCAGAATGTAAAGCGCGTCGCCGCGGTCGTGTTCATTGAAGATCGTTTCGCCGGCGTTGTAGTTGACCTGATCGATCTCTTCCGCCAAATGCTCAAGCTCGGCTGCGTCCAGCCGTTTGAAAAGCGGAACCCCCGCGAGGCTGCGCGCCTCGTCACTTAGTTTGTCCATTTCTGGGGCCATACCATTAGTCCTTCTCTTATGAAGATACGCACGCGGCGTCTTTACATGCTTTCGAGACGTTCGAGCATCTGTTCGGTTATTCCAAATGGATCGGTTGGTGGTTCATGACTGCTGCGCTCTTCGACGGTGCGCACCAGTTTCATCACTGCAGCGCCAAGGTCGGCGTCGTCGGAATTGATCTCGATACAATCAGGCGAATCGAACGGCGTGATAAATAGGTAGCGCGGGACGCCGGATTCGCTCACCGGCGTCGCCGGTCCAAGGATCAGCAGGTTATTATTCAGGCGCGCATAGCGATGAGCCGAACCGGCCTGGCGCTCCCAATGCAACTCGCCGCTCTCGGTAGTCGTTTCGATCTTCGCGATCAGATTTCGCAGCTTTTCAGTCGTGGCCGGATTACGAACCATCAATCCTCCGATCCAAACAAGCAAATTCGCGCCGCAGATTAACATCTTTCGGAAGCGGTTGGGAATAAATAAATCGCTTCAGGACGTGCGCCTCATCTATCAAGAAGGTTTAGAGGCGGACTACCGCCCCCTCACAAACGTCATGTACGCGCGGTCGATCTTTGATATTATCCCGCGAACCGCATGGCCGATCACCATCACCATCATCCTTCGCATTCGCATTCGCAACCGCCGACGATTCCCCATTCCGAGCCCACGGGCGGAACAGAATCGTTGGAAGCGGCGATGTCGGGAGAGCGAAATCCGATCAGACGCTTTTTCAAACTTCTGGGACCAGGACTGATCACCGGCGCCTCGGATGACGACCCGTCAGGCATCGGCACGTACGCGGTCGCGGGCGCCGGCTTCGGTTTCGCTACCTTGTGGACGGCGCTTTTCAGTCTGCCTCTGATGGTCTCGGTGCAGTTGACTTGCGCCCGCATCGGCATGGTCAGCGGCATGGGCCTGGCCGCAGTGCTTCGTCGTTACTACGCGAAGAATCTTCTCTATCTGACTGTTTTTTTGCTGGTAATTGCTAACACGATTAATGCGGGAGCGGATATCGGCGCGATCGCGGCCGCAATAAATCTGCTGGTTCCGATTCCGATCCTGGTCCTGGTGCTGCCCATTGCGCTGATCATCCTGGCGCTGCAAATCTGGGGTTCGTACAAATTGATCGCAAAGGTCTTCAAGTGGCTGGTGCTCGCGCTGTTTGCTTACGTCGGATCAGCCTTTTTCGCACGCCCCGATTGGTTTGCGGTCGTCAAAGCTACTCTGATCCCGCGTCTTAGTTTTGACGCGCCGTTCCTCGCGACCCTGGTCGCGATTTTCGGGACGACGATTTCACCGTATCTTTTTTTCTGGCAGGCGGATCAGGAAGTCGAAGAAGAAATTAGTTTCGGCCGCGCCACGCGCGCGCAGCGGCGCGGTGCTTCTGATGCGGAACTCAAATATGCGCGCTGGGACGTGCGCGTCGGCATGATGCTTTCTAATGTCGTGATGTTCTTCATTATCCTGGCGACCGCCGCGACACTCTTCAAAGACAACAATCCGCACATTGAATCGGCCGCCGAAGCGGCGCTCGCCTTGGAGCCTTTGGCGCACGGCGCGGCCTCGCTGCTACTTGCGATCGGTTTAATTGGCAGTGGCTTTCTCGCCGTGCCGATCTTGACTGGATGCAATGCCTACGCGGTGTCGGAAGCTCTGGGCGGGCGCTATGGCTTCAATCAAAAACTGCGCCACGCGAAACTTTTCTATGGTGTGATTATCGGCTCGACTCTAGTCGGCGTCGCGATCAATTTTCTCGGCATCAATCCCATTCGCGCGCTGGTACTCGCCGCCATCATAAATGGTTTTCTGGCGCCGCCGCTGCTGGTGGCGATCATGTTGATTGCCAACAATCGCCAAATCATGGGCCGACAAACAAACGGCCGCTGGGCCAACTTCCTGGGATGGACCACGACGCTGGTGATGTTTCTCGCAGCGCTCGCTTTGGTCTTGACGTGGGGTCAATAAAGTTTAGACTGAACAAAAATTTGTTCGCAGATTTCGCAGATTGAGAGAAAAAACCCCTAATTACTTTTCGAGCACTCTGTCTAATCTGCATAATCTGCGGATCCTTCTCTTTTTCATTTTTCTGCCGGCCGCAGTCGCCGCCCAGGCACCCTCGCCTACCCCGACCGATCAGACGGCCGATCAAAACGCGAAACGCGACCCGGTAGAGAACGCCGACGACTTCAGATCGAAATTAACGTTCGGCGTTTATTTCACTAAAGATGGACAGTCTTATGACGTCAATCTGCGGCATCAGTTTGGACCGAATGTGACCGCGTGGATTGCCGGGTTTGCCGACACCGGCGGCAGCAAACTGATTCGCATCGGCGGCCAGTACGACTATCACAAGAAGTGGTTTCATTTCGTGCCTTCGGGTGAAGTCGAAACGACCAAAGGCGTTTCCGTCTCGCTTTATTCCGAGTGGGGCTACAACACGATTGCCATCGCTGGTTATTCGCGCACCAATTTGAAGACCTTTTTCGATCTATTTTGGGATCCGGGCGATTCGGTGACGCTCGGCGTGGGCCACAAAATCAACAGCTATGATCGCATCCAGGCGTTTACTGTCTTCGATGTGCGGCTGCACACCGAGCAGGAGAACACGCACGTGCTTTACCGGCACAAGCTGAATCGAAACAACGGCATCACCTTCGACGGTTTTTTCAAGACAGGACACCTCGATAACGGCAAGTTCATTCAGACCGCAGGTGCAGGCATCTATTACGATCGGCCCAAGTGGTTTTGGAAACTGTATTTCGATCCGCATGTCAACTACACAGCACCGACGATGGTGCGCACAGGTATAGGTGTGAAATTTTGAAATCCGGCGAATAACCGCGTAGCGGTTGCAGCAATTAGCCAGAGGTAAGCGACCGCAGATCGCGCCACCCCTGGATCACGTAGAAAAGAATTCCGCGCCCTGTAGGGCGCAATGAAATTTATCGATGCGCGCACTCGAAGATCTGTCGCACGCCTCGCGGGCTTGGAAGTCTTAGGGAGCGTGATCCCAGGGTTATGCTCGCTGCGCTCGCTTCACCCTGGGCTAAACTCTGTCGCCGCTGCGCGGCTCGTTGATCGAAACATCCACGTTGACTCTTTGTTGAGTCGGACTTATCAATTACTCAGGAATCACGGTTGAAACCGCACCTTAGTAAATTCATCGGAGAGAAACTCTCGTCCGCACTGCACGCGCTCAAGCATCGCAACTTCAAAGTATTTCTCGGCGGGCAGCTCGTCTCCATCGTCGGCAACTACATTCAAACGGTCGCGCAGGCCTGGCTAGTCTATCGTCTCACTGGTTCAGCGACGCTGTTGGGACTGGTTGCATTCTCAGGCCAGATCTCGATCTTCGTG
>DASQYL010000548.1:0-2265 GCA_035639235.1 Pyrinomonadaceae bacterium | reverse complement strand
ACACCGCAACCGGTTCACGCTACCCTCACTGCGCGCGTGCCCGATGCATTTTACGATCCGCCGTCCGATGTGCCACGCAAGCCTGGCGCGTTATTACGAAGCGAGCCGCTCAGGGATGTAACACTGCCAGCCGGCCTGCGTGGGTGGCGCATTCTTTATACAACTACGGTGGATGACAACACGCCCGCGACGGCAGTGGCGGACGTGTTCGCGCCGATCAATCCTCCGGCGGGGCCGCGTCCTGTCATCGCGTGGGCGCATGGCACGTCAGGTCTGATGCAGAAGTGCATGCCATCACTTGCGTCGGTACCGACCAGAGTGATCCCCTGCGTTGATCAGATCGTGAAAGCGGGCTGGGTATTGGTAGCGACGGATTACTCCTTTGCAGAGAAAGGCGGTCCGCATCCTTACCTGATCGGTGAAGGTGAAGCGCGCGCGGCACTCGATTCAGTGCGTGCAGCGCGCCAAATCTCGGAGCTTACCCTCGACAAGCGCATTGCGGTTTGGGGTTATTCGCAGGGCGGACATACGGCGCTTTGGAGTGGAATTGTCGGCCCGCGTTATGCGCCCGATTTGGAAATTGTCGGCGTCGCGGCAATCGCGCCCGCGACGAATATTCGGAAGATTCTCGCGTTGGACGTAGCGGCCGACAAACGATATGGCGCGTATGTCGCGCGAGCCTACAGCCGATTTTATTCCGATATCAAATTCGACGAGGCACTGCGGCCCGAAGCGCTAGAGGCAGGGCGGCAGATGGTGAATCAATGCGACTTTGTCCCGCCGGAAGACTCCGAGCGGCTCGAACAATTGGCTGCATCATTCGAAGGTCCAGCATTAGCGACGAACTCGAACAAAGCGCTTCAAGCTCGACTTGATGAGAATACTCCCAACGCGGCAATCAAAGCTTCAGTCGTAATCGCGCAAGGTCGCTCCGACAGAGTCATCCCGCCCGATGTCACCGACTCGTACGTCGAAGAACGCTGCACCGCCGGTCAATCACTTGAATATTGGACGTTCGCGGGACTGGACCACTTCACGATTGTCGCGCCCGGCGCGCCGCTTGAGGAACTGGTCAATTGGACAAGAGCGCGCTTCGCGAACGAGCCGGAACCGGGCGGTTGTATTCGCAAATCTTTCTAACTGTCGCGGTCTCGAACAAGGTCAGCGGTTTGAACTATCCAATTCTCGTTAGACGGACAATTTAATCGGGACAGTCGTTGACGGCCAATATGAACCGGTCACAGGTGCGGCAGGCTGAAACATTCCGTTCCCCGCGCCACGCTGCTTCAATTGTTTAACCGCCGCAGCAAGTCTCGCCAGGTTTTGTTCGATCTGCGCTTGTGACCAGGCCGCAAATCCAAAAACGAATGCCGGCTTTAACTGAGCTTTGATACAGAAGAAGGAAAGAGGCCGAGGCCACACGCCGGTTTGCTCACGAGCGCGCATGAACAAGGGCAAGTCTTCTGGGGCTCGCAGCCAGGCGATGAAATGCAAACCAGCTGCTGTGATTTCCAGATCGAAATAGTCGCCCAGCCACTTGTGGAATTGCTCGATAAAAAATACCCGGCGCTGGGCATAGACTTCGCGCATTCGTTTCACGTGACTGAGGAAAAATCCTTCGGTGATGAAACGCGCCAGAGTAGCTTGATCAATCGCTGGGGAGTGCTGGTCCATCACAGCGCGCACCTTGACGACGGTGTCGACAAGTCTTGGCGGCGCGATCAGAAAACCGAGGCGCAGCGATGGATAAAGGATCTTGCTCATGGTGCCGGCGTAAATGACGCGGCCGGCATTATCCAATCCCTGAAGACAGGGCAGGGGCGGCCCATCGAAACGAAACTCGGAATTATAATCATCCTCCAGAATGTAACCGTCGCGTGAATCGGCGAACGCGATGAGAGCTTTCCGCCGCTTCAGGCTCATGGTCACGCCGAAGGGAAACTGGTGCGACGGAGTAACGAAGATCAGTCTGGGAGAATTTTGCCGCGAGCATTTGCCGATCATCAGTCCTTCGTGATCGATCGGATGGGGAACTATTTTCGCACCGGCAAATGCGAGGACGTTGCGTGCCTGGTGGAAACCGGGATCTTCCATCCACGCTACTTCGCCCTCATTAACTAGCGCGAGCGCGCATGTCAGCATCGCCTGCTGCATCCCTCCGACGACTACGATTTGGTCGGGATGACAATGAGCGCCGCGAAAATCGCACAAGTAAGCAGCGATCGCCCTGCGTAGTTCGATCTCGCCGCGGCTGGAGGCATACCG
>DASQYL010000547.1:0-6326 GCA_035639235.1 Pyrinomonadaceae bacterium | reverse complement strand
CACGCGATCTACCACGCCGAATAGTCATGCTCGACGATCATCTCACGCAATTTCTCGATCATCTGCGCTACGAACGCAACGTCAGCGCTCACACGTTGCGCAACTACGAAAGCGATCTGAAACAGTTCTTCGATTACCTCGCTCCGGCAAAACAGAATCACAAACGAAGCGCACCGTCGATCGCACAGATCGATCACCTCACAATTCGCGAATGGCTCTCCAGTCTGCATTCTGATCATAAGAAAAAGACTTCGATCGCACGGAAGCTCGCCGCGCTGCGAACGTTTTTTCAGTTTCTCGTCCGCGAGGAAGTGATCGAGTCGAATCCGGCAAAACTGGTCGCCACGCCGCGCAAGGAAAAGAAGCTGCCGGTGCATCTTTCGATCGAAGATGCAATCCGCTTTATCGAAACGCCCGACGTCGCGACCGACTTCGGCAAACGCGATCGCGCGATCCTCGAACTGCTTTATGCAACCGGTATTCGGGTTTCCGAACTGGTTGGCATCAATCTCCGCGACATCGATTTCAAAAATCGCTTGTTGCGCGTATTCGGAAAGCGGCGCAAAGAAAGAATCGTTCCCTTCGGCGAACCGGCGGAAAAGGCTCTGCGAGACTATTTGTCGGTGCGTGAACAATTTCTAATGAACGCGCCGGTAACCAGGCGGGATGCGCAACCACTGATTTTGAATTACCAGGGGACTCGCATGACGACGCGATCCGTAGGGCGGCTGGTCGAAAAGTACATTCAGCAATGCGCCGGCATTCACGACATCAGTCCGCACGCGTTGCGGCATTCGTTTGCCACGCACTTGCTCGACAGCGGCGCCGACCTGCGCGACATTCAAGAACTGCTAGGGCACGCTCGTCTGTCCACCACCCAAATCTACACTCACGTTTCGATGGAAAAACTAATTGAGGTTTACGACAAAACTCATCCAAAGGCGTGAGCTTTTTAATGCCGAAATTCTCTGCGCCACCTCCGCGTTCTCTGCGTCTCCGCGGTAAGTGGCGAACCAGAATACTCAGCGCAGATACGCCGAGACGAACCTGAAAGTCGAGACACTATTCTATTGGCTGGTTCGAAGTGACCGGATTAGGAACATCTCATCTTTTCGCGATTCTGGTTCGTGCGTTATGATGCGATTGACGTGAATAAGAGCGAACGCCAGACCGAAGGTAAGCTTTCAGAACGCCCTCTCGCCGAATTAATCCGCGAAGCCATCGACGCCCATTTGTCGGGCGCGTTCCGGCTGGCAAACGGCCCGGCACGAGTGGTGGTTTATTTCTCCAAGGGCGCGTTCATCTTTGCCACGTCTAATCTGCGCGCACATAGATTGCGCGAGGTGATAAAGCGAGACTCAACCTTGGCCCAACGAATAACTGACTTGCCCTCGCCGAAATCAGACGAAGAGTTTGCAGCAGTTCTCGTCGCACAAGGCGCGATATCACCAGAGGCATTGCAAGAAATCCGCGCCGAGCAAGCAGCGAACGTTTTGCGCGTGGCTTTGCTGTGGAGCGACGGCTTCTGGTCGTTCGATCAGCGCGTACGTCTGGCCAACGAACTCCGGGCTTCGATCGAAATCGATCGCCTGTTGTTGGAGTCCGCACGCCATCTTCCGCTGGCGTTCGTCCGATCGCGAGTTGGCGCCGGCGCCGCAAACTATTTCGTCTTAAACGCGGAGACGAACGGTCTTACGAAAACGGAAGCCTTTATTTTTTCCAGCATCGCGGAGGCCGGTTCCGGAGTGAGTCTCGCAGACTTGCCGGTTAAAAATGTAAGCACGGCTGATTCTGCACGCGCCATATACGCGCTTTGCGTCGCGGGCTTTGTCCGGCCGGCCGATTACCACAACGTACTCAGTTACGATCTTAAGCCTCCTGTTCCAACGGCGCCGATCCGGACTGAGAAGATTATTTTCGGTGAGTCAGACGACGACGTAAACAAACTCTTCAACCGCCTGAATTCAGCCAGGACACATTACGACGTGCTGGATGTCGCGCGGACCGCGACCCTAAGCGAGATTAAGAATGCATATCACGCGCTGGCGCGGCAATTTCACCCCGATCGATTTCATCAGAGCGATTTGCGCGCCAAAGTTGAATCCGCGTTTGCACGCATCGGCCGCGCCTATGAAACGCTGAATGACGATAAGCGACGAAGCGAATACGATGTGACACTCGCGGCGAAGCGCGCGCCCCAGCCGTCGCCTCCATTAGCCGAGCCGCGTCCGGAGGCCGGCAACCAAGAAAAGAAAACCAACTCAGATCGCGCTGAGAGTGCTTTTCAACTCGGTTCCGAGGCATTGGAACGGAATCAAAACGAGAGTGCGATTCGATACTTTGCCGAAGCTGCCATGTTAGAGCCGCGCGTCGCTCGTTACCGCGCATACTATGGCGGAGCGCTGAGTCGCAATCCGACTTCGCGACGAATGGCCGAAACTGAATTGCAAGCCGCGCTGAAAATCGAACCGGACAATGCTTCGTTCCGTGTGATGCTGGCCGAACTCTATCAACTGATAGGATTGCGAAAGCGGGCCGAGAGCGAAGCGGCGCGGGCGCTGTCAGCGGATCCAAAAAACAAATCGGCGCGCGCGGTCTTAGCAAGACTGAGCGGGAAATAGATCTTGAGATTGATGTCATTAACAGAACCCATCGAACCCGGGCAGTCGGCATTGATCGAGGTTTTTACCGATCTCGCAACTCGCGCCGATGAATTCGAAGATTATCCGAATCCGCACGGCGTTCGTATCGTGACGATTGCAGATCGCATTGCCAAATCGTTTCGTCTCGGTCCTCGCGACCGATTTTCGCTTCGCGTAGCGGCGTTGGCCCACGATCTTGGAGAAGTGGTGATGAACCGCGACTACCTTCATCGGCAGGGACCGTTAAGCGATGACGAGCGTACCGATCTTGCTCGTCATCCTGTATTCAGCGAACGCGAGGCGGCGGCGGCCGGCGCCGATCGAGGCGCGCAACTGCTGGTCCGTTGGCATCATGAGTGGTGGAACGGCAGCGGCTATCCGGATGGCTTGCGATTCGAACAAATTCCTTTGGGCGCGAGAATTTTACGCGTCGCCGACGCATATGCGTCGCTGACTGACGCGCGGCCTTTTCGCGATGCTTATACTGAGCAGCAAGCCCGCGAACACATTCGCGAGTGGACCGGGATTGAATTTGATCCGCGCGTTGTGCGTGCGCTGTTTACGCTGGAACCGTTTGCTCAATTGAAGGGATATGCAAAAGAAGTTGAGCCGCCGCCGGACATGAATCTGATCGCAGACGAACTCATGGCGCGCATGGACCAGCTGGGATCATGAGTCGGCACCACCCGCGGTCGGGTGGGTTTCGTTCATAGCTGCCGACAATCTCAGGCTAAACCCCCGCTGCGGGTGGTACTGACATTTATGCAACCTCAAAACGGTCTTAATACGAGCGCAGTCGGTTGGCTTGGTTTTGAATTGAATGTGCTGCGCCGCCTGAAGTTCAATTCAGTCGCGCTGCCGCTCGCGGGCGAGCCGTATCTCGGTCATTATCTAAAGCGTTGGCAGGCGCGCATCTCAGTCAACGACCCAGCGCACTGGGCCTTTACCAAATCGCAGGCCTTCGTCGAGAACAACGGTGAGACGTTTATTGACGAAGACGTCGAGATGCTGCTCGAAGACGCGTATATGCCACGCCGATATTTTCGCAACCCCGGATTATTGACCTGGTTCAATGAAACTGACGCGTGGTGGTTCGATAACGTGCGCAGCAACGCCGATCGATTGTCGTCGCCTTATAAACGCGCGCTGGCGCTGGCGGTGGGCATGTCAGTCGGCGATTACGTTTTTTCTTTCAACCTCGATACGCGCGATATGCGGCAACCGCTTTCGCTCTCGAGCGTGTTTCGGCGCCTCGTGCAAACTATGCCTCGCCCGATAGACAACCAGCGACGCAACTTCAGTTCGAACAAATCTGCGAGAGCATTCCTCGCTGAGAACCCTGACAACGATTTAATGTTCCTGCGTCTGCCGCATCCCACACGGTCGACCGAGAGTCGTAACGCGCGCGCCATCACCTGGCGTGAAGAATGGGTGCGGCAAGGTAAGGGTCCGTGGAGCGAACAAACGAACGATCGCGGGGCGAAACTCGACGCTTACGTTGAAACCAAAGAGCAGTATCTCGGATTGATCGATGACCTGCTGCACACAGCAGCGCACATGCCGATGTGGGCCATCGAAGCTGTCAGTGACGGTTTTGTTTCAGCCGAAGAGTTGGTCGAGTGCGTCAGCAACACTCGTAAAATCGATGCGACCTACCGAAAGGACTTCTCGGAATTGTTGGGAATCCAGGCCGTAATCATCACGGCCGGCTCGTAGCGCAATTTGGCAAATTGCGCCGTGGAATTATACGTTGCGACTCTGCGCCCGGCTGGCGCTAAAACATTCGCCGCAAAGGATCGGACGCCCCGCCTGGGGTTTGAATGGAACCGAGTCTGCTTTGCCGCATTGATCGCAAACGATCTCGAACCGTTCGCGTTCGCCGCCGCCTCCTCCTTGCTTTGCGCCGCCAAAGTTTGCGCGGCGCGCGTCGCGGCACGGTTTGCAACGCTTTGGATGGCTCAAGCCCCGCTCGCGATAGTAATCCTGTTCTCGTTCGGTAAATGGGAAGCTCGTCCCACACTCAGCGCAAGTGATTTCCAGATCCGGCATTGTATTCTCCCGAGATAAAGCTTCTGCCAGTTTGTTGGTTTTAGGGGAATTCAGTGTACCGCAGGTGGGCTTGCGGTGTACAGAAAACTGGACCGTAACGCAAACTGTTAGTTTGCGCTGTCTCACTAAGCCCGCCGCAAGCCAACAGCTTGCGTCATTGTTGCAACTCGCGCACGTGTCGCCTGATCGTCTCACCTAACGTCGCAAGATTGTAGCCACCTTCCATGCATGAGACGATGCGGCCGCCGCACGATTGATTGGCCCAATCCTTGACCACGGACGTCATCTGCACGAAATCTTCATCCGACAATAAAAGCTGGCCTAGCGGATCGTCTCTGTGCGCGTCAAAGCCTGCAGAGATGATTATCAAATCGGGTGTGAAGTTTGAAGCAATTTGTTCGATGGCCGCTTCGAACGCGCGGCGTTGTTCGCTGGTCGGCGTCATCGCGCGCAAAGGCACATTCAAAGTGTAGCCGCGGCCACGGCCCTGTCCCGTTTCTGCGTGCGAGCCGGTGCCCGGATACCACGGATATTGATGCATCGAAAAATAAAAAATCGATGGATCGTCGTAGAAAATTCCCTGCGTGCCATTGCCGTGGTGTACATCCCAATCGAGAATCGCCACCCGATCGATCTCTTTATATTGCTTCTGCGCGTAGCGTGCGGCTATGGCGACATTGTTGAATAAACAAAAGCCCATAGCACGATCAGGAGTCGCGTGATGTCCCGGAGGCCGCACGGGGACGAATGCGTTTTGGGCGGTGCCTTGCAACACCGCATCGATTGCGCGGCAAGCAGCGCCGGCGCCGCGCATGGCAGCTTCAAACGACGCGCCGGAGATCATCGTGTCGGCGTCGAGATACCCGCGGCCTTCGCGCACCGCTTCTTCGACGTGCTTGAAATGCTGCGGCGTATGACACGCCTGAATGTCGCTGCGGCGCGCTTCGTCCGCTTCGATTTCAATGACATTGGCCCAGAGATCTTCGTCAGCCCGCAATGCCTCGATCGTTATGCGATAACGCTCCGGCGTTTCGGGATGATGAGGCCCCGTGTCGTGCTTTTCAAAAATTGGATGATGAACGATCGCGGTAGGCACTGTTTCAATTCTTCATGTTCGCCGGCGCGGCATCGTAAAGCTGTTGCGCCTTAGCGGGATCGAGTTTTTTAAGAATCATATATTCTGACTGCGCGCCTGCTTTGTTATTCTGCGCGATATAAACAAATCCCAAATACAAATGCGCAGTGGGGTCGTCGTTCTTGAGACGCACGGCCGTGCGCAGTTCCTCGAGCGCCATCGGCAGCCGATGCAGTTTGTAATATGAAAATCCAAGTTCCGTGTGCGCATCAGAATCTTCCGGCTTCAACCGCACAGCTTCGTTCAGATGCGTGGCCGCTTCGGCGTAACGCGATTGATCGTTATAAGCCCAACCCAAACGGTAATGAATGCGTGCGTTGGTCGGATAAGCCCTGACCGCATGTTCGTATGGTGCGATCGCATCCTGATACTGCTTCGCCTCGTAATAACTATCGCCGAGGCCGACATATGCATACCCATACCCGGGTCGCAACCTGATGGCTTGTTGATACGCGCTAATCGCCTCGCTCAACGAATTAAGATTGCGTTTGGCAAAACCA
>DASQYL010000546.1:0-12883 GCA_035639235.1 Pyrinomonadaceae bacterium | reverse complement strand
AGGCCGCGCGTTTGATGGAAGAGGCGAAAGAAGAACTATCCGCGACGCTAACGCGCGAAGAAGGTAAGACGATTGGTGAAGCGCGCGGTGAGTTGCAGCGTTCGATCAATGTCGCAGAGTTCTGCGCGGGCGAGTCGCGTCGCATGAACGGCGAAACGATTTTTTCCGAGTTGCCTTCAAATTTCGCTTACACGATCAAGCAACCGCTCGGCGTAGTCGCGTGCGTCACGCCGTGGAATTTTCCGGTGGCGATTCCGACCTGGAAAATTTCTCCGGCATTGGTTGCCGGAAATACCGTCGTATTCAAACCCGCCACCATCACTCCAGCGACGGCCGTGCGCATCGTGCAGATTTTCGAAGAGGCCGGCGTTCCGCCAGGTGTGCTTAATCTGATTCTCGGCTCCGGCTCCGACGCCGGCGATGAAATCATCAATCATCCCGCGATTAAAGCTGTATCGTTCACCGGATCAAATCCGGTGGGCATTCGCTTATACGAACAGGTGTCGCGGCGCGGCGCCAAGTGTCAATGCGAAATGGGCGGCAAGAATCCGGTCGTGGTCCTCGAAGACGCCGACATGGATCTCGCCGTCGAAAACACCGCCCAAGGCGCGTTCGGTTCGACCGGCCAGCGTTGCACAGCCACGAGTCGCGCGGTCGTGATCGATAAGATCGCCGACGAATTTGTCGATCGCATCGCGAAGCGCGCGCAGTCGATGCGTCTCGGCGACGGCATGGATCCGCAAACCGCCATCGGCCCCAGCGTCGATGAAGGTCAATTCAAAACCGTTTTGGAATATCTCAACGTCGGCCGCGAAGACGGTGCGACGTTGATTTGCGGCGGCGCGCGCGCGACCGGCGACGGATTGGATAAAGGATTTTTCGTTCAGCCAACTGTTTTTGATCACGTCACGCCCGACATGCGCATCGCGCGCGAAGAAATCTTCGGTCCGGTCTTATCGATTTTGCGAGTAAAAGATTTCGAAGAAGCGATGACGGTCGCAAACGATACCGAGTTCGGTTTGTCCTCCTCGATCTTCACCAACGACGTCGCGCGCATGTTTCGCTTTGTCGAAGACATCGAAACCGGAATGACGCACGTCAACTCGCCGACCACGGGGGGCGAAGCGCATATTCCCTTCGGCGGCATCAAAGGCACCGGCATCGGCGAACGCGAGCAGGGATCGACGGCGCTCGACTTTTATACTGAATTGAAAGTGGTGTACGTTGATTACACCGGACGAAAACGCGAAGGGAATTTGTATTAAGCGAGGCAATATGGACAGGACCTATACGGCAGTCGTGAAACATGATGACGGTTGGTGGTTAGGCTGGATCGAAGAAGTTCCAGGTGTCAATTGTCAGGAAGCTACACGCGATGAGCTCGTAAAGACTTTGAAGATAACACTTCGCGAGGCGCTAGAGTTCAATCGGAATGAAGCCAAGAAGGCGGCGGGGCCGGATTACGAAGAAGAATTGATCGCTGTATGAAGCGAAGGAACTTTTTCGCTATCTTCGATCAGAGGGTTGCGAGTTGCTGCGCGAAGGTGGACGCCACTCATGGTGGTCTAATCCAAAAATTAAATAGAAGATCCTCGGTGCCAAGGCACAATGAAATTAAGGATCTACTAATCGAAAAGATTTGTAAGGATCTCGGCATCGCGAGTCCAAAGGAGCGAAGATGAGTACCGCTGAAGCAAAAACAACAAACCAATCCGAAATCATTCGTAAACATAAAGAATTCCTTTTTCCCGCAGTCGCAACTTATTACCAGGAGCCTTTGGCGCTGGTGAAAGGCGAGGGCTCTCACGTTTGGGATGACAAAGGCGACAAGTATCTCGACGCGTTCGGCGGCGTCTTGACCGTCAGCGTCGGCCATGCAAATCCAAAGGTCAACGAAGCCATCATCAATCAGGTTAATACCATCAGTCACACTTCGACGCTTTACGGCAACCAGCCGCAGTCGGATTTGGCTGAGAAGCTCGCGCAAATTACGCCAGGCAAATTAAAGAAGTCTTTCTTCACGAATAGCGGCACCGAAGCTGACGACACCGCGGTCCACGCCGCGAAGCTGGCGACCGGTCGTCATGAGATCGTCGTGCTTCGTCATGCCTACAGCGGACGATCGGCTACTTCCCTTTCCGCAATGGGCCACGCGCCGTGGCGCCCACTGCCCCCGCAGGTTAGCGGCTTCGTTCATGCGCGCGCACCTTATTGTTATCGCTGTCCGTTCAAGCTCACTTATCCGGAGTGCGGCCTCGCGTGCGCCAACGACATAGAAGAATTGATCATGACGACGACTACCGGCGAGATTGCCGCGTTCATGGCCGAACCGATTCTCGGTGTCGGCGGATTCATCGTGCCGCCGGCCGGATACTTCGAACGAGCGGTTGAGATCACGCGCAAGCACGGCGGCCTTTTCATCGCCGACGAAGTACAAACCGCCTGGGGACGCACCGGTGAGAAATGGTTCGGGATCGAAAAATGGAATGTCGAGCCCGACATCATCACCTCCGCCAAGGGTCTCGGCAACGGAGTGCCGATTGGCATCACCGTGGCGACTCCTGAAGTCGCCGACAAATTCCCGGGCCTAACGTTCTCAACTTTTGGCGGTAATCCAGTTTCATGTGCTGCTGCGTTGGCGGTGCTGAAAGTGATCGAAGATGACGATCTCAAAAAGAACTCAGCGGTGGTTGGCGGTTACTTCCGGGGAAAACTCGAAGGGCTGAAGGAGAAATATCCGGTCATCGGCGACGTGCGCGGCATGGGCCTGATGCAGGCGATGGAACTGGTCAAGGATCGCGAAACGAAAGAACCCGATCCGCAATCAGTTTTGAAGGTCTTCGAAGAAACCAAGAAGCGCCGTGTGCTGGTCGGCAAAGGCGGCCTCTACGGCAACGTGATTCGCACAGGCATGATGCTCAACTCGACAAAGGATCATGTCGATGAATTGATCGAAGCGCTGGACGCGAGTTTTGCGGCCATCTGAATTCATTTCCGAAACTAATATCCGGGCCACGCGTAAAGATCGCATAGTCCGCTCAACTCACTGCAACCAAGGAAAGGTTTTCTATGAGATTTAGAATTACCGCGCCGTTATGGCTTTCGTGTCTTTTGATCGTCGCTGCGTTCGCTCTGACGGCGACGACTGCTTTATCCCAAACAAAAAGTCAACCGCCGATCATCGATCGCGAATTATTTTTCGGCGATCCGGAAATCATCGGCGCGCAAATCTCGCCTGACGGCAAGTTCATCGCATTCATCAAACCGTTTAAAGGCACACGGAACGTTTGGGTGAAACGCACGGAGGAGCCTTTCGACAAGGCGAAGCCGATCACTGCTGACAAGGAGCGGCCGATTCCTGGCTACTTCTGGAGCCGTGACGGCAAATATGTTCTGTTCGTGCAGGACAAGGCGGGCGATGAGAACTATTTGGTTTATGCGGTCGATCCCAACGACACACCGGCCGTTGGTCAGGACGTTCCCACCGCTCGGAATCTTACCGATCTCAAAGGTGTCCGCGCTGAAATCTATGCGCTGCCGCGCACCGATCCAGACGCGATCTATGTTGGCCTGAACGATCGCGATCCGGCTTGGCATGATCTATATAAAGTGAAAATCTCGACCGGCGAGCGCACGCTCGTACGCAAGAACACCGAACGGATCGTCGGCTGGACCTTTGACCTGAAGGACCAATTACGCCTTGCCAGTCGCGTCGCCGACAACGGCGACACCGAGATCCTGCGCGTGGACAATAACGGATTCACCAAGATTTATTCCTGCAACGTGTTTGAGAGTTGTGGCGCAGATCGTTATCACAAAGACGGCCAGCGGGTTTACTTCGAAACCAATAAAGGCGCCGGCATCGATCTAACTCAGCTCGAATTGTTCGATCCGGCAACCGGCAAAGAAGAATTCGTTGAATCCGATCCGCTGAAGCGAGTCGATCTGGGAGAGGCTACGTTCTCAGATCTCACCGATGAGTTAATCGCGACCGCTTATGTCGACGATCGTACGCGCGTCTATTTCAAGGACAAATCCTACGAAGCGGACTACAACCTCCTCAAGAAACAGTTTCCGGGAATGGACGTCGATTTCGCGTCCAGCACCAGGGATGAGCGGCTCGTACTCATTGACATCGGTAGCGACACCGACCCGGGAGAGACCTATCTGTTCGATCGCAACACCAAGAAGTTGACGCTGCAATATCACATTCGCGAGAAACTCAACCGCGATTATCTCGCGCCGATGAAAGCCATTTCTTACAAGTCTTCGGACGGTCTCGAGATTCCTGCTTATCTAACTTTGCCGAAAGGCGCTGAGGCGAAGAACCTACCCCTGATTGCATTTCCACATGGTGGACCGTGGGCGCGGGACAACTGGGGCTATGACGCGTTCGCGCAGTTCTGGGCGAATCGCGGGTACGCGGTGTTGCAACCGAACTTCCGCGGATCGACCGGCTATGGCAAGAAGTTCATCGACGCGGGCAACAAACAGTGGGGCGACAAAATGCAGGACGATATCACCTGGGGCGTGAAGTATCTCGTCTCGCAAGGTATCGCCGATCCGAAGCGCGTCGGCATCATGGGTGGATCGTACGGCGGCTACGCGACGTTGGCGGGCGTGACGTTCACTCCTGATTTGTATGCGGCCGCGGTTGATTACGTTGGACCGTCGAACCTCAATACGCTCCTGGAAACCATCCCGCCTTATTGGGAAGCCGGCCGCCAACTTTTCTATCAGCGCATGGGCGATCCGACAACGCCGGCAGGCAAAGCGCAACTGGATCGGCAATCGCCTTTGAATTCTGCGAATAAGATCAAAACTCCGTTGCTTGTCGTCCAGGGCGCAAATGATCCGCGCGTAAACAAACGCGAGGCTGATCAAATCGTCATCGCCCTGCGCGATCGCGGCTTCCCGGTCGAATACATCGTCGCGCCCGACGAAGGTCACGGCTTCCACCGACCCGTCAACAACATGGCGATGTTTTCTCAAGCCGAAAAATTCTTCGCGAAATATCTCGGCGGGCGCTATCAGGAAGGCGCCACGCCGGAAGTAGCCGCGCGACTGAAAGAGATCACTGTCGATGTGAAGAGCGTGACGATGCCGAAGAAGGTCGAGGCCGTCGCCGGCGCACCAAAGCCGGCAAGTGATCTCGCTGCCGGCACTGTGAATTATAAAGCCACACTCGCCGTGCAAGGACAGACGATTCCAATTACAACCACTACTGAGATCAAAGATGACGGCGGTAACTGGATCGCCACGGAAACCGCGGAATCGCCGGCCTTCGGGAAGATCGTCGACGCCTCAACGATTGAAAAAGGAACTTTGATATTGAAGCACCGCTCGATTCAGCAGGCAGGCGTAACGATCGAACTGGATTTCAAGGATGGAAAAGCCAGCGGTACAATGACGCAAGGCGGAGAACCTAAACCGATCTCCGCAAACGTCGGCGGCGCGCTTTTCGCTGACGGTGGCGGCGCCTACGATGTGCTCGCTCATTTGCCGCTCGCGCCGAATTACACGATTTCGTTCAGCAACTTTGACGTGCAAAAACTGAAGCCGCAAATTCGACAATTGAAGGTAGTCGGCATGGAAAGCGTGACCGTCGCCGGCGGTACCTTCGACGCGTTCAAAGTCGAGTCAGTCGCAGCCGATGACGAGAGCGACAAACAGACACTCTGGATCGCCAAAGACTCGCGCAAGGTCCTGAAGATCGCTGCAACCATTCCGAGTCTCGGCGGAGCACTGTTAACCAGCGAAATGGTGAAGTAGAGATCGGATGAGATGATCAGGGCATCAACCGAGGTTCGTGAGAATCTCGGTTGATTTATTTTGGGGTTGAGCGTGCATAGAGATGCTGGTGTCCGGCAATTTCATGGGGTTTCTCTCCGCCAGGAGCGAGATGTTTATAGAAACCTGACGCCTCCGACATTTTCCTCGCTCCGTAGGAGCGAAATGTTTATAGTATCTGCGCTGTATCAATCCACTGTAGGAGGTCCTCATGGCCAATACCTTCTCACAGATCTACATTCAAATTGTCTTCGCTGTTGAGAACCGACAATCGCTAATCAAACCGGATTTCAAAGAGGAACTTTACAAGTACATCACCGGCATTGTGAGAAACCAGGGTCAAAAATTGATCGCAATCAATGGCATGCCGGATCATCTCCACATTCTAATAGGTCTGCAGCCAGCGAAGGCCTTAGCCGATCTCGTTCGCGATATCAAATCAGACTCAGCCACGTTTGTTAACAAGCAGAAGCTCGTTCACGGTCGATTCAATTGGCAAGAGGGATATGGAGCTTTCTCTTACGGCCATTCACAATTGAACACCGTCATTCGCTATATTCAGAATCAGGAGAAACATCACCAACGGCATTCGTTCAGAGATGAATACATGGCGTTGCTGAGGAAGTTCGACATCGCGTTCGATGATCGATACGTCTTCAAGTTCATTGAATAGCATCGCGGAAAGCCCTGTGTCCTCGCGCCGTGGGCGCAAAATGTTTATAGAAACGGCATTCCCGAATTCCGTCGCGCTCCTTTAGGAGCGTAACATGAACGTCTTACATTGCGCTCCTAAAGGAGCGCGGTTGACTTGAGATAACGGGGTGCTATAAACATCTCGCTCCTAACGGAGCGTTAGTCTATTAGACGATGGTGAAAATAACACCACCACAACCCAAGCCAGTGTATGAAGGCTTCTGCCCTCACTGCGGCCCTGATTCAACGCAACAGCTTTTGTTTGATCTAAACGGCGATCGAGACGCAGATTTTAGCTGCCTTGCGTTGATTGGCTGCGAAGATTGTCGCGGTATTCTGCTTTACGATATGCCTTTTCATCTTGAAGGCGTCGACGCATTCGCGTCAGCGCAACTCCTTTGGCCCCCACGCGATGATTTACCTGATCATGTCCCAGAGAATATTCGGGCGTTGTATGCCGGCGCTTTGAAGGTCAAGTCTCACCCAGATTCATTCGTTGTGCAGCTTCGTCGCACGATTCAAGCGATCTGCGTTGACCTGGGTGCGAGGAGCTTTGACCGAGATGGAAGACCTATCGATCTGGTGGATATGCTGAGAGAATTATCAAACAGAGGAGTCTTTCCGTCACGGCTTTCAGATGTACTTCACCAAATCAGATACCTTGGGAATGTTGGCGCTCACAGTTTAGATGAAAGAGTAGATGTGAGTGTCGCTCACGTTGTCGATGAACTGTTTCGACTATTGATTCAATACATGTATGTGCTTCCATACCGACTCGACAAGCTTAAAGAGCAAACTCAAACACTGAAGTTGAAAAGGGGCAAAGAAGGCGGACACCCAAATTGAAATCATTATGAAAACCCTAATCACTAACGGACAAATCATCACCGCGACTGACAACTACAAAGCCGACATTTTCATCGACGGCGAAATGATTACGACGATTGGCGCTAAGCTTGATATGGAAGCTGACGGGACCATCGATGCGGCGGGCAAGTACGTCATTCCCGGTGGCATCGATCCGCATACGCACATGGAGCTGCCGTTCGGCGGAACGACTGCGGCGGATGACTTTCGCACGGGGACGATTGCGGCGGCGCATGGCGGGACGACTTCGATTATCGATTTCGCAGTGCAATACAAAGGCGAGTCCCTGATCCAGGGTGTCGACAACTGGCACAAGAAGGCGGAAGGCAAGTGCGCGATCGATTACGGCTTTCACTTGATCACGACCGAACTCGAAGACAAGCAGATCGAAGAGATGTACACGGTCATGGATGAAGGCGTGACCAGCTTTAAATTGTTCATGGCTTATCCCGGCGTGTTTCTGGTCGATGATGCAACGATCTTTCGCGCGATGTCGGCGGCCGGCGCGCGCGGCGGGTTGATTTGCATGCACGCCGAGAACGGCATCGTCATCAACGAGATCATCAAACGCGCGTTAGAGAAGGGTCACACCGCGCCGAAGTATCATGCGCTGACACGTCCGACTGTCGCCGAAGCCGAAGGCGTGCATCGCGCGATCGCAATTGCGGAAATGGCTGAGTCGCCGGTTTATATCGTTCACTTGTCGTGCGCCGATGCGTTGAACCAGGTGCGCCAGGCCCGCGACCGCGGCATTCCCGCGTTCGCCGAGACCTGCCCGCAGTATCTCTTTCTTTCCATCGACGATTATGGCGAAGATTTCAACGGCGCGAAGTACGTCATGACGCCGCCGCTGCGCGAGAAATCGAATCAATCCGAGCTTTGGAAAGGTCTGAAGATGGATGACCTGCAAGTCATCTCAACCGACCATTGTCCCTTCTGCATGAAAGAGCAGAAAGAACTCGGACGTGAAGACTTCACCAAGATTCCCAACGGCGCGCCGGGAGTTGAGCATCGCGTCTCGCTCATCTACAACGGCGTCGTCGAGAACCGCATCTCGCTGAATCGCTTTGTCGAACTGACTTCGACGGCCGCCGCGAAAATGTTTGGACTGTTTCCCAAGAAAGGCACAATCGCGGTTGGCTCGGACGCGGACATCGTCATCTTCGATCCGAATAAGGATCAAACAATCTCGGTTAAGACTCATCACATGAACGTCGACTACAGCGCTTATGAAGGTAAGAAGATCAAAGGCGTCGTCGAAACGGTTTTGTCGCGCGGTTCAGTTGTGATCGACAAAGGCGAATTCAAAGGTAAATCCGGCGCGGGCCAATTTCTGAAACGTGGCGAGTGTGTGAGTATTTGATCTCTCCGTGCTCCTCTGTGCAGCCTCCGTGTGGTTGATGCTACGGTATGAGTCTCACCATGGAGACACAGAGTTCACACAGAAAACCAGATTAGGAAACCTATGAAGATCATAATTTTTCTTGCTGCGCTCGGAATTGCATCAGTTGTCGTTGCAGTGCAGGCGCAAAACTCAAAAGTTGTCACCGCCGCTCAAGCCAACGGCGTTTACAAATATTACGACAACGAGTTTCGCCTCCTCGCGCTGGGCCACAACAAGTTAAGAGTCAGTTTCGACGGCGTCTATCAGACGTTATCCAAGAGCATAAACATGGGCGAAGCAGAAGGCGAAGCAACCATCGAAGGGAATGTGGCCACCTTCATCCCGCCCGACACGCAGGGCTGCAAGATCACGATGACGTTTGTTCCCGGTAAACTCATCGTTAAGCAGGAAGGTGACGACGCCACCTGCGGCTTTGGACATAACGTCAACTCGGCCGGTACTTACCGAAAGATCCGGAACGGAAGACCGAAGTTCGACAGCAAAATTCGATGACTTTTCGAACTGTGCGGGCGAGCAGAGCGATAACGCTGGTATCGATCTGTACTTTGCTGGGGTCATCAGTGATTGCGCAGTCACCTCGCCGCGTGACTCCCGCGCAAATCAACGGCGTTTACAAATATCGCGGAAATGATTTTCGCGTGCTCGCCTTGGGCCACAGCAAAATTAAAGTTCAATTCAACGGCGAATGGATGACGCGCGCAGGTTATCCAAACATCGGCGAGGCGATCGGCGAGGCGACGATTGAAGGCAACGTGGCAATCTTCATTCCCGGCGATACAAACAAATGCAAAATCACCATGACGTTTTTCACCAACAAAATGATCGTCAAGCAGGAAGGCGACGATGCTGAATGTGGCTTTGGTCATAACGTCATGGCCGACGGCACTTATCGCCGAGTGAAAGCCGGTCGACCAAAGTTTATTCCGATCCCGAAGTGAGAATTTGGAGTGCGCCAGGTCTTCGCGCCGTTAGGTGCGAAATGTTTTTAGAATATATTGACTGACTCGTTCGTCGCTCCTCTGGGAGCGAAATATCGCAGCGCGACATTGCGCTCCCAGAGGAGCGCAGTGACTTGGTTAAATGGATGCTACAAACATTTCGCTCCTAACGGAGCGAACACTCGCGCGCTCCATATAAATCCGCTTGTCCCATCAACCCGTTTCGCATACTATGGCCGCCTTGCTGTTGTCTTCGATATCCGTGTGAAAGGTTAATCAATCATGCTCGCAGCCCTTCTGCTTTCCCTTGCTCTGTTCACGCAAGCCCCCGATTTCCAAGGTCAAGGCCGAGGACAACGTCCCGGCGGGGGCGGCGGTGGCGGTCAACAACCGACGACGGCAACGACCACGACGACGACGCAACCAGGTGGTCAGACAGGCCAGCGGCCGCAAGGCGCACCGACACCGACTCCTGAAGAACCGCCGGTCGTCACGCATCATTCGATCAGCGTCAACGGAAAAGAGCTGCGCTATACGGCGACGACGGGCATGATGCCGATCAAGAACCGTGATGGTGAGACTGAGGCGCGCATCTTCTTCATGGCTTACACGCTCGACGGCGTTGAGAACCGCGCCTCACGCCCGCTCACGTTTTCATTCAACGGCGGACCCGGTTCGGCTTCGGTCTGGTTGCACATGGGCTGTATCGGCCCACGACGCGTGCCGATGAATCCGGACGGCACGATGCCGCCACCGCCTTATCATCTGGTTGATAATCAATTTACCTGGCTGGATCAGACCGACCTCGTCTTCATCGATCCGGTCGGCACCGGATATAGCCGCGCGCTGAATCCGCAGACCGCCTCGAGGTTCTTTGGTCTGCAAGGTGACATCGAATCGGTTGGCGAATTCATTCGCATGTACCTCGTGCGTTACGAGCGTTGGACTTCGCCGTTGTTTCTCGCAGGCGAAAGTTATGGGACCACGCGCGCGTCGGCCTTGTCCGGTTATTTGATTGGCCGCGGCGTTGCCTTCAATGGCATCGTGTTGATTTCGACGATCATGAATTTCGAGACGACCGACTTCGCGTCGGGAAACGATCTGCCGTACATCATGTACTTGCCCTCTTATGCCGCGACCGCGTGGTATCACAAGAAATTGCCGCGCGATATGCAATCGAAATCGGTCGAGAAAGTCGTGGCCGAAGCCGAGGAATGGGCGGCAAATGGTTACACGCTCGCCTTGGAGAGAGGCGATCGCATGAGCGCGTCCGAACGCCAGGACGCTATCAGCAAGTTGGCGCATTTCACCGGTCTCGATCCGAAGTTCATCGACAACGCTAACCTGCGCGTATCGCTGAATTTTTTCCGCAAAGAATTGTTGCGCGACGAGAAGCGATCGATCGGCCGACTCGATGCGCGCTTCAAAGGTTACGATTCGAGTTACGTAAGCGCCGGTCCCGACTTCGATGCCAGCGAAGCCGCGATTCGTCCGCCGTACACTTCGACTTTCAACAATTACGTTCGCGGTGAACTGAACTACAAGAGCGATCTCGAATACTACATTCTCGGCGGCGGCATCGGCCCGTGGAACTGGGGCACGAATAATGGCTACGTCGATACGAGTACATCGTTGCGAACGGCGCTCGCGCAAAATCCTTACCTGAAGATTTTTGTGGCGATGGGTTACTACGACATGGCCACACCACAATTCGCCGTGCAATACACGCTGCATCACATCAGTCTCGATCCGGCGCTCTTGAAAAATTTCTCGACCGGTTATTACGAAGCGGGTCATATGATGTATATCGACGAGAAGCAGCTCGGGAAGCTGCGATCGGATGTAAGGAAGTTTATTGACGAGTCGCAGCGGTAGGCATCGAAAATGGAACGTGACGACTTAGAGGACTTTCGCGAACAATGCCGGCGAAATCTGGAACGTAGTGTCGAAGATCACATGCGCTACGGCTTCAATTACGTTTACAAGCCTGTGCTGGATGACGCTGAATGGCGCTCTTTTGAGACAATGGAAGATTACCGCCGCTGGTGTCGCGAGAATCTGCCGGCGTATCTCGGGTATGGAGAACTGACCGAGTTGCAGCGAAGGGTGCTGAATGAAGCGTGAGACTTTCAGCCCGATTCAGGCGCAGCAAGTCGCCGCAGCGTTTAGTAAGCATGAAGTCGATTACATGTTCATCGGTAAGAGCGGCGCGATTTTGCTTGGCTATCCCAGTACGACCCAAGACGTAGATGTTTTTCCGCGAAAGGACGCCGAAAACGGCAGGCGTATTGTTTCGGCGCTGATTGAGATGGGCTTCGAACTTGACGCCGATCGCGAAGGCGACATTGTCCGCGGTAAAGATTTCGTGCAGATCAAGAATGGTCCTTTCGACATCGACCTCATATTCGCGCCGGATGGAATCGACGATTACGATCAGGCCAAGGCGCGGATGGACACCTCTAAAGGGTTTCCGGTCGCTAACATTCGGGACATTATTGCGAGCAAACGGGCCGCGGGACGACCTCGCGACGCTAACGAACTTCCACAACTTCAAGCGTTTCGCGCAGAGTACGAAAGACAGTTCGGTCGTAAAAGTTGACCGCTCGTGATTCACAGATGGCTGACAATCCAGAAACAATCCAACATTCAGACGGACGCGTCGAACTCAAGCCCGATGCGTTCGACGAGATCAGCGACAGTCCGCTGTTCAATCGCGATCTCGCTCCCGTAAAAGTCTCGGCGCGCAACTGGACCACCTACAATTATGCGGCGCTTTGGATCAGCATGGCGCACTGCATCCCGACTTACATGCTTTCGTCGGGATTGATCAGCGCGGGCATGAACTGGTGGCAGGCGCTGATTACGATTCTGCTCGGCAACACGATCGTTTTAATTCCGATCCTGCTGAATTCACATCCGGGAACGAAATACGGAATTCCCTTCCCGATTTTTGCGCGCGCTTCGTACGGAACCTACGGCTCGAATCTGCCGGCGCTGATGCGCGCGATCGTGGCGTGCGGCTGGTTCGGCATTCAGGCGTGGATTGGCGGCGAAGCCCTGAACACTCTATTCGCCGCGATCATTCCGCGCTGGAACACGCTGCTCGGTGGACCCATCGGCGGGCACATGACGACTGAGTGGATTTCATTCCTGCTGTTTTGGGGAATGAACATCTACATCATCTATCGAG
>DASQYL010000545.1:0-2417 GCA_035639235.1 Pyrinomonadaceae bacterium | reverse complement strand
AGGCGAACATCGAACTCGACGAGCAGGGCAACATTGTGAATGAGCGCAACGCCGCGCGAAAAGCCGGCGAGTTCATTCTGGCGCACCGAGACGAGATCGAGTATGTCGATGTTTCGCCGAAGCAGCTGGTTTCGGTGGCTGCCTCGCTCATTCCATTCCTCGAAAACGACGACGCCAACCGCGCGTTGATGGGCTCGAACATGCAACGCCAGTCGGTGCCGCTGCTGCGCGCCGAAGCTCCGTATATCGGCACAGGCATGGAAGACGTCACGGCGCGCGACTCAGGGGCGGTGGTGATTGCGCGTCGCGACGGCGTGGTCGATTACACCGACTCTGAGCGCATCATCGTCAAGGCCGATCACAATGTGGACGGCACGATCTCGCGCGAGGTGACGGCCGACATCTACACGCTGATCAAATTCAAGCGTTCGAATCAGAACACTTGCATCAATCAGCGCCCGATCGTTCACGTGGGTGAGCGCGTCGTCAAAGGGCAGGTAATTGCCGATGGTCCCTGCACCGATCGCGGGGAACTCGCTTTAGGGCGAAACGTGCTGGTCGCGTTTATGCCGTGGCGCGGTTACAACTTTGAAGACGCAATTCTCGTTTCTGAGCGTTTGGTGAAAGAGGATTACTACACTTCGATTCACATCGAAGAGCTTGAAATCGAGGCGCGCGATACCAAGCTGGGGCCGGAAGAAATCACCCGCGACATTCCTAACGTCGGCGAGAACATGCTGCGCGACTTGGACGAGAGCGGCATCATTCGCATCGGCGCCCAGGTAAAACCGGGCTCAATTCTGGTCGGCAAAGTCACGCCGAAAGGCGAGACACAGTTGACCGCGGAAGAAAAACTTTTGCGCGCCATTTTTGGTGAGAAGGCTGCGGACGTGAAAGATGCTTCGCTAGTTTGCCCGCCGGGCATCGATGGCACGGTCGTCGATGTGCAGGTCTTTACGCGCAAGGGCCAGGAAAAGGATCAGCGTTCGCTTTCGATCGAACAGGATGAAGAAGAGCGTCTGCGACGCGACCTCGATGACGAAATTCGTATTCTGCAGGAGCAGCGCAACGAACGTATCTACGAGTTGTTCGAAGGACGCAAGCTCTCTGCTGACTTGACGGCAAATCGCGAAGTCGTCATCGCCAAGGGCGTGCCGATTACGCGCGAGATGCTTGAGGCGATTGAGGCAAAGACTTTACGCAAAGCCGAAGTTGCCGGCTCACGTGTGGACGCGGCGACGGAAGTCAAGGCCTACGAAGATCGGACTGAGCGGCAGATCAAAATTCTCTCCGACATTTACGAAGAGAAGATTGCCAAGCTGCGTCAGGGCGACGAGCTTTCACCGGGCGTAATCAAAATGGTCAAGGTTTTCATCGCCATGAAGCGCAAGCTCTCAGTCGGCGACAAGATGGCCGGACGCCACGGCAACAAGGGCGTGATTGCGCGCATCCTGCCGGAAGAAGACATGCCTTACCTGCCGGACGGGACGCCGGTCGAAATCGTTTTGAATCCGCTGGGCGTACCTTCGCGCATGAACGTCGGGCAGATTCTCGAAACGCACTTAGGTTGGGCGGCGCGCGTGCTCGGCTTGTATTACGCGACGCCGGTCTTCGACGGCGCGACTGAGAAGGAGATTAAGAAACGGCTGCAGGAATCGGGCGAGCGCGCCCGTGAGCTGGGCTTGCCTGAGATCGTAAACGAATCAGGTAAGGCCGTGCTTTACGATGGCTTGAGCGGCGATGCGTTCGAACAGAAGGTGACGGTTGGCTACATCTACATGTTGAAGCTATCGCACCTGGTGGACGACAAGATTCACGCACGATCGATTGGACCGTACTCGCTGATTACGCAGCAGCCGCTGGGCGGCAAGGCTCAGTTCGGCGGACAGCGATTCGGAGAAATGGAAGTGTGGGCGCTGGAGGCTTACGGCGCGGCGCACATTCTTCAGGAACTGTTGACCGCCAAGTCCGACGACGTGGCCGGCCGTTCTAAGATTTACGAGGCGATCGTAAAAGGTGAAGCTGATTTCGATCCAGGGTTGCCGGAAAGCTTTAACGTGCTGGTGCGTGAGCTGCAATCGCTCTGCCTCGACGTTGAGCTGGTGCAGAAGGACAGCGCCCCGGAAGAGACGATTGCCGAGCCGTTGATTACTAGCGGGATCTAGTGAGCAGTAAGCGGTGAGCAGTGAGCAGTTTGCTCGCCGCCATGAACTCACGAACAAAGATTGCAGTGACTGCTTACTGCTCACAGCTCACCGCAAACTGGAGAAAAGATGTTTCGATTTCATCAAGAGAAAACGCAATTGGCGCCCGACTTTGAGGCGATACGGATTTCGTTGGCTTCACCGGAAAAGATCCGTCAGTGGTCGCACGGTGAAGTAACCAAGCCGGAAACGATCAACTACCGCACGTTCAAA
>DASQYL010000544.1:0-2468 GCA_035639235.1 Pyrinomonadaceae bacterium | reverse complement strand
AATCAAATCCGGATTGAGATCGTTCGCGATGGCGGTCGCCCGTTCCAAGTGTTTTCGGTCGGCGAGCGGACCATAGTGCAAGTCCGAGAGATGAACGATGCGAAAACCGTCGAGCGCCTTCGGCAGCCGGCGCAGAAATATCTGCTGCCGCTCGATCGAGATCATAAACGGCTCCGAAAGGGCGGTGCGGGCCATCTCGCCCAATGCCGATTTGATCAACTGAAGCGGACGCGGCTCAGGTCGTGCGCGCCGACGCTGCCGCCGCTCTCGCCATCGAATTTGATTGGCCATAGGCTAACGGGGGATACGCGCGCGAATTATAATGATGAGGACTGATAATACAAACGACGCGCGCGTGTTTTTCTCGCGATTGTTCTTGCCTTTAGGTTACGCGACTGTAATTTCTTTTGAGAGATAGACGTCTTGAATCGCGTTCAGCAGTTCGACACCTTCGCTCATGGGACGCTGGAAGGCTTTGCGGCCGGAGATCAATCCCATACCGCCGCCGCGCTTGTTGATTACGGCGGTGCGTACGGCCGCCGCCAAATCACCCGCGCCCTTAGACTCGCCTCCTGAATTAATCAGACCGACCCGGCCCATGTAGCCGTTGGCCACCTGATAGCGGACGAGATCGATTGGATTGTCGGTGGTTAATTTCTCGTAGACGAGCTTGCTCGTCTTACCATACGACTTCCCTAGTTCTTTCTCGATGGCTTGATAGCCGCCATTTCGTTCGGGCAATTTTTGTTTGACGATGTCGGCTTGAATCGTGACGCCGAGATGATTTGCTTGTCCGGTGAGGTCGGCGGCGGCGTGCATGTCGCCTTCCGGAGTTTTGAATTTTGAATTTCGAAGATAGCACCAGAGGATGCACGCCATTCCCAATTCGTGGGCCTGCGCAAATGCCTCGGCAATTTCCGTGATCTGCCGGGTTGACTCATCCGATCCGAAATAGATCGTTGCGCCGACAGCAACCGCGCCGAGATTATGTGCCTCTTTGACTGTGCCGAAGAGTACTTGATCGAATTTGTTGGGCAGCGTCAGCAATTCGTTGTGATTGATCTTGACGATGAATGGAATCTTGTGCGCGTACTTGCGCGCCACGCTGCCGAGCACACCATACGTAGACGCGACGCCGTTGCAACCACCTTCGATCGCTAGCTTCACGATGTTTTCCGGATCGAAGTATTGCGGGTTAGGCGCGAACGAAGCGCCAGCGGAATGTTCGATGCCCTGATCTACCGGAAGGATCGAAACGTAACCCGTAGCCGCCAACCGGCCATGATTTATTAACGACTGCAGGGCCCTCAGCACGGCCGGCGAACGATCTGATTGAGCGACCACTCGGTCGACGAAGTCAGGGCCGGGCAAGTAAATCTGCTCCTTCGGAATTGTCTGCGCTTTATGATCGAGCAGCGTGCGCGCTTCGTCACCTAACAATTCTTCGATTCGATTCACGGGTGAACGTTTCATTTCAGTCGCCATGAGGTTCCTCCATATCGCCGGCTCTGCAAACGAGCGGAGTTGATAAACGAACTCAATTTAATAGCGAGGCCGCGATTATAACACACGGACAGTTTCGCGTCGGAAACCCAGATCTCAAAGTCTAAGCACCCTGGCTGCAACGTGATCCGGGTCACATGGATCGACGATAATTTTGTTTGCCTGTCGGCGAAGGCTGGGATAGAATCTGCCCACGCTGACTCTGCTAACTTCCCTGTGGAGGCAAGTCTCAGTCTTGAATACCCGGCCAAACAAAACCTTATAACCTGAAAGGTCGACAAAGTTATGAAGCTCTTCCTCCGCTCAATTCTCTTTGTGAGTCTAATTGTGTGTCTTGGGCTAACGGCAACTTATGCTGTCAGCGGCGACGATTGGCGTCCCATCGACAAAGCTGAACTCGAATCGAAAACTCCAGTCGTCGATAAAGATGCCGATGCCGAAGTAATTTTTTGGGAGGCGCGCGTGGTCGACGAAATCCAGGAAGGCGTTGATTCGGCTTATCCGCGGACCGTCATCAATCACTACCTGCGGGTCAAGATCTTCAACGATCGAGGCAAGGAATCTCAGAGTAAGGTCGACATTCCTTACGATAATGACATTGAGATAAGGGATCTCATGGCGCGCACCATCAAACCCGACGGCACGATTGTCGAATTGCAGAAGAAAGACATCTTCGATCGCACCATCGTCAAACAGGGTGGCAGCAAAGTAAAAGCGAAATCTTTTGCCATGCCGAACGTCGAACCCGGCGCGATCATCGAATATAAATATCGCGAGGTGCGCAATAATAACCTCACCCTCTACGAGCGGCTCGATTTTCAACGCGACATTCCGGTGCGCAGCGTCAAGTACACAATGAAGCCGTTAGCGATTCCCGGTTTCGGTTTTCAAATGCGGCCATTCAACGGCCACATCGAAAACAACTTCGACAAGAAAGCCGAAACGTTCAGTTTCTCGATGACGAA
>DASQYL010000543.1:0-4589 GCA_035639235.1 Pyrinomonadaceae bacterium | reverse complement strand
AATTCCGATTGATCCGACGCCGCTGCCGGCCGCATGGACCAGCACATCTTCACCGGGCTGCACGTTCGCGCGCGACACCAGCATATGCCACGCCGTCAGCGTCACGAGCGGTAAGGCAGCTGCCTCATGCCAATTCAAACTCTTCGGCTTTGGGATGAGATTCACGCCGGGAACCGCAACCATTTGCGCGTAACCACCGTCGCGCCGGTAGCCGATGATGTCATATTCGTCGCACATATTGTCGCGACCGGCGAGACATTCATCACAATGACCACAGGCCACGCCCGGTTGAATCATGACCTCATCACCTCGCCTGGCCCAGGTAACGAGTTCGCCGACTTCGCGCACGACGCCTGCAACATCACAACCGAGAATGTGCGGCAGTGGAGTCTCAATTCCCGGCAATCCATTGCGCACCCAAACGTCGAGATGATTGAGCGCGCACGCGCGCACCTCGATCAAAACTTCGCCTGTGGTGATTTGCGGATCGGGAACTTCGGCAACATGAAGAACGTCAGGCCCACCGTGTTCGTCGAAGATTACTGCTTTCATTAGCCTTGGCTCAAAAGCCTTGCCGATGTCCTCGATTAACCGAAATTTACCGCCGCAGGGCGGCGAAATATTTATAGCACTGACAATTCACGTCATGAATTCCCGAAGTGAGCAAAATGCTAGGCATTTTGCTCACTTCGAAAGGCAATCACAGTCCGCGCGGAGCTATAAACATTCCGTGCCTACGGCACGTCTTTACCGAGAACGCTAACCAGAACAACATGAAACAACTTTTGAGACAAGCCTGCCTTCGTAAATTGATCACTTGAATTCAATATCGATCGCGTCGAAGGTTGTTTTGCCAACGTTCTTAATTGAATGCGTTAGCGGCACCGAACCCCATCTCACATCGCCTGAGGGAAGATCGAACATCGTGGGTGTTGTCAAACCCGCGACGAATACGGCGATTTTACTGGCGGTCAAGGATATTCCGAGAAATGGTAAAACGTGGGTGTGAACCGTGGTCGATTCACCGGGCGCAAGCGTAACTCGAAACACTCGGACACGCTCGTTTTCGAATACCGGTTCGCGCCCCGAATCTTTCGGTCGAGGTGACCAATCACTGCTCGGCGGAGGCGGCTTCAGCAATTCGATCGTCAGGTTATGAAACGACGTGGTCCCGACATTCATCGCGCGATGTATATAGGTCGCTTTGCTGAATCTGACTTCGCCAAACTTCCATTCAACATCGACCGGATCGCGGCCCAGCGTCTCAATGTGAAGTTTCGCCGGAGCGAGCGTTACCACGACATTATCGTTACGATGAGCATGCCACAACGTCGCATCACCCGCGGGCACGGTGACGTCCCAAATCCGCACGAACTCGTTTTCAAATTTCGGATGATGCCGCGGCTCGCCTTTTATTTCGACGGGGTTCTGCGGCGAGTTCGATTGAGAAATGGAGACGATGGGAAATGATATGAGGTGAAGTATGAAGAGAGACGCGATTAAGAAAGCGATCGTGAATGCGGGGGTTTTTCTCCCTCTCCCTTTGGGAGAGGGTTGGGGAGAGGGTCGAAGTTGTCGGCCGCACAAGCCATCTTCCCCAGCCCTTCTCCCAGCGGGAGAAGGGAGCAATCCGCAGATTTCTTCCAATACATGTTCGGTATTACTCAATATCTGTTCGTTCGTGAACCTTAAGACTCGCAGTCTCTGTTGAGCCATCCAAGCATCACGTGCCCGATCATGATGCCATGACTCATTCGCCTCGTGGACTAAACCGTCACACTCGAGAACGAGCCTCGCTTCGTGACAATAAAAGTCAGCGATGTAATCACCGATCTGATGTTGTCGTCTGAGCTTGAAACCCAATAAGTGGCGGGCGCGAAGCAGTTCCCACAGGAACATTTCAGCTGACGTCTGCTTGCTTCGAAGTTCGCGCACAAGTTCAAGTAGGCCAGAGAACTGATAGCCTCCGCGATAATGTCGATTCTTGATCATCGGCGTTCACCCTTCCGCAATGCTCGCCCTGCGAGGACGCCAGTAAACGCACCATTCTCAACCGCGATTTTGCCGTTGACGATTACGAACTTCATTCCCACTGCGAGCAACTCAGGCTGCTCATACGTTGAGCGATCGGAAACTGTTTTAGGATCGAAGACGATTACATCCGCGAAGTAGCCTTCGCGAATCAGGCCGCGTTCGGGGATGCGAAAGGTTTCGGCCGTAAGCGCGCTGCTGTTGCGAATGAAAAACGGCAGCGAAATGACTTTGTCCTGAAAAACATATTGACGCAGCTTCTTAGGGAACGTTCCGTATTTGCGCGGATGCCCAGTCGACCCGTCCGAACACGTCATCACGAACTTATCTTTCATAAAGCGACGGATGTCTGTCTCGCTCATGTTGAATGACGCCACGCCCGCGCCGCCCGAATTCTTGATAATTTCAAGCGCCGCTTCGACCGGCGTCTTGTTCATCTGCTGCGCGATTTGATTCAAACGTTTGCCGACGTATTGGCGATCGCGACAATCGACAATCAGCAAAGAGTCTGCGCCGCCGCGTCGTTTCAGATTTTGCTCCATCTCAGCGATTAAGCGCGGCCTGATTTCTGCGTCATCGATGCGCTCGACCAGTTCCCTCTGGTCGCCGACTTCTGCCCAGCGTGGCACCAAAGACGCAGTTAGACTTGAGCCCGACGCATCGTACGGATACTGACAGGCGGTAATATCGACGCGATCGCGGCGGGCTTTGTTCATCAAATCGAGAGCCGTTTTGCTCTGACCCCAAACGTCCGGCCCCAGCGCTTTGATGTGTGAGATATGAACCGGAATCTTTGCTTCGCGGCCGATGCGAATCGTTTCTTTGATCGCGCCGAGCAGCCCGATTGAATACGATCCTTCGTCGCGCATGTGCGTATCGTAGATGCCGCCTTTCGCAGCCGCGACTTTCGCGAGTTCAATCACTTCTTCAGTTTTCGCATAACTCTGCGGCGCGTAATACAGACCAGTCGAGAGTCCGAATGTGCCTTCATCCATCGCGCGCGCGACGTACTGTTTCATCTCTTCCAGTTGCGCCGCGTTTGGTTGCGCGTCAGTTGGCCCCAGCACCTTCGCGCGAATCGTGCCGAAGCCGGCGAGCAACACTGCGTTCGTGCCGATGCCTTGTGTATCCCACTTGCGCAGCGTGTCACCGACATTCAGAACACTGCCGCCATCGTTGCCGGTGACGACCGTCGTCACGCCCTGCAGAAGATAAGCCTGGTTGCTCTTCGTCTTTTCATTGGTGAGGTCGCCGAGTGTGTGCGTGTGTCCGTCGATGAAGCCGGGCGCGACGATCAATCGGGTCGCGTCGATCGTGCGCGCCGCCTCCAACTTAGTTTTGCGGGCATCACCGACGAAGACAATGCGATCGCCGCGAATACCAATATCAACTCTTCGTGGTTTTTCGCCGGAACCGTCGAGCAGAGTGCCGTTGACGATGAGGACATCGAGTTGCCCGATCTTATCGATTTGAGCGGCTGTGGGAAAGTAGTTAAGGCCGGCGATGGCGATCGCGACCAAGAATAAAATCAGAATTGCAAAACGAAAGTTACGGCGCATGTGTGCGCGCAGAGAGTAACGCCGGTTGGACGTTCATTCAAGCGAATCTTTAAGTTTATCCAGCGCTTCGGCCCAGAACTTCTTCATCGCCGCGCCGGCCTTCGCATCTTTCAGTTTGCTATGCTGCGCTGCTACCTGGCACTTGTCTCCTTTGGGATAAAAGCCAACGTTGACGTGCGTTTGGTCTGCCCAAGTGATACGAATATATTTGTTTGGCGTGGCATTACGGATTGTAAGTTTGGCGGGCAACCACTTCTTCCGAGTCTTTTCGTCCATCCAGGCTTTGAATGCTTTGCTTACCGGCGCGTCAATCGTGCGGCTCACGCTAATCTCATAACCGCTGGGCTTCTCGCCGACCTCGCGCAGGCCGCGCGCCTGCTCGTAAGTCACCGCGATCATTTGTTGCCACCATGAGCGCACGTCGTGCTTGTCGCGCAGATGCGCGACGATCTCCTGATGCGTCATCTTCCTGGCGCCGGCTGCGTCGAGATGCTTGAACCAGCGTGACCAATTCTTCCCGGTCTTTGACTCAACGGCATCGTTGCTCATGCGAGGTTTGAAATCGTTCTTGGTTGCCATCGCTGCTACTGTTTGATCAGTTGAACCACAAAGTCACAAAGGCTACAAAGTTCTTAATGAGTCTAAATTTCTTAATGCCTTCGTGCGCTTCGTGTCTTTGTGGTGAATGTTCTAAGCATCTCGGTCATACGCAACTTTCAACCACTTCTGCACCTCATCGTCGATATCTTTCAGCGAAGTTATTTCAAATCGATGTGTGATTCGATCTTTTTTTGCAAAGCCACCCGTGTCGATCAAACGCTTCGGAGTTTTCTTCGTGTCACCGAGCGCGAGACCAAAGTCGATCCGTGTCTGGGTCGTCGGCTTAATTTGCGCGAAAACGTGATTGCGATAGAGCGGCACTATCGTCTGACACGGACATGCCTTCGTGTCTTTGCCTACAGACAAACCGAGTTTCAGCAGCGCATCGTAGATCGGCCG
>DASQYL010000542.1:0-3439 GCA_035639235.1 Pyrinomonadaceae bacterium | reverse complement strand
TTCATATTACCGCATCATCTCCAAAATCGGTTCAGGTGGCATGGGCGAAGTCTATCTCGCTGAAGACGCTCGCCTGCATCGCAAAGTCGCGCTGAAGATTCCTCCTACCGAACGTGCGGCTAACAAAGACCGCATGCGGCGCTTCGAACAGGAAGCAATTGCCGCCGCCGCACTGAATCATCCGAACATCGCCACGATTCATGACATCGGAGCGGCTGACGGCACGAACTTCATCGCGATAGAGTCATCGATGGTCACACGTTGCGTGAAGAGATTCATCAAGAGCGAACGCCACTCCAAAAACTTCTGAAGTATCTGAAGCAAGTCTCCGAAGGTTTGGCGAAAGCTCCCGCCGCCGGAATTGTTCATCGCGATCTGAAGCCTGACAACGTCATGATCACCCGTGATGGTCACGCGAAGATTCTCGATTTCGGTCTGGCGAAGCTGGTTGAACAGCAACCTGTGCCGGGTGGCTATTCGAGTGAGGTTGCTACCGCGGTGATGCCGCAGCACTCGTTGCCGGGCGCAATCATGGGCTAGACGCCGGTAAATACTACTTGGTCGTGCGTAGTACCATTAGGTCAGTGCCAAGTGAACGGGCTTAAAATCCGTTGAGAGCATGGCCACAAATGAAAAAGGGCTGCCGGTGTAGATTCGGTGCGCGCGAATAATACGCGAACATCGAAGCGCCTAAAGCGGCCCAAATCATCCCACGCTATCCTAAATCGGCAATGCCGTAAGTCTTTTGTCTTTCGCAATAACCGTTGATTTCAAACCACTTCGACGATACGGTAAGCGGCTCTGAAAAGGCCGGCGTCGGCGGTTCGATTCCGTCCCTGGCCACCATTCTTTTCAACAACTTAGCGCCACTCAAAAAGCGTGTAAGAATTTCTCGCGCGAACAATACGCGAACATCGATTTCAACAGTTTTAGTTTTTGGCGTCGCTCATTCGAACAACTCCCCGTGGTGTTGGTGTTAAGAACTGCCGTTCTTTACACTGCCAACTCGCGACCCATGTCGGACAGACGCGACGCTCGTTCATCTGTCGCGGCACTTGGTGTAATCCACTTCCGCGCAAGATGGTCGCGAGATAGCAATCCAGTTTCTGGTTAAAGCCGAGGCTAGATCAGTCCGTCGGCTGCGGCCCGTCGTAGCCTTCGATCACGATGACGTCGATGTCCACAGCGCCCGCGCGCAATGCTTTCGCGTTGGTATATTCGGGCGAGTGGTAGCACGCGAGCGCAGTAGCATAGTCCTTGAACTCAATCACGATATTGCGGTCGCGCGCCTTGCCTTCCATCGCCTCGAATGTGCCGCCGCGCACCAGAAATTTCGGGCCGTATTTGCGAAGCACCTCCGCGAGGGCGATGCGCGGGTTAATGACATCGACTCGCCCAACCCAATATCCCTTCGGCATGTTGTCCTCCTCATCCTGGCTTGAGCTATCAATGTCCCGATTTGTCCTCTTTATGTCATAGCGGCTATTGTCATCCGGCGTTACAATCCGGTTGTATGAAAGCGAGCTGACACAAACGAATTGGATTTGTTGGCTATGATGGAGTTCAGGCTCTCGACCTGGTAGGGCCCCTCGAGGCGTTCACCACATCTCCCGATGCCGGTTATGAAACGCTTGTGATCGGTCTGAGCTATCGTCCATTTACATCTGAGACTGGAATCGTGATCCATCCGCAGGCGAATCTCAAGAACGCGCCTTCGCTCGATACGTTGATTGTTCCTGGAGGTCGTTCACTGCGGGAAGGCGAAACCAGCCGGATCATCGCCGATTGGCTGAAGCCGCGTGCGAGCAGCATTCGCCGCATCGCTTCGGTGTGCACCGGGGTCTATGCATTAGCGCCGACGGGTTTGCTGGATGGCCGCAAAGTAACAACGCACTGGCGCTTCGCCGGCGACCTGGCGCAACGTTTTCCCAACTTGCAGGTTGAGCATGATGCGTTGTTCCTCAAGGACGGCAAGTTTTATACGTCGGCCGGCATAACCGCTGGAATCGACCTGGCCCTGGCGCTGATCGAAGAGGATTGCGGGCCGGGTATCGCTCTCTCCGTGGCGCGCGAACTTGTGGTTTACCTGAAGCGGCCGGGCGGCCAGAATCAATTCTCTGAGCCGCTGCAGTTCCAGGTTCAATCAAGTGATGCATTCGCCGATTTGGCTGCCTGGATCCCTGGACATTTGCGACAGCAGCTTTCAATCGAAACGCTAGCCGAACGCGTTAACCTCTGCCCACGGCACTTCAGTCGTCGCTTTAAGGAGGTTTTCAGCGTTACTCCGGCAAGCTTCGTCGAACGATTACGCCTCGACGAGGCTCGTCGGCGTCTCGGAATGCGCAACAACTCGATCGAGATGGTTGCAGCTTCAGTTGGCTTTAATAGCGCGAAGGCCTTCCGTCGATCTTTCGAACGGAGATTCGGGGTCAACCCGACTACTTACCGGCGCCGCTTTGATGTCTCGAGGCACTCATCCAAATCAAGGGAACGAAAATGAAATACTTAATTACGATCCTGTTAATTCTTAGTCTTGGCCCGATCACTCCCGCGGCAAATTTCTTAAGATCGAAGAAGTACGAAGAACCACACCAATCCTCAGAACATCTTGAATACTGGCCGACAAAAGAATGGCGCTCATCGACACCAGAGGAGCAGGGCGTCGATTCGGCGAAACTCGCTGACGCCTTGCATGCGATCCGTCAACACGATGTCAATATTCATAGCTTGCTGCTGGTGCGAAATGGTTACGTTATTCTGGATGCTTACTTTTTCCCCTTTGATAAAACCAGTCTTCACGACGTCGCGTCGGTTACGAAGACCGTTACGTCAACGTTGACGGGGGTCGCAATCGATCGCGGCAAAATCAGTTCAGTAAACGAACCCGTCGTAACTCTCTTTCCAAAGAGAACTATCGCGAACAATGATGATCGCAAAGCGAGAGTAAGGATCGAGAATCTGCTGACCATGACCTCGGGTCTCGCTTGTCAGCCCAATGACAACGAGCTGACTCTGCACCAGATGATGAACTCGAAAGATTGGGTGCAGTACATGTTGGATCTGCCAATGGCCAGTGAGCCGGGCAGTGATTTCGTCTATTGCAGTGGCGGAATGCATCTGCTGTCCGGGATTCTTTCAAAAGCAACCGGAATGAGTGCGCTGGAATTCGCCCGTCGTTCACTTTTTGAGCCGTTAGGAATTCATGATGTTATATGGCCTACCGATCCAAATGGCAACAATCACGGATGGGGAGATTTGCATCTGCATCCGCGCGACATGGCTAAGATCGGTTACCTCTGGCTGCAGCATGGAGTTTGGGACGAGAAGCAAATCGTCTCGGCAAATTGGGTGACCAACTCCACCATCGTTCATGCGCGCACCTCGTCCGATAGTGATTATGGATATGGCTGGTGGGTCCGGCCAAAGGATAAACTCTACG
>DASQYL010000541.1:0-4746 GCA_035639235.1 Pyrinomonadaceae bacterium | reverse complement strand
GTAGACTTTCGAATGCTTCAGACCCTCTGCGCGAATCTTAGCGTTCATCGCCGCGTCAATGGGTTCTTGCGCGCTCGCGATCGACAGGCTGGACAAAGACAACGAAACTGCGAACCACACTGCCAGCAGTTTTCGCATGATGGTTTCCTCCAAGCTTACTTAACACACTTTCAGTTTGAAAAAGAATTTCATTCACGCCGCTGCTTTAGCGCGGCGTGCTCTTGCGTTCGTCTAGTGGAAACCGTTTAAACGGCAATAATATACTTGACTAATCAAGATTAGTTTACAGAAACTTATCGCCCTTCTCCCTTTGGGAGAAAGGATGGGAATGAGGGCCTAACGGCGTCCAACCGTAATTAACCTCTTGCTGGAAATGAATTCGCCTTGCGAATTCATTTCCAGCAACATTAGAGAGAGTTGTTTGGTCGCCACCGTTAGGCCCTCACCCAAACCCTCTCCCAAAGGGAGCGGGCTTTCAAGCGTCTTGATGAGCCAAGTATGTCAGAACCGTTTAAACGGTTTCCGTTTTGCTGACTGTGAGCTACATCGGGCTGAAGCCGCGATGTGAATTAGAGTTACCAACGAGACTACCCCTTACTGTCCTGATTTGATGATTCGATTCATGGCGATCAGCGCACCGAGATGATTTGAATTATGATCGGCGAGCACCAATGCTTCGCGCAGAATCGTCTGACCCGTGCCGTGCGGAATCTTTGCGAAAAGATCTGTCGCCGGATCGCGAATCAGATCGGCAAACGCGTTGCGGTCGCTCTGAAACTGCTTAACGGTTTGATTCCATAACTCAGGCGTTCCAGTTTCATCTTCAGCCGCCCAATAACCTTTCGGCCACTTGGGCGAAACGTGATCGGCGTTCCGCGAAAATTCGAGCATGTCCCACTGCGCGAGGCGCATGTGCTCGAGCACCTGCCATGCGGTGTAGGGCAGTCCTTCGACCCGCACGCTGCATTTGTCGGCGGGAAAATCTTTGACAAAGTCGTCAATACTGATGTGAGCGTTTCCGCTTTCGAGCAGCGAGAGTAGTTGGTCGCGTAGTGCTTGGTTGTTATTTGGTTCGCTCATTCGCTCATCCTTTTTAAGCCCTCTCCCATTCGGAGCAGAACGGATCATACTGACTTCCGATTGATCCGGTACGCATCATACCTACACACGGCTGAATAATCACAAAACTTGCACGTGTGTCTGCCGAGTGATGGCTTCACGCGGAAGTTTCCGCCGCGCATGCCGTTGATGAATTCCCAGACACGAATCGCAACCTGGCGGCGAATCTTTTGCCATTCGAGATCGTCGAGTTTGGTCCAACGACTTGTCACGTTCGTGCAGTCGGCATAAGCCGTTCGGTAGAGTCCCTGGTTTAAGCGCGCGCCTTTGCCACGCAAGGTGTAGTAGCCGCCGCCCGCCAGATCGAAACTCGGCAGAAACAATTGTTCGAGCGCTGCGAGATAAATGGGAATCTGCACTTGGCGGCCGCTTTTGATGTCGTCGAGCGTTGCGCCTTTCGACAATTTGTAATCGTAAGCGATAGCTAGTCGGTGCTTTTCGTTTACATCCACGCGATCGATTTGACCTTGAATCAGAGCTACCTCTGTTGCGCGCGGCGTTCGCTCGATCTTCAAGCAATCTTTCGTCGATCGCGGATCGCTTGCTTCGAACGCGCGGCCAAAAGCGAGTTCGAAATAACGCGGCAGCACGCGGCCGTCGGTTTTCTCCTGGAGCCTCAGCTCGTAAAGCAGCACCTGATCCAGAATCAATTTGCGAATCTCGCAGTCAATTTTCCAAATGCGCTGATTGAGTGGTGGTACCCTGTCCTCATGTTCTTTGAAGACTGCGTCCGCGGTCGCTGCCAGACCTTCGCGAAGCGATTTACGATCGCGCGCCGGCAGATAGTCACCGCGATGCTTTTCGAAGAAGCGGCGCAAAATGTCGTGCAGCAACTTGCCGGTATCGATCGCCTGGAGATCGAGCGCCGCCTCACTGCGCGGCTCGACGCGCAACACGCGGTTGCCGAAAAAACGAAAAGCACAGTTGCCGTAGGTGCTGAGCCGGCTGGCGCTGTAAACATGATCGGCGCCGAAATGGTTCGCCAGCATCGCCCGCAGATCGGCGTTCGTAATTTCACCGTCATAAGGACCAAAGGACACGCTCAGCCGCGCGCGTTCGATTTCGACGCGGGCCAGCGCAGATTTCGAAACCCAGCCCTGAGCGACGGCGAGTGACAACCATTCGTCGTACGGCTGAGTCGTCTCCGCAGCCTTGCGGATCAACACCGGTCCCAGTTCATGCGTGCTTGATATCGCTGACGGATCGCAAGCGTCGAGGTCGCTACGAATCTGCTTCACTACGATTTCTGCGGGAGCAATCGCACGCTGCAACTCTTCGATGTAATAAGAGGCGACCGTTTCCGCGCCGTCGTTCAAAGCCAACGGCCGCGTGAGATACAGACGCTCAGTCGCGCGGCAAGCGGTCTGATAAAAATAATGTTCTTCTTTCAGCAGCGTGTCGGTCGAAATGTCTTCAAGAAAAATGCCTTCCTTTTGCAGACGCACGCGCTCTTCATGCGGATAAAGCCAGTCGCGCGAAGTGCGCAGCGGGAAGCCGCCTTCGATCATGCCGGCGACAAACACCGCGCGAAACTTCAGGCCGCGCACGTCGGTCGCTTCCAACACGCGCAGACCATCGCGGTTTGCTGCGCCGATTGAAAGCGTTTGCGATTTCACACACCGCTCGACCTCGTCGATAAATGTTGCCAGCGCGATTGTCTGCTTCCCTGATGGGCGGGCCGCTGACACCATGTCTTCGGCATAATGAAATGCGCGCACCGCTGCCGCGACCGCGCGTCGCAGGCTCTCACGGCCGCGGACGTCGAGCGTTGCTTGCGGAATATCGTCCGCACCCGTGCGGCGATTGAAGGGCGTGCTTACCTGATTCGAAAATTGCAGCTCCTCCAGCAGCAGCATCAAGGCGCGGCGCAACTCATCTACTGTGCCCTCTTCGGGCACGCGGCCAAGCACGTGCTGCAAGTACCCGATGACGAGAATGGCCCACGCGATTGCGGCCGGGTGCACCGGCGCCGGTCTCTTTCGGCGATCGATTCTCGCTTCGTCTTCCTGGGGCTGCTCGTCCTCAGCGATTGCCGCGGCGTCGTCTGAGTCGTCATCGGCAATCATTTTCTGCGCACTTTCAGTGGAAGGAAACACGCGAATTAATTTTCGGGCGCGATCGATCCATGCGTTGATGCGCAACTCACTGCCGACATACGCGATGACGTTTTCCAGCGCGTCCGGCGCGAAGCGTTCGATGCCCAGGGCTGCGCGCAATTTGTCATTCGACTCAGCGTGCTTGTTTGGGTCTTCGAGCAAGCTTGCGTATTTTTCGTCAAACTCTTCGACAATTTTTTCAAGTTGCTCTGCGGAAAAGCGAAAATAATCTGTCTTGATCAAATGCGCGATCTCGCTGGCCTTCGGATTTGCGAGGTCATCGTGCGGCTGCTTCAGCAATTGAAATAGTTTCCCGCACGCGCGCAGCGCGGGGATTTGATGCGCTTCGATGCGCCGATCGAGATTGCAGGGAATCATCTCGTCACCGAAAACGCGCGTAATGGTCTCGGCATAAGCCGCACGCTCGCGTATGACAAGAGCGATCTCCGGCAGTCGATAATCATTGGTCAGGACGAGTCGCTTGATCTCTTTTGCAATCGATCGAGTCTCAAGTTCCCGGTCGGAATATTCCCAGAGGAACGCACGAATCTCTGCGTGCGGTTCACCCGCACACGGCGGGTTAATGCATTCGCCTCGCGCATCGTGTACGTTGAATAACTTCGTTCGGAGAGTCGCCAGCGGCTCAGCGACAGACGACAATTCAGCCGTTTGCTTGATCTCAAACGGCGCGATCGACTGGAGGTGCTCGATGGTCGCAGCAAACGGTCGAAAGATTTGCGGGTTTGCGTCGTCGTAATTCACGTTAACGATCACGTTTGTGGCGCGGGGAATCAGACACTTGAGAATCTCTCCCTGCACCGGCGTGAAATCGAAAAATCCGTCAAGCACCAGGAGTTCAATCTGATCGAGCCACGGCACCGCAACGGTCTGTCCATCGAGTTGGCCCCGCACGATTTGTAATGCCCGCAATTGATCGGCATCCTCCTCGGTAAGAGCGTTTCGATTCAACGCTGCTGCATACGTGGCGTAAATCAAGGCGATGTCGCGATCAAAATCCAACTGGGTCTTTGGACTTTGTTCTTTGGGCTTTGGATGTTGGATTTTGGAATTTGAATTTTGGAATTTGGAATTTGGATTCTCAGCTTGCTCCGCTTCGGTTTCGCGCGCGGCAACGACTTGGCTGAATTCCTCTGGTGTCTTCCCCGCGCGCTGCAGTTCCCCGATCAACGAAGCGATCGTGTTAATACAACCATCGCGATTTGCCAGCGGCCGGATGGCCCTCAATCTATCTGCCTGGCTCAGTTGTTTTACGATTTGCGAGATAAGGCTTTTCCGCAGCGGGAGTTCTTCGCGATCGATGGGAACGCGCGGCGAGAAGCCATTACGTGTCAGAAGCCCGACCGTCAGGGAGGGCTCGGTCGCGCGAGTGCCCCTCCCTGACGATCGGGCTTCTGACACCACTGCTTCTGTCAGTAGTCGCCTGACAAATCCGCGAAAGAGATAGACGGGAAATTCGGCCCAAACCCCGCGCATCGTTTCACCGTCGAGCAGTTTGCCGGTGACTAAATCA
>DASQYL010000540.1:0-9842 GCA_035639235.1 Pyrinomonadaceae bacterium | reverse complement strand
ATCTGGCGGGCAGGCGCACGCGCGTGACTGATGAGCGAAATAATCCGACGAACTACGGCTACGACGGAGCGTACCGACTAACCAGCGTCACCGATGCGCTGAATCACGCGACCAGTTATGGCTACGACGCGATGTCGAACTTGACCAGCATGACTGACGCACTCTCGCGTACCACCAACTACGACTACGATGATTTCAACAGGTTGAAGAAGATTACCTATCCGCCGGCCACGACCGGAGCGACGCGCTTGTTTGAGGCGCTTGCCTATGACGCCGACGGCAACGTGACTTCGCGCACCGACACTGCCGGACGCGTGACCAGCTACACCTACGACAACCTAACGGAAGACGTCGTGAAGACCGATTTAAGAGAACTTGAGAAACAGGCGTTGGCGTTTATGAACGGCGGTCAAAAAAGAAAAGCCGCTGAACTATTCACAGCCATCATTAGGGAACAGCCAGATTGGGAACACGGAGAAGCGTTTTACGATCTGGCCATATGCCAGGAAGATCTTGGCGAGTTAGACAAAGCTTCGGAAAGCTATCGGCGAGCTCTGGAATACGAACCAAGCAACCCGTACTTTTTGGGAGGCTATGCATCATTCCTGTACTTGCATGGCGATCCACGAGAAGCATTTGATGCTCATCTGAACTTATTAGAGATAGAGCGCGCTACCAATCCTCGACCTAACGACGATGCGATCCAAGGTCTTATAGTGGTTTTACGCTCGCTGGCAGATAAGCTTGGTATGACGAGTTCAGAGATAGGTGCAAAGTTACAGGAGACCGAACCCAGACTACATTCCAACTCTTCTTGTTAGAACCGTTGAGGGCCAGTGAAGTTCCCCAAGAAGTCTTTCATATTGCGAGCGGATCCTAATGCACGACTACAAATCCATCGAGAAGAACCTAACATCCCTTACCAACTATTTTGCTGAGCATGCCTTACATGACGGGCGTTTCCAAGAAGTCCGTGAACTCATAGAGCAGCATGGCGAATATGGCGAAGCATATCACCTATTGTGCTATCTCATCATGCAGAACCAACTGACAATCCCGAACGACATTTACCAAACGATCGTTGAACTGGGTAAACAGATGGAAGTGGACGAAACGGCGTGGCTCACGTTGACTGCTTTGATCAAAACATATGGACAAAATGAGATGGATCAAGATCGAACACGCGGTAATCAAATTCATTATGTTCGTAATACCATCACCGGCGCCCTAGATGACTTCAAATTCACACGATGAAAGTCATTTGCGCTGATAACACAAGTGGTAGGCTTTCTCAGAGTCATTTCGACGTCGGTTATAGTCCCGCAAGCAGATTCCAGCTTTCCACGCAGAAGCAATACGAGGTTTACGCTATCGCGCTCTGGCGAGGACTCTTGTCTTATCTTGTCATAGAAGACAATGGCACTCCTGGATGGTGTCCAGCGGACCTTTTTGAAGTACTAGACTCGACTCTTCCTGCAAGTTGGCGGTTCGCCTACTTTGGCCAGACACCGGAACAATGGCTAAACGCGGTTTGGGGCTATGAAGAACTCACACGTTCAAATCATTACGATGACTTGACCAACCTAAATGAGGACGCGTTACGAGTCTTTTATGAGCGAAAGACAGAATTGGAATAAACATTTCCTGGCGGTATGCCTCTGGGTCTTTTAGTCGGGAACCTAAGACTCGCGGTCACAGATAAGGATTGTAAAATGACCGAACTTCAACCTGATGAAACAGACTTATTAGTCAAGTGGGAGTTTGTCGGCGGCGAAGTTGTTGCCGACGAAACTTCTAAACGTATCACGACGCTGACGTCTAGTTTCTTAAAAAAAATAGCGGATGGGAAGTCTTGTACCAAGATCCGAGGGACGGTCGATATTGGGAGCTTACATATCCCGAAGGTCAGATGCATGGTGGGGGCCCACCGCGTCTCACCTATCTCTCCGAACACCAGGCTCGATTGAAGTATGGTGAGACATAAGCATGAAATGATGAAATCAGCAGGGATACTGTGTGTGACTGACGCGCTGTCGCGCACGACTAATTACGACTATGATTGACTTCTCACCAAAATCCGCCCACCTCATCGTAGGATCTCAACTAGTTGTCCTTTGCGCTTGGCTTGACGCGGTGTAAAGTAAGCCTGTCTTTTCCCTTAACAACTCCCCGCTTTGTGAAACTTGTTGGAGGTCATAACTGATGTCTACTGAAAGCATCAGCCCTTCCGAAGCAGGCGGCGCGATGGAGTATCCCGATCGCGTGGGATTCAAGCCGGACAATCCGTATCTAACAACTTTTCGCCCGTACATTCCCGCGAGTGTCGTGTTGCCGGAATTGACGATAATGCCGCTCATCATGGGCACGGTGTTGGGAGTGATCTTTGGCGCGTCGTCATTGTACCTGGTTTTGAAAACCGGGTTGACCGTGAGCGCTTCAATTCCGGTGGCCGTCATTTCGATCACTCTATTCCGCGCGCTTTCGAAAATCGGTTTGCGCAACGCAAACATTCTCGAGAACAACGTCGTCCAGACGGCGGGCTCAGCCGGCGAATCGATCGCGTTCGGCGTCGGGGTGACGATGCCGGCGATCATGATTCTCGGATTCGATCTGGAATTCACGCGCGTAATGTTGGTCGCCGTGCTTGGCGGATTGTTGGGCATCCTCATGATGATTCCGCTGCGGCGCGCGTTGATCGTGGCGCAGCATGGCTATTTGAAATATCCGGAAGGCACGGCGTGCGCGGAAGTTTTGAAAGCCGGCGCGGATGATGCTTCGCGCGCGGCGGCGCACGCTGATGCGAGCGTGCCGGTTTCAGAGGTGCGTGCGTTGCCCATTTTTACGGGCCTTGGCATCGGCTTCGTTTACAAAGTCGCCATGGATGCGTTCAAGACCTGGAAAGACACTCCGGAAAAACTTTTTGGCGGCGCATTCAACGGCGCTTCGATCGCGGCGGAAATAAATCCGGCGTTGCTGGGTGTTGGTTACATCATTGGGCCGCGCATCGCTTCAATCATGTGCGCGGGTGGCGTGCTCGCTTATCTCGTGCTCATTCCCGCGATCAAATTCTTCGGTGGCGCGATTCAGGGCGCCCTGCCGCCGGGAACGCAGCCCATTTCGCAGATGAGCCCGAATGCGATTCGCGGTGCTTATGTTCTGTACATCGGCGCCGGCGCAGTCGCGGCCGGCGGCATCATCAGCCTGTTTCGATCTCTGCCGACGATTTGGAGCGGCTTGAAAGGCGGGATCGCAGATTTGCGTGGCGGCTCATCTGCGCGCGCCAGTCTGGTGCGCACGGACCAGGACCTTTCGATGAAATTCGTTCTCGGCGGCATCTTCGTGCTGCTGGCGATGATCGTTCTGTTCCCGCAGTTGGGACTGCACTGGAATATTCTTGGCGCGATTCTGATCGTCGCCTTCGGATTTCTGTTCGTGACGGTGTCGTCACGGTTGACCGGGGAGATCGGTTCGTCGTCGAATCCTATCTCCGGAATGACGGTGGCGACGCTGTTGCTGACTTGCTTGATCTTTTTGATCGTCGGCTGGACAGGTTCGACTTATTACGTCACCGCGCTTTCGATCGGGGGTATCGTCTGCATCGCCGCATCGAACGGCGGCACGACTTCGCAGGATTTGAAAACCGGCTTCCTCGTCGGGTCGACGCCGAAACATCAGCAGACCGCGATACTCGTCGGCGCTTTAGCATCGGCGATCGTACTTGGTCCAATCCTCTTGAAGATGAACGATTGGGGCACAGTTTATGTGCCGGTGAGCGATCCGACAGTAGCTGCGGCCGCGAAATTCAAGGTCGATCCAACCCAGCTGAGTTCGCTAACGACAGAGACGCTCAAGGGTCCGCAAGGCGCGACCGATACGAATGTTTATCGCGTCTATTACAAGAGCGAAACCGAAGGCAGTAACGCCGTTAAGTATCTGGTCGATCAGAATGGGACTCCGGTTTACATGGCTGACCCGGCGATCAACGGCACGCATAAAGCTAGGCCCGACGGCACCACGGTACAAAAATACGACGCTCCCAAGGCCGTGCTGATGAGTTACATCATCAAAGGCATCCTCAGTCACAAGTTACCGTGGACGCTGGTGCTCCTGGGGGTGATGATCGCAATCGTACTTGAAATGTCCGGCATTCCATCGCTGGCATTTGCGGTCGGCGTTTATCTGCCGCTGGCTTCGTCGAGTCCGATATTCATCGGCGGGATGGTGCGCTGGCTCGTCGACAGTTTTCTGCGCAAGAAGTTCGCGCGGCACAAGCTCACCGAAGAGCAACTCGTCGCTGAAGGTGACAAGAGCGCGGGTGTGTTGATGGCGTCCGGCTACATCGCCGGCGGTGCGCTGGCCGGAATCATCTACGCTTTTCTGAATGGACTACCAAGTCTTAACGAGTTCAATAAGAGGATCGAAGATTGGGCCACCGCGCACAATCCGTTTTTCCAGGGCCCGTGGGAAAACACCCTGGCTTTAATTCCGTTCATAATCATCACGATACTGCTTTATCTGGCAGGACGTGAACTGATTTTGGCCGGTAAGCCTGTGAACGGAAAGACGTGACGCAGCATCGAACTCAGTGCTTTAATGGTAAGGCGCGCTGAATGGCTGGCGCGCCTTGCTCTTTCCGATTTCGATATTCAAATGAGACTTAGAATCTGCTTTTCAATTGCGGCGTTGATTGCAGCCGCCGCAACCATTTCATTGGCCCAGACCCCGCGCACTCCCACGGACGTGGTGCGTGACTTCTACAAGGCTATGCACGATCACCGGTTTAGAGACGCTTGGGCGATGAGCGTTTACAAACCGGCGATCGACGGCCTCAGCGCCGATGAGATGGAAGACTTACGCCCGTTATTTGAGCAGCAGGCGGCGGGCGTGCCCGACCAGGTACAAATCGACGATGAAAAGATCACGGGCAACACGGCGCAAGTCTTTGTGCGCCTGCCCCCGACCGACAGCTCGCCGCAACTAACATCGAAACCCGTTGACTTGATCAAGTCAGGAAGCGCCTGGATCATCGGCACCGAATCAGAAGAGGCAACAGTCAAGAAAGCCGGCGGCCGCTATTTCCTGGACGCGCTCATCGACATAAATCAAGATGCAATGACCGACATCCTGAAGCGTCTGATCGGAATGGAAGCTGTGTTCGCGCAGGCCAACAACGGCGCCTTCGGTGAAGCGAAAGCTCTGGTCGGCGCTGGATTGATGTCCGATGATATGTTCGATCCAAAGAAGTCCGGCTACGTCTTTCACCTCGCTGTGAGCGGCAAGACATATGTCGCTTCGGCAGAACCCGCGCACTACAATCGCACCGGCAAACTTTCGTTTTGGATGGACCAAACCGGCGCGATCAAAAGCGCCGACAACGGCGGCAAGCCGCTTTCGGACAAATAAATGCGAGGATCGAGGAAGGAGTGTCGATGAAAATTCTTTCCGACGGCAATGGATCAGCGCCGGTAAGTTTTGTTCTTCAGCTCGCCGTCGTTGCGCTATTTGTAAGTACCGTGTGCGTTCAGATCGACGCGCAGGAAGTCCGGCAAACGCCGCCGGCCGCGCCCGCCAGGCCATTGGGGCAGTCAGTTATCACCGGCAGAGTTGTATTTGAAGAGAATGGTCAGCCAGTCGCCAATGTGCGGGTTCAATTGGTCTCGGTTCGACGCGCGGAGGCCGGGCCTCAGATGGTTCCGATGTTCGCAATGGCGAACGATCAAGGAGAGTTTAGATTCAACGGCGTAGCGGCGGGTCAATATTCAGTAATCGCACAGCTGGATCCGCGCTCCATTACAAACAACCCGCCTTCGGGAGATGCGAACGTCAACCAGCCCAGATCTGCCGCCACAATAATTTCTGTAGATGGCCGGACCAATGCACAGGTTGAAGTGCGAGTGCCGAATTTACATTTCGGAATTATATCCGGCTATGTGCTTCGTGCGGGCGGCGATATTGCCGTCAACAGCCGGGTCACCTGCGCGAGCACAAATTCGAATACGCGATTTGCCATGAGCGTGACCACTGACGATAAGGGCGCTTTCCGATTCGAGCGCGTGCCCGCCGGAGAATACTTGCTTAGCGCCGGCGCGCCGGCCCCGAGATCTGCAGATGGTCCAATCGCTACGCAACTCGCTTCGTTCTCATTTGTGCAAACGTATTATCCTTCGACTCCCGATCAGGCGAGTGCCATGCCGATTACGGTTGCGGCTGACGGCGAAACCCCCGGCATCAATATCACACTTATAGAACGCAGCCTGCATCGCGTTTCGGGAACCCTCAGGTTTCGCAGCGGCGAGCCCATTCCTCGGGTTGCCGTCCAGTTGATTCCGAAAACAGATGCTGCGCCAGTACCGGACGATCCTCTAACGCTGTCGGCGCGTGTGCCTCACGTCCAATCCACCGCCGACGACGGAAGCTGGTCGTTCAGTAACGTTCCCGACGGCGAATACTTCTTAAAGGTTGATCCGCGCCAAATGGCGCCGCCGCGAAATTCTGCCAACGATCCGGCTCAGCCCCGGCCGCCAACGCCGAAGTTCACAGCGAAGCAATTATCCGTCAGCGTCGCTGGGTTCGATCTAAACGATGTGCCGATCGAAGTTTCTGCCGGAGCGCGCATATCCGGCTTAGTCGTCGTCGAAGGCGACCGGCCACTGCCGGCAAATATCAGCATTACGGCTGGTGCAGTAAAAAGCACAGAATCTCGACCCGCGACGACGACAATTCAAGCCGATGGATCATTTAGTTTGACCGGCGTGCCGGAGGGCGATGTGTGGATCACTCCAGGATTGCGTCCCGCCAACACATTTTACGTGAAGGCAATTGACGCGAACGGGATTGATTTAACACGCTCGCCTTTGAAGGTGGAAGAGGGCGCTGAGATAAAGAATGTGCGCGTGGTCATTTCTTCAGGTGTTGGCATCTTGACGGGGCGGGTGTTGTCGGCGAATGGTAATGCTCCGCTCGCCCGAATACCGGTGTTACTTATTCCGGTTGATCCCGAGAAACAAAGATTCTCCGGTGCTCAATTCACTGGCCTGAGCCAAATGGACGGCAGCTACCTGATCGGCGCCGCGCCGGGCGACTACATCGTCATGACTCTAATCCGTGGCGAGCAACCGCCGCGGTTAGATCCGGAATCATTGGCCCAAAATAAGTTGCGTATCAGCTTGAAGCCTGGCGAACGAAAGAATTTCGATATTGTTAAGTAGATCCGCGCGAGATAGCACGGGCGTCCCGCGCCCGTGAGCCCACGCAGGATGCGCGGGCCACGTCGAGATTGGCCTCCAGCCAAAAATTCTATTGCCGGCCCAGGCCATAACCTTATAAAATACGCAAACGGGACGATGCCCGGTCCTTCTTGCCTTAACTCTGCAATTCAATCTCACTCACGCGAAAGAGGTCAGCCATGCCGGAATTGGTTCGCTCCGTCGTCTCTCGATTCCAAGTTTTTCTTAAGGATCGACGTCAGTCGCCACGTCTGCGTGTTCGTCTGCTGTTCGATGTGGCGATTCAACGCGCGCACGGCAGCGGCGCACTCAAGCGGCGGCAAACCGTGCAGGGCCATACTCGCGATATTAGCGTCAACGGCTTAGCGATGCTGGTTCCACAAGTACATCTTGAGGGACACCATCTCGCCGCGAGCGGGCGTGAACTTCAGGTGCAATTGGATATGGGTGGCGGTGTATCAATTTCGATGCTGGTCGTGCCACGCCGCTATGAGCGATTGGAAGAGGCGGAGTTAGGATGTAATTATTTGATCGGCGCGCGAATCGTGAGCATCTCTGAGGCAGATCAAATCCGCTATCTAAATTTTATCAACGAGCGTTTGGCGAACGCTGCTTAAACGAAGAGAAGCCAGCCAAAAACCTGCGGCACATGAAAGTTGGGCTCCGCCGTTCGTGTCGGCTGCCAGGCGAGATAACCGCGGTCGGGGTCTTTCCCAACGCAACGAAATAGGTTTACGCGCCACCGCTCACCTTTCTCCGGTTTATGAATCCAGTGATTCCATGGAATGCGCATCGTAGTGGTCAGAAAGCGTCTTTGCGGCGCTCTACGGAAGAAGTTCAAGTCGTTCGCGACTGTCATGCCCGAATGAAATTCCCAGTCCGACTCGCGGCCCGCCGGTGTCCAGTTGATCGCCACGTCCAACCATTCACCGTTCGGCGCTGCCTCGAATTCGAAATACCTCTCCGCCAAATTAGAATCAGGCGCCATAAAAAGTTCGCAGACGTCACGGTCCCACAATCCCATTGCCTTTTTTAAGGTTCGCGGTTGGTCGCTGACTACTAAGGGTTCAGCTTGCTGGCAGACGAAGCGGACGTGAAGGGCTTTGTCAGACCAAAGCAACCGCGCCTCGGCATGACGTGATGCAGGTGCAGGTTGGCCCGACCAATAATGTTCGATCTTAACTTTGTCCGCGTTACCCCACCATGCGCTCCGCAAATCCCAAACTCCCAGATCATGTCGGAGATGGTGCACCCGTATGGTTTGATTTTCCTCGATCATTGCGACATCAACCCATACCTTCGCCGAACGAAAAGCTGGGGCCACGCGGCCGATAGGTGATTTGCTCTGCTTCCCCTTCCTTCGTCTCTGTCATCCATGTTGGGTCGGAATATTGCAACTTGTAGAGCCGCCAATACAAGCCCTGTAGGGCGAGCAAATCCTGATGCGTTCCTTGCTCGCGAATTTCGCCATGATGCAGCACGATAATATTGTCGGCGCTCTGAATCGTCGAGAGACGATGCGCGACGATCAGTGAAGTTCGATTCTGCATCACCCGCGCAATCGCTTCCTGGATCAGTTGTTCGGTTTCGGTATCGATCGAACTCGTCGCTTCATCCAGAATCAATAACGCCGGATCGAACGCCAACGCGCGCGCGAAGGAAAGAAGCTGCTTCTGACCGACGGACAAGCCGGCGCCGCGCTCACGCACTTCTGCTTTGTACTGCTGCGGCAGCCCGCCGATGAAATCATCTGCGCGGACTTCGGTCGCCGCCCAATGGACGCGTTCGTCGGAGATATCTTCGCGCCCCAGACGGATGTTGCTCTCGACTGACCCGGTGAACAGAAAAATGTCCTGCAACACGACGGCAAAATTCTCGCGCAGTGACTGCAAATCCCAATCACGCACATCCACGCCGTCGAGCAGAACCCGCCCTTTCTGCACGTCATAAAACCGCATCAGCAAATTCGTAATCGTCGTCTTCCCTGAACCCGTGTGGCCTACGAGCGCGATCGATTGGCCCGGCCGCACCGTAAACGAAACGTCCTTCAGAACCCACTCTTCGTCATTGTAGGCGAACCAGACGTTTTCAAATTCGATGCGTCCCTCGGCGCGCCCGCGTTTGAGTGGTTTCTCCGGCGTAGTAATCAGAATCGGCAGATCGAGTGCTTTGAAGATGCGGTGCGAGGCGACCACGGCACCCTGTAGCACGTTGTACTTGTCTGAAATATCGCGAATCGGTTGAAACAAAAAGCCTAAGTACTGAATGAACGCGCCGAGACTGCCGATGCTCAGCGCGTGTTGCGTCACTCGATACCCGCCGTACCAGATAATCAACGCAATCCCGATCGCGCCGATGAAATCAACCAGCGGAAAAAAGACCGCGTAATAGAAGATCGTTTCGACGTTGGCGTTGCGATGATCGTCGTTGATCTTGGCAAACTCCGCGAGCGATTTTGCCTCAGCATTGAAAAGCTGGACCGTTTGAGCGCCGGAGAAGTGTTCCTGCAGAAACGCGAAGATGCGCGCAATCTTGATGCGCACCAGATCGTAACCGCGTCGCGCATTCTTGCGAAACCAATTCGTAGCTACCCACAACATCGGCACCGTCAGCAGC
>DASQYL010000539.1:0-3244 GCA_035639235.1 Pyrinomonadaceae bacterium | reverse complement strand
TGGTCACCCGACGGATCGCAGGTCGCTTTCATCTCAGACATGAGTGGCGAAGAAGAACTGTACGTGGTGCCGCAAGACGGATCGAAGCCACCGACACAGTTGACAACCGGCGGCAGCGCCATGCGTTACCAACCGGACTGGTCCGCCGATGGAAAACGGATCGCGTTTGGTGACAAAGACGGTCGAGTCTTCGTGGCTACCGTCGCGGACAAGAAGATGATCGAAATCGCCAAGACACCGCGCAACCAGATTCGCGATTACACCTGGTCACCGAGCGGCAACTATTTGGCGTTCAGCATGTCGACAAGAGGCAGCGGGTTTGCAGCGCTTTATGTTTGGAACGCGGCTGACAACAAGTTAAGTCGCCTCACGGACGACATGTTCAATGCCGGTAGCCCGGTTTGGGATCCACAGGGCAATTACCTCTACTTCGCCAGCCAGCGCGAGTTCGCGCCGCAGATTTCCAACATCGAATTCAACTATGCAACCAATCGCGATGTTTATCTTTACGCCATGGCTTTGCGCAAAGATGTGAAGCATCCCTTCCAGCTGAAAGCGACGAGGTCGCGGTGACCAAGCCGAAAGACGAGAGTGCGCCAGCTGAAAAGAAAGAAGGCGAGGGCGAAAAGCCCGCGGACGCCAAACCAGCGACGCCCCCGGCGCCGAAAATGATGACGATCGATTTCGACGGCATCTCGAGTCGCGTCGCGCGCGTCCCAATCGGCGCTGACAACTATAACGGGATTTCTGCTAAACCGGGCTTCTTGATTTACACAACTGGTTCGGCTTTTTACTACGGCCGGCAAGGTGACCGTCCGACGCAGCTCAAGATGTTTTCTTTTAAAGACCGGAAAGAAACCACGCTAATTGACGATTTCTTCGGCGGTTATGCGATGTCGCGGGATGGCTCGAAAATCCTCGCGCGCGGCGCGCAGGGTTTCGGCCTTTACGATGCGACGCCGCAAGGTGACAAGAGCCGCAAACCAGTTTCGACCGCCGGCCTGGTGGTTGATCGTGTTCCGGCAGAAGAATGGAACCAAATCTTTAATGAAGTGTGGCGACGCTATCCCGACTTCTTCTATGTGCCGAACATGCATGGCTACGACTGGGTCGCGCTGCGCGAACAGTATAAGCCGCTGTTGCAGTATGTCGCGCATCGATCGGATCTCAACTACGTGATCCAGGAAATGATTTCCGAGTTGAGCATTCAGCACACCTATGTCGAAGGCGGCGACTTCCAGATTCCACCACGGCCACGCGTCGGCCTGCCCGGCGCTCGCTTTGAATTGGATCGGGCCGCGGGCCGTTATCGCATCTCGAAAATCTTCGACGGCGAAAATGAAGAGGACATCTATCGCTCGCCGCTAACCGAAATCGGCGTGAATGTTCACGTCGGCGATTACGTGCTTGCCGTTGATGGAGATGAATTGAAACCAACCGACGACATATATCGGATGCTGCGCAACAAGAGCGATAACCCGGTTTCGTTAACCGTAAACAGCAAACCGACGATGGAAGGCTCGCGCGTCATCGCTTATCGACCTATCGCTGATGAGGGCAATCTGATTTATCTCGATTGGGTGACTCGGAATCAGAAGCGCGTCACCGAAGCGAGCGGCGGCCGCATCGGCTACATTCACATTCCTGACATGGGCGCCAACGGCATACGCGAATTCATCAAATGGTTTTATCCGCAGATTGACAAGGAAGCTTTGATTGTCGATGTGCGCGCGAATGGCGGCGGCAATGTCTCGCGCATGCTGATTGAACGGCTGCGCCGCAAACTGCTCGGCATTAATTACGGGCGCACGGATGACTTCGGCAACACTTATCCGGACGCAGTGTTCCTTGGACCAATGGTGGCATTGCTCGATCAGAACTCGGCGTCGGACGGCGACATCTTCCCGTACATGTTTCGCGAAGCAGGACTTGGTCCATTGATTGGCAAGCGCTCGTGGGGCGGCGTGGTCGGCATTAACAATCGGGGGCCACTAATCGACGGTGGCAACATCTTCGTGCCCGGCTCCGCGCTGGCAAACAGTAAAGGCGAATGGGTGATTGAAGGTCATGGAGTCGATCCGGACATTGAGGTGGAGAACGATCCTGCGTCAGAGATTGCCGGCAAAGACCCGCAACTTGAGCGCGGCATTGCGGAGTTGATGGCGAAGATTAAGAACAACCCGACGAAGCTACCGGCGCGGCCGGCGGCTCCCGTGAAGACGCCGAAGTAAGACGACGCGTTAGAGTCTCGACTCTAACTCCTCTTCATAAAAACAATGTGCCAGCTCGAAGGTTGCGATCGCGGGGGACGCGATTCGGCGGCCGAGCTGGCACTGGCAGGCGGTATCGATGTCAACGTCGGACAGCTCTTGCAACCGGCTGGCTTTGGTGTCAGCCCCGACCCGACGGGGAAATTATACTCCCGTGAAAATATCCGTCATGACTTTGATTCGTCTCATGTGATCGTCTTCACAGTTTCCCTGAGCCATGACAGATTCGCTAATTTTATTAGGATTTGACACTGTTCCGAGCGCTTCCTATACTGCAAATTCCTCCAACGCCAATGGCCAGGTAGCTCAGTTGGTAGAGCGCGGCCCTGAAAAGGCCGGCGTCGGCGGTTCGATTCCGTCCCTGGCCACCATTCTTTTCAACAACTTACGCCACTCAAAAAGCGTGTAAGAATTTCTCGCGCGAACAATACGCGAACATTGGTTACTTCAGATTTCACTTTTGGCGTCGCTCGTTGGTGGACTTGGACATTTAGTCAGCTGTGTTTTCCGGCAGATATAAAGCCAGACAAACAATGACGTGCGTGAGTACTGCGTTTTCTTCGCGGTTACATAGTGCTCTCAACTTGCTTAGAATCCGTTGGGAGCCATCCCGTGTGGGTTCGAACCCACCTCTCGGCACCAACCAGCCTTTATGCGATAGTCACTTTTCGCAACTGAAATCGCGCTACGAAGTCTCCACCGTACCGAACTAAGTTATTGATTGACACTGCTCACAAAAATCGATTCGATATCAATTCCGAAAGTCCCTCATCGAATATCGGTAGAGAGACGTGGACGCCATAACAGAATACGCTCGCTCATGGTTTAACCCCGAAAATAAAGGTGCGCGCGTTATCTGGGAAGACGGCTAAGCTGCGCGGGTCAAAGGGAACGGAATTGTCTGACCAGGCATTCATATTCACTCCTCTATCAAAATAGGAAAAGCTGTGTGAACGTGAGGCCATGCTGCTAGC
>DASQYL010000538.1:0-8683 GCA_035639235.1 Pyrinomonadaceae bacterium | reverse complement strand
GGAACACTTGTTCAGACGGGTGGAGCGGGGTAGAAGAGTTACTCAGATACCAACCCGCCCGACCCGTAAGTGGATCGCCGTCGTGCAATCTCCAAACTTTGCGCCATGCTCTTGCATGGACCGAAGTGTACTCCACGCTATTTAGATATCTAAACAGGTCGTTGAACTCACGATCGGCCAGGACGTCGTCAAACGCGACCACGTCCTGCGACCTATACACTTGGCTACTCATTTGATGCTCCGGGCTCGAACCAATTTGCCAAGAAGAGCAGCCGAGTCTTTAAAATCAACAGTAAATGCAGCACCCGGCGGGATAACCGCCAGGGACTGGGCAGGGATAGTCAGATGTTGAGCATCGGACCCAATCGAAACCGATGCTGGTTTCGAGGACGTGTGAATCAAGTGCGCCGCAGCGGCTTCCGTTCCGCTCGCAGCTTTCGTCACAACTCCACCGGCGACAAACTGTAGTTCACTGGGCAAGAGGCCTGTCAGGAACATCCTTCCAGTAGAGCGCAGTTCAGAAAGTTCGGCTACTAATCTCTCGACAACTTTGCCGAGTGCGAGAGCCCTCTCGCTAAACGGTGTGCTCTCCACCACGGCGACAAGCAATCCAATCGCCTCGCTCGCCACTATCTCCACTTCATCGACGAATGCTATCGGACCGGGATCAGGACCGGGATCAGGCCCGGGACCGGGGTCAGGGCCAGGACCGGGATCAGGGCCAGGACCGGGATCAGGACCAGGACCAGGAGCAGGCCCGGGCCCGGGACCGGGATCAGGGCCAGGACCGGGATCAGGACCAGGGCCGGGGTCAGGCCCGGGACCGGGGTCAGGACCAGGACCGGGGTCAGGGCCAGGACCGGGGTCAGGGCCAGGACCGGGGTCAGGGCCAGGACCGGGATCAGGACCAGGGTCAGGGCCAGGACCGGGATCAGGGCCAGGACCGGGGTCAGGGCCAGGACCGGGATCAGGACCAGGGTCAGGGCCAGGACTGGGATCAGGGCCAGGACCGGGATCAGGGCCAGGACCGGGATCAGGGCCAGGACCGGGATCAGGGCCAGGACCGGGATCAGGGCCAGGACCGGGATCAGGCCCCGGACCAGGAAATGGAATTGGGCCAGGCCCCGGAACGTTACCTGGGTCTGGCCCTGTCAGGGTGCCGGACGGCTGCGTAAAGAGCGTAAAGTCGCCCTTCAGCCGAGGCAGGGTTCCTGTGCTGCCCCCACGAAATGCTTCAAACCTTACAAACACCGTTCCCGCCGGAATTGAGGGGAGCAAAACCGTCCCAGTGCCGGGTTGGTCGATTATCTCAATGCTTGTGCCTGACAGCGGGTTGCCGCCAGCTCCGTTTGAGACAAAGACCATCAGCGAAACATTCGGAGGAAGGAAAGGTAGACTTACTTGTACTTTGAGGTCAGTCTTGCCCGATAAGACGGTGGCCTTCGAACTGTCTGGAGTGTTGAATGAGCCAGTCGCTATTTGTCTGAAGGCCATTAAGAGATCCTCGCTTACATGCAATCCTCAGTTTCCGTCTAGAGAGGAAGATAGATTACCAAGTTTGCGGGACGTGTCAACACCTCTGATCGCGGCTCGATCACGGTCTATGCCGCGCTTGACTGCCGCCCTGAGCAGTGATCGCTCGCGGTGGCAGACTGCCGATGACCTGTGTGGTTTTCTCCGGCGTGACTCGGTGATCCATCGCAGCGCAACCAGCACTGGATCGGCTGGCGCTACTTCTTTCCGAAGTTTTTCCACCCAGTCATTCGTCGAGTACTCCGAGCAATCCAGACAAACATTCCTTCTGGGCAGGGCCTACTACTTCATCAGAAGTGAAATCTCGCTTTTGAGTTAGCGGCGCGATAAGTTCTAAGCATCTATTACCGCAGTTTCGGCGTATTATGAGAAAACTGTAGACATCACTTGGCGATGACGAAACCAGGGAACGATTCCATCGCCGAGAAACATCCGGCGTCAGGCTATTGGTAGGCGCGTATCGAGCTTAGCGGCTTGTGGAGAATCCGATTTGCCGAGGCGGTGGGTCGGGCGGTTTTGAAAGCTTTTCAAGCTCATCGAAGACAACCTTGAAATACTTGTCATGCTCGCTAAGTTTTCTGATCACGGAGGCGAACTTGCGGTTCAGTTCTTCGTTGGACTCCAACATCTGCCTGAGTCTGACGAAGGCTCGCATGATGGCGACATTCACTTGAATTGCGCGCTTGCTGCGCAGAACGCTGGACAGCATTGCGACTCCCTCTTGAGTGAAGACATACGGAAGATAGCCGCCGAGACTTTTCTTCGAAGGTATCACATTTTGTGATACCAACATCTCCGCCTCCTTCTCGGTCAGTTGAAACATGAAGTCTTCCGGAAAGCGATCTGCATTCCGTTTGACTTGTTGTCGAAGGGCGATAGCCTTCACTTGATAGAGTTCAGCGAGATCGCGATCCAGCATGACCTTCTGCCCTCGAATCAAATAGATTCTGCGCTCGATCAATTGAATCGGAACCGGAAGATCATGACCAGGACGTGACGGCTTCTTTGGCATGACCACAACCTCTCAGAATCGAATGCGCATACCCTGTCCGACTTCTCGCGAAATCTCGCGTCCGACTTGAAAAATAACTGCCGCCGCCTGTCTTAGTTTCGCGGCTTCAAATCCGGCGTTGCGGATCTGTCCTGCAGCATCGACTTGGGTTGTGTAGATTCGTTGATTAGCGCCAAGCTCCAATCGATAATTTTGTTCTACGCCACCTCGCGCTTGAGCAGCTCCACGTTGATAGCCACCGATCGCTTGTCCAGCGCCGGCGTTTACTCCGGCAATTTGTTGACTGGCTTGCTGATTGATGGCGACGGTTATGTCGCCCTGATACTGCTGGCTACTCGCAACGGACTTATCGGCAGCGGTTTTCTGAAATCCAGTAACGCTGTCGCGATAAGCATCCGCTGATTGATTGACCCCCTGGTTTCGATTTGTGATCCCGGCATTATGGAAAAAGCCTTTTAAGAGTGGACGTACAATTGGAATCTCCGGCGGAACTGCTTCGGAAAGATTAGTACCCCACTGATCATTCTTCGTAGCGTGAGCCTCAGCCGCTGCCACATACTTCTCTTTGTTGACACCGGCTGTAGTCGTGCCGACTTGTTGATCACGAGAGATATTCGTCTCGCGAATGCTGCGTCCAACATCGGCATTAACCTGAGACTTCTGAAATCCGGCCGCAGCTTGAATGATCATGCGTTGCGTTGTGGCCGCGCCCGTGGTAGCTGCAACCTGAGAGGTAAGAGCCGCCTGAATCGAAGCGAGTTGTGACATGCGTTGTCCCTGCGCGCGCATGTTCCCTGCTTCCAGTTGCCCGCCCGATCGCGTCACGTCCGCTTGATAGCCGGCGCTGTACTGTGTGGTTTCTGCCTGCCTGTTGATTGAGGCAGCAGCTTCCGCGCTGTATTTCTCAATGCCAGTTCCAATCATTGCGCCCATCCAACTTGAGGTTACCGTCGCAACGGACTCGTAGATTCGCCCGGACAGAAAGTACAGCGAGATGAATGGCGTTCCGTAAAGACATAGAGCGCCTAATCCCATGCCAAAAGCAGCGAGGGCTATCGTGTATTGCGGCTGCGCCAGCGGGTCACTAATAGCCCTCATGGTGTCGTAGTTCCAAATATAAAGAGGGTTACTGTCACCGACGGCCATTGCCACATTGCCCCACATGTAGGCCACGATGCGAATAATCTTTGAGACCGAGGGCCATACTAGAGTCAGCGCGATTACACCGTAGAAAAACGGATACGTGGTCTTGCTCGCGATATGCTTATCGACGATGCAGGCGAGCATGAACGGCATCGCGAGTTTTAAACCCAGAGTTAGCGCAGCGCCAAGAATCACCAGGATTAGGTCGCCGAATTCAATTAGCGCACGCTCGAAATTGAGCCACGTCATCATCGTGGAGATATTCCACTGAGAAACGTCCGCCTTTTGATCGAAGTTTTGAATCGTGCTGTCGGTATCGACGAGAATTCCCAAGACAGACTCACTCCCCAGAGGAACGGGCTCAATTGCTGTCTCACGGCCATCAACCTTGACCGTGAACATGTTCTGCTGAAACTTAGAGTAGGAATCGTTGAAACTGTCGCGTTGAGCCAAGTACAAACGTTGAAGAATTGATTGTTGACCCGTCTCATTACCGTTGGCAATTTCATAACCAATCGCGCTCATGCCATTAACGATTGCCAGGCTCGTGCCGGACAACATGAAGAACAATGCGAGCCTGCCAAACCACCAATAAAGATTCGCACCCTCACCATTGTCCTCGCGCATGATGCGAAGCATCGCAAAGCCGGCCAGACAGTTGCCGATTACCCAGGCGAGTAGCTCAAACCAGCCAATCAACTTCGAGACAATCTCATTTTCAAAGTAAGGCAGGAGCGAACCCGCGCGTTGCGATAACGCGGCGAGGTTGTCCGAGAGCGATCGCACCGGAGATGGCGCTGGCGTAGGCGATGACGATTGCGCGTATGCCGCTACTGGAAGGAACAAGATTCCGACCAGAATGAGAAATGAAATAATTCGTTTGTGTCGCATAGGTAATTCACTCTGCCTTAGGCTTCACTTGCGATTCTGACTCAGCTACGGATTCGGTGTCGGAGACGGAGCGGGAATGCCGCCTCTTTGAATGGCGTCGAAGATGCCGTCCTTGACAATGTTGAGTTGGTCCCAAGCCTCGTCGGTTGCCTTGACGCGATTGGCAATCTGTACGCGCTCCTCCATCGTCAGGTTGTAGCGCTTCACACGATCTTCGATCTGCGTGGACAGGTTACTGATCTGTGTATCCAAATCGGCGATCATCTTCTCGCAAGAAGCGATCTCAAGTTTCAGGTCAGAGATACACTGCGCGCATTGCTCCTCCTGCGGTTTTGCCAACTCCGCTTCAAGCTTGTCCTTCGCCTGTTTCATTTCGAGAGCAGCTCCTGCCTGTCTCGCTTCGGCAGTTTGCAGATCGTGGTAGAGTCGGGCCAGAGTCGCATCGAACATCGCAATGCGGTTCATCGTGGCGATCTTGTCTTGTTCGTTGCGACCTATTGAGTTCCGCAGATATTCCTCAAAGTCTCGTAGATCGGCTTGTGGATCAAAGATGCCGCTGTCCAGTCGCGTCTTAATCGACTTGATCATGTTGAGACGCGATATAACCATCGTCTCCATCGCCCGCTTTAGCGCGAAAACATCTCGCACCGTTTGACCTATCTGAGCCATCGTTCGCGTCAGATTCGCGTTGTGAAGCACCAGCTTCTCAGCTTGGGTGAGCACACCTTTCATCGTGGTGATCTGCTCGACCATTTTGTTGATCTCATCGGTATAGTGCTTCACGCGTTCGAGCCAGCGATTAGCTTCTTCAATCTGCCGCTCAATTTGTAACGAGTATTGGGCGGGATCGAAGACGGTAAATTGCGCTTGAGCCGTCATCGGGGTAAGAACCGCGCCGACCAAAAGGCCCAGGAACAATTGTTTGAATACATTCTTCATCGATCGTTTCCTTTCACCGGCTTACTTAGGCGGCAACTTCGAGCAGTGTTTCGTCGATCTCACGCAAACCGATCGCAGTGAGACCGCGCGGATAGTTTTCAGCGAGCCATGCGTGAATCTGCATCTCACTCCAATCGGGATGGTAGGCGCTCACGAGACTGCGGGCATTCCTTTCATCGGCGTTCGTGGTCAGCGTCCACAGCATCAGTGGACTTAGTTCATGCTGGACTACCTCAACCACCTGATCAGGTCCGCTGCCGATTACCATTACAAATTGAGAGAACCTTCCCGGCGCTGTCTTGATGTGGGCAATGGCCGCTGCGCCATTTTCTGATAGCTTTGAATGGGCAATGATCTTGGAATAATCGCCGAGTTGCTTCCCGACGAAAATGACGTTCCCTGTTTTCGAAAGCGAAGCGACATCTTCGATATCTTCGAAGGCATGAGTCGCAAGAATCGTGATGGAGTTTTCTTTCGGTCCCTTGCGGCCAGCGTGTTGAAGCACCTTGAAGATGAACGGATATTCCTCTTTGATCTCCCACATCTCGTCGAAGAGGTTAGCGGTCGGAGCGCGAGTGCCGTCAGCGCGCCTGCGTCCGATACAACGAGCTACATACGCCGCAATGCGATAGGCAAGAGACAGCTTAATATCGTGCGGAAAGTCTTTGAGCGAACCTAGCTCAAACACATCGAAAGGAGATTTCGCCTCGTAGTCCGAATGAGTCGGAGCATCCAGCCACGGGTGACCGACGTAATTGCTGAGAGCCAGGACGAGCGTCTCGCGCCGCTCTCTGACCATTTCGGAGTCGAAGGGATAGGTCTTGAGCTGCGCCACAAAGTGAGAGAGAACCGGCTCGAACAACGGACGGCCAGGCCCGTTCTGCGAGACGATATTCTCGTACACCTGGGAGACAACGGCGCTGATAACATCTTCCGCAGTCTTGTCATCGTCCTTTACCCGAGCCAACATCTTCAGGTCGCCCACGACGAGCGCTTTTTGCACATCGTCCGGCATCTCACCTTCTCTCAGTTCGGCGTACGACCAAATGTTAATGGCGCGAACTTCATCCGGCTGCGGGCGGATGTAACGACCGCCGAGAACCGCGACCAATGGTCTGAGCGTTTCACCGATATCGATCGCATTGATGCTTGCATCTCGGAGACTGGCGAGAATGTCGCAGGCGAACTGCGCCATTAGAATCGACTTCCCGCCGCGAGGCGCAGCAATGATCTGGATGAGGGGAGAAGGAATCTGATTGCGGTCGAACAAGTCGATACCAACCAAGCGACCAGTGACCGTGGATAGGAGCGTATGCGGCCTCGCCGCCCCCGGCCAGGAGTCTTCGGTCGGTGATAACGCGACGACGGAATTGGAAACCTCTGTTAATTCGCGGCCCGTGAGTTTCGGACTAAGCTCTCCGACGATTGCGGAAGGATAGAGCGCTCGCAATGCTTCAGGCTCTTCACGTTCGGCATTGGCGCCCGGAATTTGGCGAATCGCAGAGACGGTTCTTTCGCATTGTTCGTCAAGCGCGTCCACTGAGCGTTGCAGCTCTGAAAAGTTCGTCGAGCGCTCGCCATAAAGGATCACATAGAAGCGGGTCGGCAGGAGTGCTTCCCGCGCGCCCGCAACTTCTTCACGCACCGCGCGCAATGCTCGCAGCGCTGCCGCACCTTCGGGGTTGTCCCTCTTTGTAAACGTGCGCTTAACTTGCTTGATGCGACGATCGAGGCGCTTTGTCTCTTTGCGTTGTTCGGGAAAAAGATATTCAGTGACTATCGTGTGCCTGCCATTGAAGTCTCGCCGTCCGATCAATCCGCGAAGCGCATCGCCGGTAACAAATTCATTCGGCGGCGTAAACATCGACACTATTGCAACCGGGTAATCACCATGCATTCGGTAGTTCAATTCACCTTCGACTGTCTCGCCGCATAGATAATCGCGGAGATCTCGTCCTGGTCTCTCCGGCAAGATGGGAACCGAGTTCGCGTTTTGACAGTGGCCCAGAAAAGCGGCCTCCCATATCTCTTCGCGCGTGAAGCGGCGTAGCGTTAGCGGAGACGAATTCTCGATCTGCCGCCATACTCTGTTTGCGTGGTAATAGGAATGACGCTCATCTTCCAAGGTCCTTCTCACTACGGAGTCATCTGCGGTGCGAGAATAGATTTCGGGCACCCTTCGTAGCGCCGCAAGTAGACCGTGCGTTTTCACTTCGTCACGCAGCGCGTTCTTGAAATCTGTGAGTGCGCTGATGGTGGAATTCCTTCGCTTCTTGGATGGGACTCTTACCCACATCGTCAGCACACTGCGACGATAAGGAAGACTCTTAGCGGTGCTCCTCAGGTAATCGAGATTCGATGATTGCAGCAAAGAAGCCAACGCGTGCGTTCCTTCTGGCGCGCGTGACTCGATCACATCAGTTATCGCTTGCCCAGGATCAGGAACCGTTGAATATCTGAACTGAACCAGCGTGCCCGGCGGTTTCTCAAAGGCGAGCATTCTTGCGAGATCGTCGTAACGAACATCTACAAGCACGTCATCGGCGAACATCGTCGAGGGCATCTCTACGAGATACGCGACGGTTAGTGCGCCATCCTTATGACGAAGAGCGTCTTGATAGATACCGACAATTGATGAATCTCGCCTTCGACCGACAGGTCGCCTTAGCACCTTGCTTTCGCGGTCAAGTGATTCCTCGTCGATCCCTAATCTGTTGTAACCAGCAGAGTGTTCCATCTCTCCTCGCAGGCCTCCTGAAAGCGGTTGTTGTGTTCAAGCAGAAATGCTGTTTGTGTTCTGGTTACGGGCGGAGATCTATCCCCATCGAACGAGACGTTGTTCGTTTGGGCATCGATAAGCCAAGGGCGATTGAAAGAGCGCTTCATTCCGTCGGGAATAACGCGGTACTGACGATGATGCAACAAAAGACTCTTGAGTTTGTGGTTCAGCCAACTCGGTCTACGCCCGATGCGAATGTAGTTGAAGAACGCTATGCTCCCGGCAGTGGCCAGCAGCCAGGTCCACATTTGCAGCGGTACGTAAAACACAGTCAGGCCCAACGGGACCGGACCCAGATAGCCCGCACACGATATCAACAGCACAGAAAACCAATCACTGTCAGCAACGCCAAAACGCACTACTGGCAAGTAAATGTTTGGCCGAAC
>DASQYL010000537.1:0-4022 GCA_035639235.1 Pyrinomonadaceae bacterium | reverse complement strand
GTTGAAGATGGGATCGCAGACGGCGACCACCGAAGCCGAGATCCTCGCCAACCCTCTCTATCCGACGAGCGCGACGGCTTATCGCGAATATCACCAGGTCATGTGGGGCATGGAAAATGAACTGACAAACATGCATCGCATGGTGAATGACCTTTTCGACAAACAGAAACAACTCGAGTCGCTGCTGAAGTCGTTGCCTGCGGACGCCAAGTACACTGCGATCAAGACTGACGGCGACGCGTTGCTCAAGAAGATGAAAGCCTGGGACGAAGACATGGTGCAGCGAAAATCAAAGGCTTACGACGACGTTGAGAATTTTCCGAACAAGTTCACGACGAACTATTTGTTTCTCATCAACGCTACCGAAAGCGATATTCCGCAAGTGAATCAGCCTTCGCTCGATCGCATGAAGGAACTAAATGCGCAGTGGGCTTCGTTGAAAGCACGGGCAAACGAGATCAACGACCGCGACATTCCGGCGTTCAATAAGAAGCTTTGGGATGCGGGTTTGGGAGCGATTTGGAAATTTTAAGCGACGCGGCCAAAGTCGTCCTGCAAACGCACGATGTCGTCTTCACCGAGATAACTGCCGCGCTGCACTTCGATGAAGACAAGCAATTCGTCGCTTGTGTTTTCGACGCGATGCGCCGATCCGATCGCGATATCGATTGCTTCCCCTGATTTCACTTCGATGTCACGATCGTCAAGTGTTACTTTCGCGATGCCCTTCACCACAACCCAGTGCTCAGCGCGCTGTGCGTGCTTTTGATAACTCAGACGTTTGCCGGGAAGAACTTCGATCCGTTTGACTTTAAAGTTGTCGCCTTCGTCGAGCACAGTGAAGGCGCCCCACGGACGTTGATCGAATTTGGGTGAGTTATCGATATTTTGATCGGACATGCTTTGAGAGATTTATTTTCGGGAAGGAACTGAACCGCTGATCTTTTTGCGTGTAGTCTCGCCCGTGTGCAGCACTGGGATTCCCGAATCGACCTCGGCATGAGGACGCGGAATAACGTGAGTGCTGACGACCTCACCTACTCGACGACCAGCTGCAGCGCCTGCCTCGACCGCAGCCTTCACAGCGCCGACTTCGCCGCGCACAATCGCCGTCACTAAACCCGCATCGATCTTTTCCCAGCCCACGAGTTTTACGTTAGCGGATTTGACGGCCGCATCCGCCGCTTCAATCATCGCGACCAACCCGCGACATTCAATCATTCCGAGCGCTTCACGTTCCATAGTTTTTCAATTCTGCGGAGCCCGATTGTACACCTTCTCCCATTCCCCGCGCCCTTACTCGCGCGGGGGTAAGTAATCTCTCACTTTGAGATCAGTTTATAGGCCACTTTGAAATCACTAATAACGAACGGGTGAAACATATCTTTCAAGCTCGCGGTTAGATCTTTCGTCTGAGTAATGGTCGTATGCCTCGTTAGGGTCTTTCCATCTGATGAGAGTTGCCATTCGTAAGACGATTTCACGTTCGATGATGGCCACGCCATAGTAACGGTCCACCTTGCTCCTCAATTTCTCAACGACTGCACCGGCGCCGGTATTCGGCCCCCGCGTCTAATGAATTGATCCGACGAGAAACGATTAACCGGCATAATCGGCGCACTCCCAAGTAAGCCGCCGAATTCAACCATCTCGCCGACATCCTTACCCGGAACCGGAATGATGCGCACGGCGGTTGTCTTATTATTCATCACCCCCACCGCCATTTCGTCGGCGATGATCGCGGCGATGGTTTCAGCGGAAGTTGATCCGGGCACCGCGACCATGTCGATGCCGACAGAGCAGACGCTGGTCCATGCTTCCAGTTTTTCTATACTCAGCGCGCCCAGGCGCGCGGCTTCGATCATGCCGGCATCTTCCGAGACTGGAATGAACGCGCCGCTCATGCCGCCGACTGAGTTGCTGGCCATTGCGCCACCTTTCTTCACCGCATCAGTCAACAATGCCAGCGCGGCTGTCGTGCCGTGCGTGCCGGCGCGTTCGAATCCCATCCCCTCGATAATGTTTGCGACTGAATCGCCGATGACCGGTGTCGGCGCCAAAGACAAATCGATAATCCCGAATGGAAGTCCCATGCGCCGCGCCGCTTCGCGTCCGACAAGCTCACCGGCGCGGGAAAGTTTGAAAGACAATTTCTTGATCAATTCAGCGAGGTCATGCAGCGGCAGACTCGGGTCCGCGTGTTGCACCGCATGATTGACGACGCCGGGGCCGGAGACGCCGACATTCAGCACGGCTTCCGGCTCGCCCACACCGTGAAACGCGCCGGCCATGAACGGATTATCTTCGACGGCGTTGGCAAAGCAAACAAATTTCGCACAAGCCAACCCGCCGCGATCGCGCGTCCGCTCGGCCGCTTCCTTAATCAAACGGCCGACGCGGGCCACCGCATCCATGTTGATGCCCGCGCGCGTCGTCGCCACGTTGACCGAGCCACACAAGCGTTCGGTCGACGAGAGCGCTGCGGGAATTGAATCAAAGAAATCGCTCTCGTTGCGCGTAAAGCCTTTCGGCACCAGCGCCGAATAGCCGCCGACGAAATCGACACCAACTGTGCGCGCAGATTCATCGATAGCTTTTCCCAGATCGACTGGATTGCCGCGCGCGCCTTCGGTAAGCATCGAGACCGGCGTCACCGCGATGCGTTTGTTCGCTACTCGGATTCCGATTTCATCGCCGATCTCGTTTATCGTGCTTACCAGGCGCGCCGCCGTGCGTTCGATCTTCTCGCGTACACGCTGCGCCGTGGTCTCGATGGAATCGGTAGCGCAATCGCGCAGACTCAGACCGAGCGTCACCGTGCGAATGTCGAGATGCTCCATCTCGGTCATGCGCACGGTTTGCAGGATTTCGGCTTGGGTGTATTCCATGAAAACTGAGAGAGGCCAGAGTTTAGAGGCTAGAGGCTGGTTTTGGTTTTGGCAATCGACTAGCCTCTAGTCTCTAACCTCTAGCCTCTGATTCATCATCCCATCACCTTACTCAATACGAGGAGAATGATGAAGAGCACGAAAAGCCCGAGAGCCACCAACACAAATCGCAAGCTGGGATCGTAAGTCGCTTCTTCCAACATGACCGTCGAAACGTGATGGATTTTCTCGACTTGTTTTACCGGACGTTCGATTGCCCCACGGGCGACATCCGATGCTCGGTGCAAAGTCTCGCGCGTGCGGTCGCGGGCGCGCGTGCGCACACCAGCCTGAACGGGCGCCTGATCATCTGATACGCCTGGTGATGCGGACTTCAACGTGTGCGAATCCGAAGCTGCGGCGGCCGACGTCGAAACTTGAACGTCGTCCGCGACCTTTGCTGAGTTGCCGGTGTCTGTCTCAGCCCCAGACGAAGCGAGCGGCTTTCCACACTCGGGACAAAACAAAATACCTTCGCCAAAATCGCGAATCGAAACGCCGCACGACGGACAACGATGTGAGATTTCAGGCTGTGACATTTAGATATTAGATTTGCGATTTTTGATTTTCGACTTGTGCGCCGCTCCGAATCATCAATCGCAAATCAAAAATCTAAAATCAAAACTTCCTCAAACGCGATGCATCGCATTGAATAAATCTTCGCGCTGCGCATAGATGTGCACGCCGAGTTTCTCACCTTCGCTGCGCAAGCGGTCTTTTAGATTGGTGATCGATAACTGCGATCGCGCAACGTCGGCCACGATCACCATGGCAAATTTTCCCTGCACGACGGTTTGATTGATATCGATAATGCTGCACTGCGCCTCGGAAAGAATCTCCGCGACGCCGGCCACAATCCCGGGATGGTCCATACCAAAAACAGAAATAATGATTCGAGTCGAAGAGGATGTCGCCGCTTCCGTAACCGTCGCGCTGGTTCGCCTGACCTCCGCAGATCGCGCCGTGCCATTTGGCTCAAGCGACGGCTCGACGGTGCGATAAATGTCGGTGACGAGTTGCTCGACGATGCTTTCGTCGGTGGACGCGCCCAGGCGATCGTAGATCGCGCGCGTGATCCGGTAAATAAGTTCTTGG
>DASQYL010000536.1:0-14673 GCA_035639235.1 Pyrinomonadaceae bacterium | reverse complement strand
ATGGTCAACGTAACTTTGTCCGCGCCCTGCATTCGCGGGTTCAGGCCCTGGCTCTTCGTTTTGTCCAAGGTCCAGGTGCCGGCGAAATTCGCCTTTTGGGCGCTAGCCGCAACGACGAGCAGCAAGAATGCGGTCGCCAATCCGGCAATCAGAAATAGTCTTTTCATTCGAAAAAATCCTCCGTTGAATTGTGTTCGCTGTTGTTCGCGAGAGCGCGATCTAGTTGCGAGTTCGGAATCTAAGACGCGCCAAGACCGCGCAAGGTTACGACATTTCCGGCGGGAATGCTATGAGCCGGCGACCGCGCGCTCGCGTCGCCCCACCGCGCTAAGCCGCTTGCCACCTGCGGTTTGCAGCAGACTCATGATTCCCATGTAGCCATAGCCGAAACAAAACAAGAGCAGGAAGAAAATTGGGCCCCACATGTGCATCCGCACCGCATACGCGATCGCGAAGACAAAATAGACGGCGAAACTCAGTTCGAGCAGCGGTAACCAGCCATGCTTGCGTTTATATTTCTTGCGTTTCCAGGATTCATCGTCGGTTTTCTCGACTCGATACTTTGGCGTTCGCACGAACTCAGATTTCACCCCGGCCAAAGCTTCAAGCACTGCGCGCGCGTTCGAAAAAGCCAGCCCGATTCCCAAGCTCATCACCAGCGGCAAATGCAAAATACGCGAGGCACGATTTTTGTCGAGATACCAAACCGCTGAGCCGTAGAAGAGCACCACTGAAACCGTGGAAAAGAAAAGTAGCGGCACGTCGAGCATCATCAACTGATGGAGGCCCTGATTATAACGAACCAATAGCAGCGGGAACTGCATGAAGCTGGCGACAATCATCAAGGGATAACTGATATTGCCAGTCAGGCGAAAAAACATCTCGAGCTTCACGCGCAGCGGCAGATCTGCGTACCAAATCCGGCGATACAATTTGAACCAGACTTGCAGCACGCCCTTGGCCCAACGGCGCTGCTGCGCTTTGAATGCGTTAACCTCGACTGGGATTTCCGCTGGAGCTTCTTCATCAAGCAAGTAAACAAAACGCCAACCCATCAATTGCGCGCGGAAGCTAAGGTCTGTGTCTTCGGTCAAAGTGTCGTGTTGCCAACCACCGCTCAATTCAATCGCCTCGCGGCGCCAGATGCCGGCGGTGCCGTTGAAGTTGAAGAAGTTTCCAGTGCGATTGCGCGTCGTTTGCTCGATGACGAAATGACCATCGAGCATGATCGTCTGGAGCCGTGTGAGCAGATTGTAAGAACCGTTGATGTGGGCCCAACGCATTTGCGCACAGCCCACGGTCGGGTCCATGAAGAAGTGAATGAGTTTGCGAAGAAAATCACTTTTCGGTACAAAGTCGGCATCGAAGATCGCAATCAATTCTCCTTTCGCGGTCTTCATTCCATTTTCCAAAGCGCCGGCTTTGAATCCGGTCCGATCGGTGCGGTGAATGTAATGAATGTCGTAACCCTGTTTTCGATAATTCTCGACAACGGCGCGCCCAATGTTGACTGTCTCGTCGGTCGAATCATCGAGCACTTGGATTTCGAGGCGTTCGCGGGGATAGTCGATTTCGCTGACGGCTTTCACCAAACGCTCCACCACGTACATCTCGTTGAACAGCGGAAGCTGAACTGTGATGTGCGGCAGCGCGTCTTCGGCAAACGCATCTTTTGCTTTAGGCGGGAAACGCGAGTAACGCCAGAATTCGATCACTTGTTTCACGCGATAGACACCATAGATGGCCAGTACTGTGAGAATCCCGAAGTAAATGATCAGAACGGTCCAATCGAATGCATCGAACTGGTAAAGCGGACTGATGTTGAAGATGGTGGCATGATGCATCGTGTCAGATAGTCCGGTCTTGTAAAGCGGATCGCAGTAGCCCGGGAAATCGATACACAAATCGCCGGTCATGGGCGCAGGACAAAACCAACCGTGGTCGACGCACAATTCCGGATTGATAGTTGCAGCGATCAGATCAAACATGATGTTAGAAAAAGTTTTTGGCGAAAAGCCGGGCGAGGCATTCTAACGCAGTCGTTGACGCCATTCAAAACTCACCGTCTAACGTGGCGGCAAAGACCATCTGGCAGATGAGTTTACCGGACGAACAAAACTCCTAATTCCGAATTCAAGTAGCCCATAAATGGTCGTTCATATTGCCCAAGGTCATTCAAGGTGACCCGCCCATCCTGACGCAGGCAGTGCGGAGTTCTGCAAATTTGCTCAATAAATTGGTGCCTTATCGATTGGAACGGTCGTTGCGATTGCGCTAATTGGGTCTTTTCCCCTGACGACCATGACCCGTACCAGGATTAGTCAAATTTACCTTTGGACCGTCATTGCGGCGGGAGCTATCGCGGTTGTTCTGGCAGGAGCGACGGTGACGCGAGACCAGTTTGATCTGCGGCTCCTGTTACTGGCGACAATCACGATTACCGTTGGGCCACGACTTAGCATTCCAATCCCGAGAGTTAGAGCACACATCTCGGTCTCTGACACCTTCGTCTTCTTATCACTGCTGTTGTTTAGCGGCGAAGTAGCAATCTTACTGGCCAGTGCTGAGGCGGTTTGCGCCTCGTTGCGTATCGGAAAAAAACCACGCACGCATCTCTTCAATGGCTCGGTAATGGCCTGCTCCACGTTCCTCACGGTTTTGATCGTGCGCTCATTTTTCGGAGCCGCGCTCAGAGGTCACGACTACTTCTCGCCAAACTATCTGGTGATGCTTTCGACGATGGCGATGGTCCAATACTTCGCGAATTCCATCCTCGTCGCGGTTAACGCTGCGTTGAAAACTGATGAGGCGATTTGGAAATCGTGGAGCACGAACTTCCTGTGGACGTCGATGACCTACGTTGCGGGGGCGTCGGCCGCGGGAATCATCGCCCAGTTTATCGGACACCTGGGCTTCTTCGCTTTTGCCGGCACTATTCCGATCATCGCCGTCGTCTATCTTACTTACTGGACCTACATGAAGAACGTCGAGGGCGCAGCCGCGCAAGCCGAGCAAGCTCGCCGTCACGTCGAAGAATTAAACCGACACCTCGTCGAGCAGGAACGGATCGGCAAAGCGTTGCGTGAAACGGAAGAACATTTTCGGAATGCATTTGATTACGCGGCGATCGGTATGGCCCTCGTATCGCCGCAGGGCGCCTGGCTGCGTGTCAATCGATCGCTTTGTAATTTATTGGGCTATACCGAACGCGAGCTGCTCGAATCGAATTTCCAGGCGGTAACACATCCGAACGACATCGGTAACGATCTGGCGAATTTGTATCGCTTACTCCAAAGTGAAACGCGGACGTCGCAGGTCGAAAAGCGATACGTGCATCGCGATGGTGAAGTAGTCTGGGCCTTGAACAGCGTTTCACTCGTGCGCGATGCTGACGACAACGCGGCGCACTTTATCTTTCAGATTCAGGACATTACGGAACGGAAACGCGCCGAGGCTGCCTTGCAGAGTCTTTCGCTGATCGACGAACTCACGGGCCTTTACAATCGTCGCGGGTTCCTGGCGGTTACTGAGCAGCACGTCGCGGCGATTCGTCGCGATAATAAAATTCCGATCGTGCTTTACGCGGACCTGGACGGCTTGAAACAGATCAACGATTCATTTGGACACCATGAAGGCGATCGCGCGCTTGCGGGTGCGGCGCAGATTCTCAAGGAAACGTTCCGCAGCTCGGACATTCTGGCTCGCCTGGGTGGCGACGAGTTTGTCGCGCTCGCGGCCATCGATCAGGACGAAGACGGCGAGATGGTGACTCGTCGGTTGCAGGAACAGTTTCGCGCGAGTAATGCCCTGCGAGCTCGGCCTTACAACCTTTCCGTCAGTGTCGGCGTGGCTAACTTTGAGGAAGATCGGTACTCAATCGAAGAGTTGATGGCCCAGGCCGATCATGCCATGTACGAAGAGAAACGAAGCAAACCCTCACGTTACACTTATCGCACGCAAGTCATTCGGCCTCGAATCGAAGCAGTCGCGTGATTCGGAGGCTCGGTTCTTCAGTCTATTTACTCGCCGGGCCTTCGCGCAGGCGGCCGGCGCGGTATCCTCGCCGGGGTTGCTTGTGGAGTCGGTGACGGAGCCGGTGGTGGCGGCGGCATGTCCGCTCTGGTGAATCGCGGCAGCAGATCGTCACGCATCGCGAGTTGATAGACGGACCACGCAACTTCGACCGCGTCCTTCTGCACATCGTCGACCAGAATGCGTTCATACGTGTCGAAGTTCGTGTGCCACGTCTCGGTTTGATATTCGATTGGGTCCTGGCCCATGCCGATGCCCGGCAAACCGGCCTGATTGAATGAAGTGTTGTCGCTGCCGCCGAGATTCCGGCTGCGCGAAGCGGTTGCGCCAACTACGCCGTCCTCTTTGAACGGCTCGAGAACCTTGCGCATGATGTCGGCGGCTTGGGATGGACCAAAGACGCCGGCGCCGCGCACGCGCCCAGTGCCTGAATCGATATTGAAATAGCCGCCAAATTTTTCGAAACCAGGCTTCGGATTTTCAAAACTGCCGAAATGTTCCTTCACGTATGCTTGTGATCCGAGCAGTCCTTCTTCCTCGCCACCCCACAAGGCGACGCGTATCGTGCGTCGCGGTTTGACGCCTAACGTTTTCAAGATGCGGGCGGCCTCCATCATGATCGCGCAGCCGATCGCGTTGTCGGTGGCGCCGGTCGCTGAGTGCCATGAATCGAGATGGCCGCCGAGCATGATGACCTCATCGGCTTTGTCGGTGCCGGGAATCTCGCCGATCGTGTTGTACGAAGTCTTGCCTTCGGGATAGACGCGATTGAGGATGTTGAATTCAAGTGTCACGTCGCGTCCGTCAGCGAGCAAGCGCGTGATGCGGCCATAGTCTTCGTTGCTCATCACCACCGTCGGCAAAGCTTTGGTCAGATCGTAAGTGCGATTGTTGAATGCGCGAATCCGGCGAAAAGCAAATCCCGCATCGTTGACGCGAATGAGCGCGCGGTTTTGTACCAGAAAAGTATCAAGCTGTTCATCGATCTGACGCGGCGTCAAAGGCCGCGGCGCTCCCGGAGCCGGCGTCGGAGTTGGCGAAGGCTGCGGAAACCCGCCGCCGGGTCGCGCGTTGCGGCCATAACGTTGTTCAGCTTGCTCGTCAGTGAGTCGCTTCAGCGGTCCCGGATTTGGATCGACCGGAATCACCGTGTGCTTGCCCGCCATCACGATCTTGCCGCGCACTCTTAATTTCTGCGTCGCCAGATATGCATTCAACTGATCCTGCGTCGGCCGATCGGGAAGAATCATTTGATACGCCTTCGCAGTGACAGGACCGCGCGTGCTCGGAGTCCACGACAAGACTTCGCAAGTCAGCACGTCTTTCACCGGCGCGACAATCATTCCCGAGAATCGCTCGTTCAGCCAGCCAACATGGCCGAAGTCCCACGGCTCGAGATGCGCATTTGAAAGACCCCACGCAGTCATTTGCTTCACTGCCCACTCAGCCGCAGCTTTATGATTCGGCGATCCAGTCAAACGCGGTCCGTACACATCGGTGAACATGTGCATCGTCTTCATGATCTGCGAATTGTTCTGTTCCTCTTTGCGGATGCGATCGAGTAGATCTTTGTCGCTCTGGCTTTGGGCCAAGAGCGGCAGGCAGCACAGAATTGCGATTAAGCCGAGGGCGAGCGCGCGGCGGTTGAACATAAGATGTCTCCGAAACTACGAGGTGTGATAAAGCGACGGGATTATACTGCGCACCTGACGCATCAGTGCAACTCAGCCTTAATCGATTCGTAACGCGCCCGTGCCGAAACCGCGAAAGTCGCGCGCCAAAATTTCGCTCATCATGAACTTGGAGGAATAATTATGAGTGAAGAACTGCGCGGAAAGACCGTCGCGATTTTAGTTGCCGACGGTTTCGAACAAGTGGAGATGACTGAGCCCAAAGCGGCGCTGGAAGCTGCGGGAGCGCGAGCGCGCATCGTGTCACCCGCGGATGGCCGCGTAAAAGGGTGGAAACATACGGAGTGGGGCGACAAGTTTCATGTCGATGTGAAGCTCGCAGATGCCGATTGCGGAGACTTCGACGCGCTGCTGCTGCCTGGCGGTGTCATCAATCCCGATAAGCTGCGGCTGGAAGAGAAGGCGATCGATTTCATTCATGGATTTATCAGAGCCGGAAAACCCATCGCCGCGATCTGTCATGGACCATGGACTCTGATCGATGCCGGCGCGGTGCGCGGACGCACGATGACGTCATGGCCGTCTTTGAAGACCGATCTACGAAACGCAGGCGCGAATTGGGTCGACGAAGAAGTCGTCGTCGATAACGGTATCGTGACGAGTCGCAAGCCAGATGACATTCCTGCATTCAATCGCAAAATGATCGAAGAGTTCGCGGAAGGTAAACACGAAGGACAGCGAATCGCTGCGTAAATCAAGCGCGGTCAAGTGCGGCGGCGTAGGTAACTGAAGTTCGTTTGCCGGCGCGAGGCCACGGCGGCTCGACCGGTCCGTAATTTCTCCGCTGCGATTTTCAAGACTTGCTGCACCTGCTGGTCCCAATAAGCCCAATTGTGATTTCCGGGCAGTTGTCGATACTCGTGCGGAATCTTTTTCTGCCGCAACAGCTCAGCAAATTTCGCATTCGAATTTGCAGTAAAGTCGTCCGTGCCGCAATCGAGATAAAGGAAAGGCAACGCTGCAATCCGTGCTGCAGTCATCGTTCGAACAATTTCAAAGAGATCGTTTGTCTTTCGGGTTTCGGATCCGGCCGGCCCAAAAACCGGCAGCAATGAATCGCCGATCGCTTTCAGGTCCTTCAAATCGTCGGCGGTCCAAACGGCCGCTTCGGTGACACCGCTCATCGAGCCCGCGAAGCAGAAGGTCCCGGGAAATTTCAAACCAAATTTGAGCGCGCCGTATCCACCCATCGACAGTCCTGCGATCGCGCGCCCGTAACGAGTCTCGATCGTACGATAGCGGTGCTGCACGTCCGGAATCAATTCTTTCAGGATGTACATTTCGTATTTGTCGTTGGGCTTCGTCGCGCTATCCATGTACCAGCTATCATTACCTTCGGGCATGACGATAATCAATCGGTACTGAGAGGCATAGTCGGCAACGTTCGTCCGGGTGAGCCAGTCAGAATAGTGACCGCCAAGGCCGTGCAACAGATAGAGCACGGGATAACGTGACGTTTTTGCCGAGCGATAATCGCGCGGAAGCACAACGTTGTATGGCAGCGTGGCGTTGATGAGCGTACTGTGGAATTGGATCGTCTCGACTGAACCGTACTGCGCGCGCGCATTGGCGGCGACGACGGCGGCGATGGCAAACAGCGCGGCAGCGCGCACCGCAACTTTGAGTTGTCGGAGATCTATTTTCCTGAGAGCCACGATTGATAGATCTTTTTTTGTTCGTCGGTAGTCTGAGCGAGCGGAACTATCTTGAATGGCGCATCCTCATGTTGACCCAGGCGAATATCAAGTGTTCTCAGATCGTCAAAGCGAAACACTGTGACCCGAATCGTATCGCCCGGTTTCTTCCTGGCGATACGGGCTTCGAAACTGTCTTTGTTAATACGCGCGCCGTCGAGCGCCACGATCTGATCGTTGGCATTCAAGCCCTGTTCGTAGCCGGGTGAGCCTGCTCGCACATCGCTGACGATCAGGCGATCACCAGTCTGCGCCAAATCAGCGCCCAAATATCCATGCATCGAGAACTCGACACCAGCATCTTGAGGATATGGCTCAACCGGCAGAGTGCCCTGCTCCAAACGCAATCCAGCGGCCGTTAGCATTTCGTTGTATACCTTGACGAGGTCATCGCGTCCGCGCACATATCGCGAGAAGAAATCATCCAGACTCGTGCCCGCCATCAGCTCGCACGCTTTCTGAAAATCCTCCGGCGTGTAGTTGCGATTCTGCTTATAAAAATCGCTGTAGAGATAGCGCATCACGTCGTCGAGCGACTTTACATTATGCGTGCGGCCGCGAATTTCCAGGTCGAGCAACAAGCCAAGCAAATCGCCTTTCGCGTAATATGAGATCGACGAGTTGATCGAATTTTCGTCGGGGCGATATTCCTTGATCCACGCATTGAAGCTTGCTTCTTCCGCGCTCACTTCCAGACGCCCGGGCGTGTTCTCGAAACTTTCAATCCGTCTCGCGAGCCCGTCGAGATAATCTTTCGGCGACATCAGACCGGCGCGCACCAACATCAGGCTGCCGTAATAGTCGGTGATGCCCTCGGCCACCCATAACGAACGTGTGTAGTTCTCTTTTGTGTAATCGAAAGGTCCGAGCGCGTCCGGACGGATGCGTTTCACGTTCCAAAGATGGAAGAATTCGTGTGCGACCAGGCCATAAAAATTTCGCCATCCCTGTTCGTTTGCAAAACCAAATCGCTGAAAACCGAGCGACGTTGAATTCAAATGTTCGATACCGCCGCCGCCGCGCAAGTGCAGGATGAAGGTGTAATCGTGATAAGGGATTTCGCCGAACAACGAGACTTCCGTCTCGACGACCTTTTGCACGTCACGCTTCATCCGGATCGGATCGTAGTTGCCCTCGCCGTCGATCACGATGCGATGCGGCACGCCGCGCACTTCGAAATCAATCTCTTTGAAGTTGCTGACTTCAACGGGCGAGTCGTAGAGAATGTCGAAGTTCTCTGCGCGAAAAGTGTTTGCCTCGCCTTCGATCGGCGGCAACCCAGTCGCGATTTTCCAATTGTTAACGGGATTGATATGCAAGCTCGAAGGCTTGCCGATGCCGCCCTCGGGATACATCAACAGCGCGGCGTTATTCCAAAATGCATGATCGGAATTCAATTCGTTCGTGCGCACGGAAAACTCGTTCGCGTAAACTCGATAGGTGGCTCGCCATTGTCGCGCGCCGTTAGTCTTCACACTCCAAGTGTTCTTATTTGTCTTGGTCCATTCGAGCGGATGGCCGCCGGCATCCGCCGCAAAGTCCTGCACATTTCTTTCGAATTCACGAATCAAATACGATCCCGGCGTCCACACCGGCATGATCAAATTGGTTTCGTTCGGCACGTTCAGGTTCGCCGGCACTTGCATGCGCATCTCGACTTCGAGCAGGTGCGTCCACGGTTTCGGCATGGAAACGGTAAACGAAATGTCAGACGCTTGCGGTGCCTGCGCGCGGACCGCGGACGTGAAGCAAAGTGCGAATAACGCGAGCAGCGAAAATCGCCGATTCGAAATCTTGTGCATAACGTTTGGGGAGCGATGTTACTACAACACCGCGTGTGTCAGAACCCCGAGCGGTAGCGATGGGATCAAGGTGGCCCTCACGACTCATCTCGATCCGGTCGCTACCGGTCTCAGTTCTGACACGTCGCTCCCGGTCTGACACTTAATTCGCGGTTCTGACTAGGCCATCGACCCGGAACGGATTTATAGTTTGCTTCCAAACACAAAACGATCGGAGGACGCGTGATGCTGCGCAGGTTAACTGCAACTTTATCGACATGGGCGACGGTGCCCCTGCGACTGGCGACAGGAATCGCTTTCATCGGACACGGCGCACAAAAAGTTCTCGGCGCTTTTGGCGGTCCGGGACTTTCGAAATTTGCTTCATTTCCCACGCCCTTTAGTTTCATGCGCCCAGCCGTCGCATGGATGACCGCAGCGGCGTTCGCCGAATTGATCGGCGGAGTACTGGTTCTCCTTGGTTTGTTTACACGCATCGGCGCATTTCTGATCGTCTGCGTGATGTTAACCGTGATTGTCGGGCTTCAATGGCCAAAATTCTTTGCACCTGAAGGAATGGAGTTGGCGCTTACGTACCTGGGAATGGCTTTGGCGCTACTCATTCTCGGCGGAGGTCAAGCTTCAGTCGATCGTCTCATCGCACGGCAGTAACATTTTCGATTTTTGATTTCGGATTTGCGATTACTTGTGACGGATCGACTGTCGAGTAAGAATCTAAAATCGAAACTCCAAAATCAAAAATGTTTATGAAACGCTCGCCGCTCCTCGTCATCTTCATCACGGTCTTTATCGATCTCGTCGGTTTTGGAATCGTGATTCCCGTGCTTCCGTATTACGCGGAAGGCACGAAGTTCGGCGCCAGTCCGAGCCAGGTAGGTTTGCTCTTCGCTTCGTATTCAGTCATGCAGCTCGTGTTCGCGCCGGTGCTGGGACGGCTGTCTGATAAATACGGCCGCCGTCCGGTTCTGTTGGTTAGTCTGCTTGGCACGGCGGCCGGCTTCCTGGTTCTGGGATTCGCCACGACGCTTTGGATGCTCTTTCTCGGCAGGATTATTGACGGCATCTCGGGCGGCAACATCTCGACCGCGCAAGCATACATCGCCGATGTCACGACGAAAGAGAACCGCGCGAAGGGCATGGGATTGATTGGCGCGGCGTTCGGGTTGGGATTCGTCTTTGGCCCAGCCATCGGCGGCATCCTGAGCCGCTGGGGCATCAACGTGCCGTTTCTGTTTGCGGGCGGACTCGCGTTCGCGAATGCCGTGCTGCTTTATTTTGCGCTACCGGAAACAGTCACGCCCGATCATCCAGCGCGCGTTTCGGCGGCCAGCGGACGCGGTTGGCATCAACTCTTCGCCGCGCTGCGCAGTCCCGCGCTGGCGTCGGTGCTGACAATTTATTTCTTTGGGATCGTCGCATTCTCAATCATGACCGCCTCATTCTCGTTGTTCATGATGTTTCGCATGGGGTACGACGCTTATCAGAATGGATGGATTTTCGCTTTCGTCGGCGTCATCTCGGCAATCGTTCAGGGAGGATTGATCGGCCGGCTGGTAAAAAAATTTGGTGAATCGGTCCTGGTGATTACGGGATCGTTGCTTTTCGCTTTGAGCCTGATCGTCGTGCCGTATATGAAACCGTCGACAGGCATCACGGTCATATTACTGATCGCCGCAGCGACGTCGATCGGGCAAGCGTTATGCGCCCCGACGCTCAGTAGTCTCGCGTCGAAAAGCGCGAGTGCCGCGCAGCAGGGGAGCGTGTTAGGAGTAATGCAATCGGTCGCGAGCCTCGCGCGCGCGGTTGGGCCATCGCTGGCGGCGGTGTTGATTTATAGCGCAGTCGCGCACCCCGGCTATGATGGACTGCTGCAGAAGATGAGCGACGCCTCGCTTTTGCGCACGTTCTGGACCGCGGCCGCGATTCAGTTTGCGGGTTTTCTGCTGGCACTATATTTCGCGCAAGCGTACGGCCGCAGGTATGCAGGCGAGTGAAAAGAATTAGCCGCGGATGAACGCGGATAGACGCAGATCAAAACCTGAAGCAAACGTATCCAGGAATTAATCCGCGTCTATTCCGTGTTCATCCGCGGCTTTACTTCCGTCACGGCCCAAAGCGCCGGCGGTACTCGCTTGAGCCGAGGAAGCCCTTAATCATCTCAGCCCCAATGTAATCGCCGTTGAATTGATTCAGCTTGCCGAGCCAGAAATTGTAACCATTGAAGTTCAACGTGGGTTCCGGTGCGGCGTCCGGATTCCTTCGCAAGTAACCGAAGTACTCCATCAACACGAACGCGCGGTTGAACTCGCGTTGTTGCAGGACGGTATTTTCGGCAACCTTGAAGAGTACGTCAGCTCGCAAAACCGGATCCGACTGATTGGCCGACAGTTCACTGATTAGAGCGTCACGTTGAGCATCGTTGAGAACCATGCCGGCGTTGGCATTCAATGAATCAACAAACCCTGTCGGGTCAGTCAGCCCGGGATAACGAGCCAGGAAGGCCGGCCGTTGCACGAACGCGAGCGCGAACGCTTTTTTGTTCGCGTCGAGCTGCGCCTGCCAATTGCCCTGTCCAACGATCACGCCCTGCTCGACCAATTGCGTATCCGTTAAGAAGGTCGTGTACCTGATCGGCACCGGCACAGTCGGAGGCAGGATATCTCCAAAGGCTGACTTGTACATTCGTTCGACGAAGTATCCGGTGTTCTGGAATTCAATCGAGAGGAAGAACGCCGCTGACGTGTTGATGCGCTGAATCTCGATGCACTGGGCCGCAGTTTGTCCCGCGGGCCGGCGCGTCGCATCGTTGCACTTATTGATGTTGTCGGTCCAGAACGCGAGTCCCGCCGGATCGGCTTCGCGATTCAGGAAGTCGTGATATTGCTGTCGCACAAACGTGTCGGTGTTGTCAATCGCGTTTGTCGTCGGTGTGGTGACGTCGTCGTCAATGATCGTCAACACCGCGTTGGCATCGCTCGGTTGTTGGAAGGCCGCGCCGCCGGTTGGATTTGAAAGTGTCAACGGAACGGTTTCGTTTCCTTCGAGCCAGAGATCCTGCGTGATGAGTACAGTGAAAGTCTTACTGGTCTCGCCCGGGCCGAATCGTAGAGTTCCCAATGCAGTTTCGAAATCGCATCGTGGCGAACCGACACCGTTGGCAGTCGAGCAGGGCAGCACCGAAGTCGCCGCGCTGTCATCCGGGGTTGCGTAATCAACCGTCGCGGCCAGACTCGTGTCGCCGAATCGAATCACGGTGATGGCTACGAAGCCGGCATTCTCGTTTGTCGAGAAGGTCGGTTGGCTGAACTTGAGCAGCGGCCGGAACAGGACCGTCTGTCCACCGCTCAAGGTACCGGTGCTCGTAAGGAAGTTCGCATCGCCACTGTAAACAGCGGTGATGTTGTGGCCGCCAGTCGTCAAACTTGAGGTGGTCAATTGCGCGACGCCGCCGGCGTTCAGAGTTACGGGAGAACCAAGATTCGTGCCGTTGTCTTTGAATTGGACGGTGCCGGTCGGGATTGCGACGCTGCTGACAGTCGCCGTGAAGGTGACATTCTGATTGAGATCAGAAGGATTCAACGACGACGCGACCGTGGTTGTGGTAGCGGCTTTGTTATTTGTCAGGCTAAACGAAACTGAGTTTGCATTGGCCGTCGTAGCCGTCACGTTATACGAACCCGCGAGACCGTTCGCGATGGCCGAAACGCTCGCCTGGCCAGCCCCAATCAGCGCGCGCACATTGTTGCCGCCGTTTACTGTTGCCGACGCGCCTGAAGCCGGGGCGGTGAAGGTGATGGCCCCGCCGCTGGTTGGTTCGTTGCCCACTGCGGTGACTGAGATCACTAGTGGCGAAGCAAACGAACTGAGAATCGGGGTGCTCTGTGGCGTGCCGCTCACAATTGCGATCGTGAAGCCGCGCGATTCAAACGCCCCGATGTCTGCCGAAGCGCCAACAATGCGGTTGAAACCCGTGCCGCGTTGATCTGAAGTTAAGCCGGAGCTGTTGTCTAATGTGCTGCTGCCCGCGTCGATGACCGGACTGCCGGGCACCGGCGGCGCCGTGAGAGTCGGACCGCCATAGTTGCCAAGTACTGCCAGCAGTGGATTCACGGGATTCGCAATCGTACCGACGATGTCGTTGTTGACGCCGTTGGTAAGACCCGAACTGCCATCCTTTGCGCCGACCAGATTATTACCCTGTGAACTTATCGCACCTTGAATGTCTGGACCATTCGCTGTGCCGGCGCTATTTCCGGCGACGATCGTATTACCAATCGTTGCTGCCGGAGTCGCGATGATTGAATCACTGACTGCCGCTGCGGCGGGAGGCGCTGCACTGTTGTTATAAATGCCGCCGCCCGCTCCTGTACCACCAGGAGCAGAGTTATTAACGATGGTCGCACTGACGATATTCAAGTGTGCCTGAACGTTAAAGATTCCGCCGCCTGAGCCGGCGGTATTCCCGGAGATCGTGCTGTTACTGACCGTCATAATCTCAGGACCCGGGCCGTTGTTATAAAGACCGCCGCCTGACGTGGTGGCAGTGTTTCCGCTGATCGTGCTGTTGAGAACGGAGACATTGCCGCTGCCGAAGTTGAAGACTCCGCCACCGAATTGGGCGGTGTTACCGCTCATGACGACACCGTTGAGCGTCAGGAGCGCATTATTTGAATTCGAGATTCCGCCACCCTGGAAGCCGCCATTGCCGTTGGCAATAGTGAGACCAGAAATCGTTGCGCTAACTGCAGTGGTGATATTGAAAACGCGAAACTGCGATGCTGCATTTCGCTCAATCGTCAAGGCGTCTGCGCGTGGACCCTGAATCACCAATGACTTGTCAATCACCAACTCTGCAGTGGTGAGGTTGATGGCATTGGTCACGTGACCCGCGCTCATGTCGAAAGTGAGCGTCGCTCCGGTGCAGGCATGCAGGATGGTGTCACGCAGAGAGCCAGCACCGCTGTCGTTACTGTTCGTCACCACCGTCGAACCACACGCCACACTAATGGTAGCCGTGGCTAAGCCGCCCCCGAGTCCGCCGTCCGTGTTATTCAGCGATGCCTGCACCTGGAAGCTGCCAGTCGCAGTTGAATTGAGCGCCGGAGTGAATTTCAAACCGGCGTTGCCTTCGGCAAAGGAGATGAAGTCGTTGTTGTTGATCTGCGTCGTGCCGTTGTTCTTGAACAACGTCCCGCCGGCGATGTTCGTGATCTTAAAGTTTGTTACTTCAGAGCCGTCGGCAGGATTCCGACTAATGACCAGACCCGACGTCGTTTGTGCATTGACTGTCGTTGAGGCGTTCGTCACCGAAGGCGTATCAGGCACGGGATTAACCGTGATGGTAAAGCTCTGTGGCGCAGAGGTATCCTGACCGCCATGATCCGTACCGCCGTTATCCATCAGCACGATTGTGATCGTGGCGGTGCCGAAAGCGTTCGGCGCCGGAGTGTAAGT
>DASQYL010000535.1:0-15544 GCA_035639235.1 Pyrinomonadaceae bacterium | reverse complement strand
CGAACAGTATTTGGACGGCAGCAATCACTGTTGGTGCCGCGAGACGCAACAAGCGATTGGCCCGGACGGCGGCATGGCGCAGCCTGAGCATTGCATGGCCGGCCGTTCCTGCTACAGTTCCGCGTTTGAGACGTGAGGTGTAAACTTAAAACAATCGTTTCAGAACCCGGAGCGATAGCGACGGGATCAAGTGATGCGTCAGGTTTTTGGAGGTACGCCGCAATGAAAAGATTCACGATCATCGCCACTGTTTTAGTTACCTGCGCCGCCGCAGTTGCCTTCACTTCCCGCGCTGAGGATACAGCGATCAAAGGTGATTATGTGGAAGTGCGCACGGCCAGCGTGTTCACCGGAGCTTGTCATTTCAACGGTGAAGTCGTGACGACGGGGCGTGAAGCAATCATGGCCTGGAGTTTTTCTTCAGGGCGATGGAACGGAATTGATCTCAGCGGGCTCAAGGCGATCGCCGTAGTCAGCGCCGATGAGAATCTGGAAAACGCGAGTGCCGCGCGAAAATCTGAAATTATCCTCGATGCTGTCGCGAGTCACGATCAGAAAGTCGCAATGCTCGAGGCTTTGCAGAGCCGTTATGCCGGAACGCTCGGCGAAATCGTTTCCGTGCGCAGCGCGCCGGTCACTTTCAAACACGAAGACAAGTCTTACGAAGTCGCATCGGCGGAAGCTGCGATCGACGTCGAAGCGATGCCGAACGATCTCTGCTGCAAGCAACCAAACCTGGTTTGGTACCGGCCGCTGGTCCAACTGTCCGGCCGCAAAGTCGGATACACCTTGAAGGCCGCGTATTCAGGCCATGCAGTTGGCGACACCTGGGAACGCGACGGCGAGAACAGCGCCTTCTATGGCAGCTTTGCGTTTTAGATTACATGATCCGTCCCTTTCGCGGAGTCCATCCGCAAATTCACGAAACAGCTTTCATCGCCGATAGCGCACAGGTTATCGGCGACGTGCACATCGGCGAACGAGCGTCCGTCTGGTTCGGCACAGTCGTGCGCGGCGATATGTTCTACATTCGCATCGGCGATCGCACGAATGTGCAGGACAACTGCGTGCTGCACACGCGCACCGGCGAGAAGCCGACGATCCTCGAAGAAGAAGTCACCATCGGTCACAGCGTCACATTGCACGGTTGTTACGTTGAACGGCAGTGTCTGATCGGAATCGGATCGATTGTATTGGATGATGTGCGCGTAGGCGCGCAATCGTTGGTGGCTGCAGGGTCGTTGGTATCACCCGGCACGATCATTCCGCCGCGAAGTCTCGTCATGGGAATGCCGGCGCGGGTTAAGCGGCCCTTGACGGACGAAGAAGTCGCGAGTCTCGATCTCTTCTGGCAGAACTACGTGAACTATTCGGCGATGTATCTCCGGGATGGCTGGTAGATTTCTCTAGCCCAGGCGTTTACGCCTGGTGATCAGGACGATGAAAAATATGAAAGCCTCCTTAAGGAGGCTTTTGTGCGACCTAGATTACAGTTCCCAGCCGTAAACGGCTGGGCTAGAGAAAAGTTCACGCGCGCTTCTCCTGCGGCGGTTGCTGTGGCGGACTGATGGGCATCAACTCGCTCTTGTATCCGCATCCTTCGGCGTCAGAGCAATACTTCGTGGTGCCTTTCTTCGTAGTCTTTTCCAAAATAAATGGCTTACCACATTGCGGACATTTCTCAACGATGGGTTTGTCCCAAAACACGGTTTCGCATTTCGGATAATTCGAACAGCCGTAGAAAACTTTGCCGCGGCGTGATTTTTTCACCACGAGTTCTCCGCTGCATCCCGGTCGCGGGCACTTCACGCCCGTCGTCTCCTGCTTGATGTATTTGCACTTGGGATAATTAGAACAGGAAATGAATTCACCAAATCGTCCCCAGCGTTTGACTAACTGGGCGCCATCGACAGGGCATTTCTCATCGAGTGGCTGCGGCGGCGCGGTGAGCTTGCCGCTCTTGGAAATCTTACGGATGTTCTTGCACTCAGGATAGCCGGAGCAGCCATAGAACGGTCCGAAGCGCCCTCGTTTCAACTGCATTGGCTTGCCGCACAATTCGCAATTCTCGATCTCTTCTTCGCCGTCAGATGAGGACGAAGCTTCAACCGCCGGCGGCGGTTCAGCATCGCGGGTCGCGCCGCAGTTGTTACACTTCAGATATTTTCCAAACCGGCCCAGCTTCTGCACCATGCCGGGCGTGTTGCACTTCAAGCAGACTTCGTCGGTCGGCGTCTCTTTTTCTTTGATGTCCTTGGCGTACTTCTGAAACTTCGTCAGATCGTCTTTGAATTTGTCGTAAAACTCGTGCAAGGCGTCGGTCCACTTGAGCTTGCCTTCCTCGATCTCATCAAGCTCTTCTTCCATCCGCGCCGTGTACGTCTCATTAAATAGATCGTCAAAGCCGCCTTCGATTAAAACGTCGTTTACGGTCTTGCCGAGCGCGGTCGGATGAAAACGCCCTTCTTTCTTCTCGACGTATTCGCGATCCTGAATCACAGTCATGATCGCTGCATAGGTCGATGGGCGACCGATCCCTTTTTCTTCCAAGGCCTTCACTAAAGTAGCTTCCGTGTAGCGCGGTGGCGGTTCAGTGAAATGCTGTTCGGGATCGATCTTATTCAACGCGAGCGTCTCGCCCTTCTGAACCAATGGCAACGTGCGCTCGTCTTCCTCGTCATCAGACTTTTCATCGCGGCCTTCCTGATAAACGGCCAGGAAGCCGTCGAACTTCTGCACTGAACCGGTGGCGCGAAAAACAAAGCGCCCCGCTTTGATATCGATAGTGGTTTGATCGAAGAGCGCGGGCATCATCTGCGACGCGACAAACCTTTGCCAGATTAAGCGATAAAGTTTCAGCTCTTCCGGTTTCAGATATTTCGCCAGCGAGTCAGGCGTGCGCGTGACATCCGTCGGACGGATTGCCTCGTGCGCGTCCTGCGCATCCTTCTTCGAACGATAGTGAACAGCTTTCTCCGGCAGATAGTTGTCGCCGTACTGCTGTTTGACGAAGCCGCGCACGTCACTGAGCGCCGCCTCGCTGACACGCGTCGAGTCAGTGCGCATGTAAGTAATCAAACCGACCGACCCTTCGCTGCCAATCTCCACACCTTCGTAGAGATGTTGCGCGATCATCATCGTACGCTTCACGGGAAAGCTGAGTTTGCGCGACGCCTCCTGCTGCAGTTTCGAGGTTATGAAGGGCGGGACGGGATTGCGCTTGCGCTCTTTGGTCGTGACTTCATCGACGATAAATGTTTGCTGTTGCGCCTCAGCAACAATCTCTTTCGCGTAGGCTTCCGCGCCAATCAGCAGTTCACTCTTCTTCAGTTCCTGATCGAAGTTGCTCGTCTTAACCGTCTTGTCGCCGACTTTCAATAAGCGCGCGACAAACTGCGGCGGTTCTGCGCCGCTGAGATTCGCCGCGATAGTCCAGTATTCAGTTTTGACGAACGCTTCGATTTCCCGCTCGCGCTCGACGACCATGCGCAGCGCGACTGACTGGACGCGGCCCGCGCTGAGCCGTCCGCCAATTGTCCGACACAGCAGCGGCGAAACTTTGTAGCCGACTAAGCGATCGAGCACCCGCCGCGCTTGCTGCGCATCGACTAAGTTCTCATCAATCTGTTTGGGGTGTTCGAAAGCCGCTTGCACCGCACGTTTGGTGATCTCATTGAACATCACGCGGAACGCAGGCTTGGCCGGTTTCTTCGGGACGATTTCTTCGGCGAGATGCTGGCAAATCGCTTCACCTTCGCGATCGGGGTCAGCAGCCAGGTAAATCGCATCTACTTCTTTAGCAGTCTTCTTAAGATCGGCAACGATCTTCTTATTGTTTCGCTTTTTCGAATCAGGAATGATCTCGTATTCAGGTTCGAAATTATTCTGGACGTCGACGCCCAAACCTTTGGAAGGTAGATCTTTGATATGCCCGATTGAGGCCTTCACCACGAAGTCCTTGCCGAGATATTTATTGATCGTCTTCGCCTTGGCCGGCGATTCGACAACTACGAGATTCTTGGCCATTCAAGTGACTTACTTCGCGGCCCGCGCCGCATATTGTTCATTACGGGCCCAGATTGCGAATTGAAGAAAATACGCTTTCAGGTCCTGACGCGCCCATGGTTCAGGCCTCTCATTAGTTAATTGCTCGCAGGCGATTCCTCTAACCCGGCACAACTCCTTTAATCGATGGTTTCGCCAACGAGGATCGGCAATCGTTAAGTCCATCAATTCAAGCATGCGAGCAAAAGCATGGCCGAACCGCTCATCATCTCCGTGTTGCTTGGCCCGCAGTGCCCGTTCGTATTCGCTACCGACATTTCCCAACTGTTCGGCTATCGAAAAAGTAAACCATCGACCTGCGGCCAATTCTGGATGATAGAGTTTCACTTCACCAACCCTTTCACAATAGCGATTACGCGGTCACGAACAGTAGGATCTTCGACACCACGCGACGGGTTATCCTGTCCGGGCCGGATATTGATAACGGAATCGAACTCAACGAACTTCGGAAAATCCTCTTTCGCATGAAGATTGATTCCCCACAAATTCTCCTGAACTGATCCCCGTTCCAGTAGGAAGCTCTCCTCGTCGACATGTAATCCCCCACCAATGGCCATTACTTTCTTTTCAATATCAACAACCGCCTTCACCATATCGCCGAATGTCTGTTCACCCATCTCCATCAAGGTGGTTCGTGAGACTCCCTCATTGACCAGAATGATCTCCATGACATTCTCTTTTCCGGTCACGCACTGATGAAGGTTCGATGACCGAAGGTTGCTTCTAAACCAATTTCCAGAGGTTTTTGGGCGGCCTTGAAAATAACATTAAGTACAGACAAAACGCCAAATCGTGATTTACGTGGGCTCGGAATTAAGCACTTTTCCTCAGCAATTTCGACGAAAACCGCGACTTGAAGATTTCTTGCTCATCAATCGGGACGCAGCGCAATCAACTTTTGAGCAGTTGTGACGAGCACGTTGGCACAAATTCTTAACCGAAATTTCTTATCGCGTTCACTTGCGCTTAACCTTCGTCGTCGATACTGAGATCGACAGCCTCGACGAGATTTGAACAACTTCTTTGACGGTGTCGTAATCTAAACTGATGGCGACGCAGTCATCGCCCAGAGAGGTTTTCATGAGCGCAAGACAGATTACGCTGCCGTTCCGAGCCAGACGGCCAGAGATAAAGAACGATTCGAATGCTGACTTGATCGGTAGGTCTTATGAAGACGGAATCGCGACGATCACCGTAATTGAGACCTGCCTGAACGATCAAACTCGCGTGATGGTACAGCGCGACCTCGACGGCCATATCTGGTCCATGCCGGCGTGGCTGATGCGTCTCGTGTTCAAGGAAACGAAAAAGAAACGCGCGGCGTGATCGCGCGGTTTAAGACTCCAGAGTGCTGGAGATCGGACTATGACCTAAGTTATTAATTGATCCGGTCGCTACCGCTCCCGGTTCTGACACCAATTAAGCGCTGCGATAGAGGTCGTCGATCAACTCGCCATACTTTTGATCGATCACGGCGCGCTTCACTTTCAGCGTCGGCGTCATCTCGCCTTTTTCGATTGAGAATTCTTCGGGCAGCAACGCGATACGGCGCACGCGTTCATAGTCGGCGAGGTGCGCCGTAATCGCTGTCACGTCCTTTTGCACGAGCTTAACCGCGGCGGGATTGCGCGCGATGTCGGCGTGCGAACCGCTCACGTTTTCACCCGCCGCGCGCAGAGCCTGCTTTAAGTCTTCCCAGTCAGGCACAATCAAAGCTGCGGGGAATTTGCGGCTCGATCCAATGACGATGACTTGATTGACGAACTCGCTTTGCTTGAGGAGGCTTTCGAGTTGCTGCGGCGCGATGTATTTACCGTTCGATAATTTGAAAAGATCTTTCTTGCGGTCGGTGATGAAGAGATGGCCTGCGTCATCTTGGTAACCAACGTCGCCGGTCGCAAACCAATCGTCGTTCATCACTGCCGCGGTCGCTTCGGGGTGAGCGTAGTAGCCCTTCATTACGCTGGGACCACGAACGAGCATCTCGCCGTCTTCGGCAATCTTGACCTCGATTCCTTTGAAAGGTTTTCCGATCGAGCCGACGCAATTATCTTCGGGGCGGTTCGCGCAAACGATGCAAGTTTCAGTCATGCCGTAACCTTGCAGTATGCAGATGCCCGCGCCCAAAAACGAATATGAAAGCGTGGGCGACAGCGGCGCGCCGCCCGAGACGAAGTAGCGCAACCGTCCCCCAATGCCTTCGCGCCATTTCGTAAAAACCAGTCGATCGGCGATTGCATGGCGAGCTTTCAAAGAAATCGGAATGCGCCGCTCTTTATCTTTCAACTCAGCATAGCGTTGGCCGATCGCCAACGACCGCTCAAAGATCCTGGTCTTCAGGCCGCCCGCAGACATCCCTTTCTTCACGATGCGGTGATAAACCTGTTCGAAGAGCCGCGGCACGGCGGTCATGATCGTGGGACGCACCTCGCGCAGAAATTCGCCGAGCTGTTCGATCGATGCTGCGTAATGAACCGAAACGCCGACGTAACAGAAAACATAGAAGACGCTGCGTTCAAAAATGTGAGAAAGCGGCAAAACTGAAAGCGATATGTCGGCGGGTGAGATCGGCAAGCCGACGGTGATGGACCTGACGTTCGAGATGAAATTGTCGTGGGTCAGCATCACACCTTTGGGCTCGCCCGTCGTCCCCGAAGTGTAAATAATCGTCGCCAGATCTTCGCCGCGTCCCTGCTCGATTAACTTCTCGAAAGCGTTTGGTTCATCTAGTTCGATGGCCGCGCCGCGCGCTTCAATCTGCTCCAGGCTGGTTGCTTGTTCGACACCGGCAGCCTTTTCGGAATCAAAAACGACAACGCGTTCAAGCCGCTCGACGTTGGCGAACCCTTTGCGCGCATGCCGCAAGACCCGTCCGCCGGAAATCATCAGCGCGCGGGCGCCGGAATCTCGCAAGATGAATTCGATCTGTTCGACTGATTGCGTGGTGTAGAGCGGAACCGTCACCGCGCCCACGCTCAGAATTGCCAAATCGACGATGGACCATTCGGGCCGGTTTTCAGAAATCAACGCGACGCGATCCTGTGGCCGAATACCGGCGTCCGCCAGGCCCAGCGCAATGTGACGCACGCGGTCGATAAATTCGCGCGCAGAGATTTGGATCCAGTTGTCGCGGCGCTTTTCGTTGACTGTGTCCGGCTTGTTATGACGCGCGATCGCGTCCAGGCATACTGCGGGTAAGGTTTGGAGTTTGCTCCAATTTTCCTGGTGGGGTGAGACACTCGCGGCTGCTGCCGAAGACACTTTGAAACGATCTCCTTGTCGGGCCGGGATTTAATACCTCAACACCGATTACCGGGAAAGCCGCGCCAAGACTACATCGGCGGGAATCAAAGACACAAACGCCCAGTCCCGAATCACACTGATTCAGTTTGGGATGGAGTAGTCTTACTGCTTCCGCGTCGTCGCCGGTGGCCGTTTCCGTTTTCATTTACGCGTCGATCGAGAGTAGCCATTGCCGCCAAGATCAGAAACAGCAACGCATTTGACGTGGTGTGCAAAGTGAAATCGAACGCGCTGTGGACCAACACCGCAAAACAGCCGGCCAGCGCTCCGGTCGCGACACCGGCGCGGAATTTATCGTCGGTATTGCGACGCGCGAAACCTTTACCGAAAAGGATGATGATGAATGCGAGTCCGAGCAGCGCGCCGACGATTCCCGCATCAGCCAGGATCTGCAAATAGTCATTGTGCGCTTGTTCCAGGCGATATAAACCGTTGGCCGTATCGTAGCGCGTGTAAATGACGCCGAACGATCCGAGGCCCGCTCCGATCACTGGATGCTGCTTGATCACGTCCAGCGTTACATTCCAGAAGTGTGCCCGGCCATTTGTTGGATCGGCGGCGTTCACGGTTCCCAACAACCGGCCGAAGGCATCCGGACCGCCAACCGCAAGCCCGCCAAAGAAAAGGATTACCGCAAACGCCAGCGCGGCTGCTCCGCGTAGTACCAAACCGCGAGTTAACTTAGTTCGCGAACTTTCTTTGAATCCGGGTCCGGCTACAACAATCACGAAGAGAACTTCAGCGGTCAGGCTGATCATGCCGCCGCGCGAATTTGTCAGCACGAGCGAGACAGACATCAAGAGAACGGCGAACGCGTACAGCGGGCGCTTATATGGCTCCAGCGATCCCGAAAACAACAATCCTAACGGCAACGCGATCGTCAACTCCATGTAGCCCGCGAAGTGATGTCGATTAATAAAAGGACCGAAGGCTGAGCTTTGCGTCAATTGTCGAAACCAATAGACGCGCGTGCCGTCAGTGGTCAAGGACTGCGTCAGTCCGAACATCGCCAGCAAGAAACCAAAGATGACAATGGTGCGCGTGAGTGCGCGCAACCGACGCGAGGAATCGGTAAAGATCAAGACCGCCGCGAAATAGATGAATAACGAAGTGATTTGGACCAGGAACAATCGGGTCGCGTAACTATCCAGGCTCAAAGCGCGCGTTAAAGACAACCCGAGCCCCGCATCGTCAGGTGCGGCGCGCAGCGGCAGCAGTTGAATCAATCCCACTACGATCAATCCCAGCAAAGGCCATTGCAATGCATTACGATTCAGGCGCACTGATCGGAGAATCATTCCGTCGATCGACCATAAGCACACAAGGCTCGCAGCCGTGAATGCAAAAACCGCCAGCGCCCAATCGTGCACGGTGCCGAAGGCCAACGTCGTCAACACGATCATCACGCAGATCGTTAGGAACGCCAGACGACTGGCGAGCGTGTGCCGCCGCTTTGGGCTGTCGCGCGAAATTGCTCTAGCGATCGGCGCTGCCTGGCTTTGGGCCGGCAGCACCACCGCTGATTCTTTGGAGACTGAAGTCGTCATACCAGGCAGTGCCGAAGATCGGACAGATCGGTTCTTTGTCCGCACATGGATCGCGATAAAAAGTAATGACGATGCCCTCCTGTTTGGGTTTCGTTCTGAAGCTGATCGTAACCGGCTGCCAGTCATTCGTCCCTGAAGGTAAAGGCGGCGAAGATTGTAGCGGCACGCCGGCCGGATCGGAGATCGAGACGACCGGCAAACGCGCGCTCAGCAGATTCTCGGTGCGAGCATAAAACTGAAGCTTGTATTGCGTGTCGGGTTCAACCACCACCGTTTGCGAGATTGGGATGCTATCGAGTTTGTTTGGCGCTTTGAAAATTATTCGCAGGCTGGAACGGCCGCTGTGCGGCCGGGCATTATCCGTCGTGACTTGCGCATCCGATCGAGAATTTATCAGCCAATGAAACGGCTTATCATCAGCGATGACCAGTGGCAATTCAAATCCCGCATTCCAAAAGTTTTCGGCTGTGGGAACTTGCTCGCCATCGGTTTGCAGATCGCGCACCAGCGCAAGCGCTGCACGATAACGCCGAGCGCTGATGCAAGCCTTGAGCAGATCGGTTAATGCCTCAGATTCTTTCTTTCGATCGGCCGCATTTACGGTTTCGACCACTCGTAGTGCGTCGTCGGCGTTTTCTGAAGAGCGGATGAGGTTAAGTGCAAAGTGAAGACGTAATGACGAAGAGGGAAAGGCCCTGGTAATGGCGGCGAGATCGTCGCCAAACACTTGACGAGCCAAACCAAACACCGGCGCCTCCATCTGCCAATCGGCTTCGGCGGCGCGGGCAAGTTCGGCAAAGGCCTCGTCGGTTCTGCCCTCTCGCAGCAGCAGGTTTCCATACTGCCAGAGCGGATGCGAATATGCGGGCGCCAGTTCCACTGCGCGGCGCAGCGCTCTCTCAGCGTGCGGAGTGTCGCCGGCGGCTTCGAGGGCGCGGCCTAGCTCCATCCAATAACGAAAATCAAAAGGCTCAACTTCTACTGCGAGCTTAAATTCGCGGACGGCCGCTGCCAAATTATCCGCACTAAAATTCTTTTCCTCTAACGAGCCTAACCGCCAATATCCAAAGGCATTATCGGGCGCCCAACGTACCGCCATCTGCGCCATGGCGATTCCGTCCGCGTCTGGCGTCGAGGTGTATTCGGCAATCGTGTTGCCGACGTACCAACGCACCGCGAACCAGACGCCGATCAGCGCCAAAAGCACCGGAACCAACAGGAGCCAACGCAATGCCGGCGGATCGAGCGTAAGAGTGATTACCGATGAGTGTTTGGTTTGGGCCACGCGGTGGAAAGTTGAAAAGAGCTATCGATCTCCATTCGCAGAAATTTGCGGTACGCCCTCGAGCGGATTATCTGAGATGGTCTCGAGCCGGATAGACAAACGTCGCAGCTTCACGCTTCGCGAGTCGCACTCGCTCAGGATTTCGGCGATGCGTTCATCTGATATTCGCGGCGTTGAAATCAAAACCTGCTCGACGTTGTGCTCGGCCAAAACTTTCGGCAGCAATCCATTGCCCCCGAAAACTCTAAACCCGTGAATCAGTTTGCCGTGCTTACTCGCATCGTCATCCATAAAGCCGATCGGAGAATAGCTCAGTTCACGATTGTTCAGCAGTTCACGCAACAGCAACTCGCCGGCATCGCCCGCGCCATAGATCAAAACCCGGCAACCGTCAGCGCCGGCGCCCGAGGGCAACACTGTGCGAAAGAAACGGAACGCAACGCGACTGCCGGCCAGCAGCAACAACATCACTAACGCATCGATCAAAAAGACTGCGCGTGAGAATCCCTGGAACCGAAATCGAAACAGTATGATCAGCATGCTCAAGAACGATCCCACGACGACTGCTTTAGCAAAAGCGAGCAGGTCATCCATGCTCGTGTATCGCCAAATACCGCGATAGACGCCGAACATTAGAAACGCGGCCAGTCTCACCACCACCAGCACCGGCAGCGTACGCAGGAACAATTTCCAGGCAGGACTATCCGAAGCTGGACCGAACTGAAGCGCATACGCCGACCAATACGCGAGCACGATCAGAACGATGTCGAGCAGGACTTCAAAGATGCGCCGCTTGTAAGAAAAATCGATGAGAAAAGCGAACAGGGGACTCTCGCGCTCGCCGCGAATTTCATCCTCCTGGTCATATCCTTTTACTCTCGCAAGGTAAACGCCGAGCAGGGTCAGTCCCAACGTGAAGATCGCCAGCAGCGCAATGCTCACGTCCGGCTTCAATTCGCGAACCACCACAGCCAGCAATCCGGAAAGCGCGGCCAGCCCGTAGAGCATCAGCACCGCGCGTTTCTCAGAGAGTCCCAGCGCCACCAGGCGATGTGACGTATGGTCGCGGCCGCCTTGCGATGCGGCACGGCCGGAAAGCTTGCGCAGCACGGTGACAAACGTAGTGTCGAAGATCGGAATAAACAATACCAGGATCGGCACGGCGAGTACCGGCACGAAAGCGCGCGACCGGCCGCCGGCCAAATTGATCAGCGCAGCGCTGGCGAGAAAGAACCCGATGAACATCGAGCCGCTATCGCCCATGAAGATCGATGCCGGATTTGAGTTGTAAATTAAGAATCCGATCAATGCAGCCGCAAAAACGGCGAGCATCATCGCTTCGGTAGGCTGACCTGCAGCAATGAAGTTGTAAGTCAGAAAACCTGACGCAATGGCCGCAATTCCCGTCGCCAGCCCATCCATGTTGTCGAGCAGGTTGATCGCATTCGTGATTCCGATTAGCCAAAAGATCGTGATTACCATGTTCGCCAGAAGCGAACGGGTCCACGGCAACATCAATCCATAATTAACGACCGCCGCAGCTCCGATGACTTGCCCGATTAATTTTTGGTAAGGCTTGATGTGCAGCCAGTCGTCAATCAGTCCGACCAAAAACAGAAACGAAGCCGCCCCGATCACCACCCAACCGCCGCTGGTGTGCGGCACGAGCGCCAGATAAGTCGCAATCACGGCGAGCCAAATCCCGACGCCTCCCAGCATCGCCGTCGGCTGCTTGTGCCAACGATCGATTTTAGGTTTTGCGACGAAGCCCCAGCGTCGCGCCAGTGTCCGCACGACCGGCGTCAATCCCGCCGCCAGCGCGAACGACACGATCGGAGCAACGATGTTGATGGGCTTGACTGGGCTCATTCGATGTAGTTGAAAAACCTATTCCATTACAAAAGCAAAGGCAAGCGTCAGAAGCGCGCGAATGGATGAGAAGCGCCCGTGCGAGCGCTATTGGTTGAAGAAGGCTTGTCGCAAAGGTCCCTTAGTTCTAAGGTCCTCCCGGCTGGCTGAAGCGAGGTGCGAATGAGACCAACATCGGTTGAATACTGAAGGGCTATTTTTGAAGCAGCCACTCAATCGCTCATCTGCTCGAAGATTTTCTCGGGCAGTAACGGAATGATTGCCAAATTTATTCTGGTGGCGTTTTCGATCGCATTAACAATCGCGGGCGCCGGCCCGTCCATCGGCAACTCGCCGATGCCTTTGGCTCCGGCGGGACCGAAAGCGTAAGGGTTCTCTTCAAAGTAAACGCGAATGGGCGGCACGTCGGCAGCGGTGGGCATTATGTAGTTTGTCATCTGCCCGTTCGCCATGCGCCCCTGCTGCCACACGACATTTTCATAAAGCGTCATGCCGATCGCCTGCGCCACGCCGCCTTCGATTTGCCCGGCGGCCAGCACCGGATTGATCACGCGACCGACTTCCTGCACCGCGACGAAGTCGTCGACGTGCGCTTCATAAGTCAGGGGATCGTACGAAACTTCGGCGACATAAACGGCCCACGCGAACGCGCCATACGCTTCGCCTTCATACTTTTCGTCGTCCCAATGCACGTTGGGCGGTGGCTGATATTGGCTGAAAGATTTCAATGGACCATGCTGCGCGATGTACTCACGGCAAGCCGCTTGAAATTCGGTTTGCGTGAATTGATCTTTCAGACATCCGCTGCCGATGAGAGTTTGTCTTAATCCCAACACGGCTGATTCGACGAGCTTGCCGACGATCATGCAGGTGCGCGAAGCGACTGTTGGACCACTGTTCGGCACGTTGGCGGTGTCGGGTTGAATCACTTCGAACAAATCGTGATCAAGTCCGAGCGCTTCAGCCGCAATCTGCGCGAAAATCGTGTTGGTGCCCTGGCCAATCTCGGTGCTGGCGGCGAGAATTTTCACGCGGCCTTCGCTGGTCGCCTCAGCCCCCACCACGGATTGCAGATAGACCTCGCCCGAACCCGTGAAGCCGGCGCCATGCATAAACGAAGCGAATCCGATGCCCTTCCGGGCACGCGCACCTCCGGCGCGCAGCACGCCAGAGGCGTGCGTACCATTCTCTCGCGCAAACGTCTCGCGCTTCGCATGATAATCGGTCAACTCAAACGCGCGATTCATCAATCCTTCCAGATTGACCTGCTCGCGAATGATTTGATTCGTCGCCGTCGTTTCGCCTTGCTTAATAAAGTTGCGTCGCCGAAATTCATCGGGCGTTAATCCAATCGTGCGCGCGACTTTGTCCATGTGCCGCTCCAAAGCAAAGATGCTCTGCGGCGCTCCGAATCCGCGAAACGCGCCATGCGGCGGCACGTTGGTCGCTACTGCGGTGCTCTTGATGCGTACGTTCGGACAAAAATACGGACCAGCCGCGTGAATGGTCCCGCGCGACAGCACGACCGGCGAGAGCGTGCAGTACGCGCCGCCGTCGATCACAAAATCGATCTCCTGCGCCAATAACTTTCCGTCTTTCGTCACTGCGGTTTTGTGCCGCGTGCGCGAAGGATGCCGCTTAGTCGTCGCAGCCATGTCTTCCGCGCGGTCGTAGATCATCTTCACCGGCTTGCCTGACTTCCACGACAAGAGCGCCGCGTGGCCCGCGATCATCGACGGATATTCTTCCTTACCGCCAAACCCGCCGCCGGTCTCGGTCTGAATCACGCGAATCTTCTCTTCCGGCAACCCAAACAATTTGATCAGCGCCTTGTGCACATAATAAGGACACTGCATCGATCCCCAGACCGTCACGCCTTGTTCAGAATTGGCAATCGCAATCGCGCCGTTCGTTTCGATGTAAAGCTGTTCCTGCGCACCGGTTTCATATTGACCCTCGACGATGAAATCCGCCTTGGCCCACGCCTCTTCAACGTTGCCTTTATCGACGAGAAACTGTTTGAAAACATTGTCCTCGCCCCAAACAATTTCCTTTTTCGCCAACGAATCGTCCAACGAAAAGATCGCCGGCAACTCTTCATATTCAATGCGCACACAACGCCGCGCTTCTTCGAGCAAATATTTATCGTGATGAGCGAGCAGCACGATCGGTTCTTCAGGATGATTGACGACTTGGTCAGCGAGATAAGGCTGATCGTTAAGAATCAGCGCGACGTAGTTTTCGCCGGGAATGTCTTTAGCGGTGACGATGGTGAATTCATCCCAGGGAATGAAGTTAGTACCGCCTGCTTCTTTTTCCTCTTGCCCTGGGAGAGGGTGGGTGAGGGTGCGAAGCCTAGCGGGCGGCTGCTCGAACGAGATCGACTTAATCCTTCCGCGCGGAATCGAACTCCGCACCGTCACCCCGTGCAGCATCCCGTCGAACGTCAAATCATCGACGTACAGCGCCGCGCCGGTAACTTTCTTACGGCCTTCTTTGCGGGGAATTGATTTACCGACGAGGGTCATTAGATTTCCACCGGCACGTGCGGCGTCGCCGATTCGTCGCGCGAGTGCATGGTCTCGGCTTCGCTCGTGATGCGCGTGGGATAGCGCGCGCTCCAGCAGGCGACGCATGATTCGTCGGCGCTCAGGCCGGTGGCGGACTGCATGCCTTCGAGCGAGAGATACCCAAGCGAATCCGCTTCGATAAACCTGCGAATGCCTTCGACGGAATAATTCGCGGCGATCAACTCCGATTTATTCGGTGTATCGACGCCGTAGTAGCAGGGGCTGATCGTGGGCGGGCACGAGATGCGCACATGAATCTCTTTGGCGCCGGCTTCGCGCACCATGCGGACGATTTTTTTCGAGGTGGTGCCGCGCACGATCGAATCGTCGATCAGCACGATGCGTTTGCCTTCGATCAGATGCCGCACCGGATTAAGTTTAATACGCACGCCAAAGCTACGAATCGATTGGCGCGGCTCAATGAAGGTGCGGCCGACGTAGTGATTGCGTACCAGGCCGAAGCGAAACGGCAGACCGCTTTCGGCCGAGTAACCTATCGCCGCGGGCACGCCGGAATCGGGAACGGGGACGACAATGTCGGCATCGGCAGGTTGCTCGATGGCGAGGCGCTGTCCCATCTTATGTCGCGATCGATTGACGGATTGACCGAAGATGATCGAGTCGGGCCGCGAAAAATACACATGCTCGAAGATGCACATTGAATGTAGCTGCGGCTTCAGCGGATGCGACGAATGCAAGCCGTCTTCGTTGATGACGATCATCTCGCCCGGCTCCACGTCGCGCACATATTTCGCGTCGATGAGATCAAACGCGCAGGTCTCTGACGCAAACACCCAGGCATCGTTCAAACGTCCCAGCGCTAAAGGACGGAAACCGCGCGGGTCGCGAATCGCGATCAATTCCTGCGGCGTCAGAAACAAGGTCGAGAACGCGCCCTCGGTTTC
>DASQYL010000534.1:0-13264 GCA_035639235.1 Pyrinomonadaceae bacterium | reverse complement strand
GATGTCGCACGGCAGACCGCGCAGTGCCTCTCTAACGCAGACGGTCCTCGCATGGGCGGGCGGATCGAACGATGCTTCTGTAAGCGGCTCGAAGTACCGACTTTGAAACCCCATGAAGAATATCCTTGTTCGCGTGGTGGGAGCGCCGTAGTCGCTCGCCACCACCTTCATCGGATTTAAGATTTCATAATCCGAAACGAAACTCATGGCCCGTTCACGCAGAGCATCAAAACGAGTGTCAAGAATTCCGGGAACATTCTCGGCAAGGAAAAATTTCGGTCGGACTTCACCCGCTAAGCGAAAGAACTCTACGAACTGATTGTTCCGATCATCGTCAAGTCGCTTTTGGCCTATGGCACTGAAGCCCTGACAAGGTGGCCCGCCGATAATTCCGTCCAATTGTCCTCGACGTACTCCGGCAACTTCGAGGAGACGTTCGCCAGTGAGCGCGGCAACGTCAGTATTCAAATGGATCGTCTGCGGGAAGTTTCTCGTGTGCGTGTCTAAAGCGTACCTGTCGTTCTCGACCGCAGCTACTACGCGGAAAGCAGCTCTTGCGGCTCCCAAACTCAAGCCGCCCGCACCAGCATACAGGTCGATCACATCGGGCATGGGGGAATGCTATCGCACTTTTCTAAGAATTGCGACCGCAGGGACGCCCGGTTGAAAGCCGCTTGCCCCGGCCTTGTCGTTTATGCGTCAAGACGATGGGGACGGCGGAAGTCAGTTTTACCCGTTACTTCCGCGAACGTCAACCGTTTTCCGATAATGGCACGAGAGGCGATATCGAACCGCTGGCCATCCGTCAGCGTGCGATTGTTGAACCTGAAAGATTGTTCATCAAGGTATCTGAAAAGGTGAAACGGTTCGACGCTTACATAAGTACCTTTAAGAGTCCTTTTCAGAAGCGACCAAAAGTTCTCAATGCCGTTAGTATGAACCTGTCCGTCAACATACTTTTCCGCGTGGTCAATTACCTGATGCACGTATTCATCCTGCAAACTTGTATACGACTTGAACGCATCAGAATAGATATTCGATCCAGCCTCGACATGCTGACGAACAACGGGATCAAGTGAGCGACGACGCACGTTCGGCACGACCATCGTGCGGACTTGTTTCGAATGGCGATCTAACAAACCCATGACTGCTACCTTGCCGTAACCACCTGTGCCGTGAATCTTGCGCTTGCGATCCGCCTTGTGCATGTATCGGGCGCGACCGCCAATGAATGTCTCATCGACTTCGATGTGACCAACCATCTTTTCGGACGGTTCCATCCCAAGCGCCAAACGAATGCGGTGATCCATAAACCACGCCGTCTTTTGGGTGACGCCGATAGCTCTATGAATCTCGTATGAGCTGACGCCGTTCTTGCAGTTGACGACCATCCACATCGCCATCAGCCACTTGTCCAGCTTCACATTGGAATCCTCAAAAATGGTCCCGGTCTTGAGTGTGAACTGTCGGCGCTTGTCTTCTATATTCTGGTGATGGCTCGCACACTGCCAGCGATTGTGCTTCGGCGAATAGGTAACGTTCGGGCTGTCGCAACGAGGACAGGTTACGCCGTTGGGCCAGCGCCGGGCTATGAGATATTCTCGGCAGTTGTCAGGGTTCGAGAAGTAGACGATTGCTTCTTGCAGTGTCTTCGGTTCTTGCTTCATTATGGTGAGAATTTAGCACAAATCGGTGGAGTTGTAAAGTATATTATTACCGGGCAATAATATACTTGACGAATCAACTTCATTGTGCTACGATCCTCATATCATGGCAACCGACAAAACACCAAAGACGCTGCAAGAAGCGATCATTTTCTTCTCCGATCCTGACAACTGCTTGAACTATCTGGCGGTTCGCAGATGGCCGGATGGTGTGACTTGCCCAACGTGCGGACGCGATGACGTTACGTTTCTGGCGAAGCAGCGCAAGTGGCAATGTAAGAGCGCCCACAGGCAACGGCAGTTTTCGGTCAAAGTGGGAACTATCTTTGAGGACTCGCCTATTGGCCTTGATAAGTGGCTTCCCGCCGTCTGGCAAGTTGTGAATTGCAAAAACGGGATTAGCTCTTATGAAATGGCGAAAGCGTTCGGCGTGACGCAAAAGACGGCTTGGTTTATGGATCACCGAATCAGGCTTGCGATGCAGAGCGGTTCGTTTCTCAAGAAGATGCAAGGCCACGTTGAGGTTGACGAAACGTTCATCGGTGGTCTGGCTCGCAACATGCACGAAACGAAGAAGAAGCATCTTGGCACAGGCGGCGCGGGTAAAGTTGCGGTCATGGGTTTGCTGGATCGCCACAGCCGCGAAGTTCGATGCCAAGTAGTTCCGAACGTGCGCACTGGATCGCTTGATCGTACCGTGCGCCAACATGTCGAAAGCGGATCGGTTGTTTACAGCGATGCGTTTAAGTCTTACAACAAACTTGAGGATGAATACATTCACAACGTAATCAACCACGCGGAACGTTATGTTGATGGGCAAGTTCACACGAACGGAATTGAAAACTTTTGGTCGCTTCTGAAGCGAAGCATCAAAGGCACGTATGTTAGTGTCGAGCCGTTTCATCTTTTCAGATATCTTGACGAACAAACTTATCGTTTCAATTCACGCCGTGGCACTGACGGCGAACGCTTTGAACGAGTAATGGAGCAAGTCAGCGGCAAGCGTCTTACTTACGCCGAAGTAACCGGCAAAGGCAAAGCCGCTGAGAAATTATCGCACTAACGTGCGCGCCTTTTACCGGAAGCGGAAACGCGGGAAGAAGCGGTCTTAACTGGCCGCTTTTTTCTTTCCTTTGCTCGCTTTTCGTCGTCCAGTTTTCTTTGTAGTTCGCTTTTTGGAACGGTTAACAGTCCGTCCATTACTACGTCAAATTTCTCAAACTCTTTGCTTTTCATGGTTCGGCCTCAGCGTCTTCGATTGCCGCCGCTTCCTCTGCGGCTTGTGCGAGCATCGCTTGATAGTGGTCGTTTAGCATCCTGAGCAGTACTTCTCGCAGGTGCGGCCCCTTAGCCACGGTGTCAGTCCCACCGAGTTTTCGGTATTCCCTTAAGACCATTTGAGTCGTATTGTTCAACCAATCGGTGGAGATGGATGAGACGACTGTTTGCGCCAAGGCCGCGAGTTCGGGCGCGGTAGGAGACGGATCATTGCTAAGCGCATAGGCAATACACATATCGACATAGAATCGAATATCGCGCCGCTCGTCGCGCGTGAGGTCTTCCCGTTGCTTTAGATAGTCGTTAACCTGACGATCAATTAAGACGCACGTAACGAACACATCCCTGTTGTACGATTCGTCAAAAATGCGGTTGTAGGATTCTTCTCTGTTTAATACGGACTGAGGACGCGCGCGCGCATTGTCAGGCTGTTGCAACAAGATCGCGATCACTGCTCGCGCAAGATCGCGAATGCTAATGATCTGAGCAATCGGCTTGCGGAGATTGCGATAGTGTCCCTTGCGTCTGTCGTAAAACAATTCGTAGAGCTTTAGGCGTTCTTCAATATCAAAATGGATGCGATCCGTCGCGTGCAATGAAACTGGACTGACTAAGGTTTGAAAGTTAGTCGCCTTTGTTATTCGGTTCCGAGTCTGCTCTTCGGGGGGAACAATCACGCGAATTAAGACGTGCCGATCATCAGACTTCTCAGGATTATCTTTGAAGAAAGTAAAAATCTCTTGCGAAGTTTGTAGGCCGTTTACAATTTCTGGCCTATTAACCGTTAACTTATTCCCAGCCAAGGAACATTCGCTGGCTAACAGAGTGATGCCATTATTTAGCCACCAGAACTCTGCCTTGTCGGACGTATTTAGCGTAGCACGGATATCGGTATTGACTGGATTTCTCTTGCCTTGGTAATCGCGGACGTTTGGCTCAAGGACGGTTCGCCGAATTTCGCCGCGTTCGTCCGTCAAGAACTGCGCAAAGTTTTTAAGCTTCACCAAGCACACTACAGAGCCATCGTTTGTGCTGAAGTGTTTCGATATCTCGATGGGCAGCGTAGTCACAGGTGATTGTCGCGCAAGGCCCAAGAGGTTAGCGGCGCCATAATAACGAAAGTCAACATTTGCGGCGGAGATACGGCTAACGACAAAAGACTTCAAGTTCTCCACGCGCTTTGCAACCTTATCGTTTGGCGGCTGATCGCTTTTCGTTGCGTAACAGAAGTAGATGTAAAACGTATGCGGCGATCCCAGAATCTGATCATACTTGTCCCTGAACCGCGAGATTGAATCTCTTGCGACTGAGTTCAGGTAAGTTAGCTGATCCACCGGCTTTGAATAGTCCAGTAGGTCGCGAGCAAAAGCGTGCATGCCCTCAACGGCGTTTTCCCCAAAGCCGCCTTGATATTTGGCTTGGATCAAAATCAGACTCGCCGAAATCGCGGGATCGGGTACTTCTGTTTCATCAGTGATGAGTGTGCGGTTGATGAAAAAGTACACCGCGTCGATTCCGCCATCGTCCGAGCCGCCTAAAAGTCCTGACTCGATTTCCTCGTCCGAAAGATCGTTATTCTTGAGAAGGTGCTCAGCACAATACCTCTCAAATGCCTTGTCATTAGGAAGGTGCGGGACTCGCTCGCGTTTCCATCCATCGAAATTCGCTTCTAATGCGCGAATGTCTAGATCACTCATTGGCGGGACACCTTTGGAAGCGGGATAGAGTTCGACTACGCTAGACACCGTACACCTCCGGCGTCTGATTCGTCAAGTATATTATTGCCCTAATTTGAGAAGCATGGCCCTGCGAACCGGCACGACGCCAGTCATCGCAAACTCACCCGGCCGACTCAAACAGGCCACGCCGTGAGATCCGCGTGACGCTTTCTTGATTTGGGTGACAATCAATTGCAACTTTAGGAAAATCTGGTTTACAGATCGAACCTCATCAGGTTATAAATGCACTAACGCTTTCCCCCAAGACCAAAGCGTTCCCGACATCCCCTTAAACGACAGTTTGCGGATTTCACTGCCCGGCTGAGGTTTATGCCCGGAGACATCTCTATTCACCACCGCTTAAGGCTCGGCGCCGCCCTGCCTTTTTCAGTTCTCGAAAATCTTTGGAAGGAAGAACTATGCGCACACAAACCGTTTCCTCGGATCAGCTCAATGCGAAGCTGTTGTTGAAGACCCTGGTCGCTTTCAAGAAAGGCGATTTCTCGGTGCGCTTGCCGGGTGAGTGGACCGGCGAAGCAGGCAAAATCGCTGACACGCTCAACGAGATTATTGAGTTGAGCGACCGAACCGGGCGGGAACTTGAGCGTGTGAGCCGCGTCGTCGGCAAAGAAGGAAAGATCGTCCATCGGTCAGCGGTGCCGGGCGCATCGGGTTCGTGGTTGCGCCTGGTTGATTCGACCAATCTCTTGATCGATGACATGGCGCGACCGACGAGCGAAATGGCCCGCGTGATCGGCGCTGTAGCTAACGGCGATCTTTCGGAACGCATGGCGCTCGAAGTCGACGGCCGACCGCTCAAAGGCGAATTTCTGCGCACGGTGAAGATCGTGAACTCAATGGTGGACCAATTGGGTTCGTTCGCATCTGAAGTGACGCGCGTAGCGCGCGAAGTCGGAACCGAAGGAAAACTCGGCGGCGAAGCGAAAGTGAAAGGCGTCGCGGGCACGTGGAAGGATTTGACGGACAGCGTGAACTCGATGGCCAGTAACCTCACCAGCCAGGTGCGCAACATCGCTGAAGTGACGACTGCGGTGGCCAACGGTGACTTATCGAAGAAGATTACTGTGGACGTGAAGGGCGAGATTCTCGAATTGAAGAACACCATCAACACGATGGTGGACCAACTCAACTCATTTGCCTCGGAAGTGACGCGCGTCGCGCGTGAAGTAGGAACGGAAGGAAAATTAGGCGGCCAAGCTGATGTGCGCGGCGTCGCGGGAACCTGGAAGGACCTGACCGATAACGTGAACTCGATGGCGTCGAACCTCACGGGTCAGGTGCGCAACATCGCTGAAGTAACCACCGCGGTGGCCAACGGTGACTTGTCGAAGAAGATCACCGTGGACGTGAAGGGCGAGATTCTAGAATTGAAGAACACCATCAACACGATGGTGGACCAGCTCAATTCATTCGCATCGGAAGTAACGCGCGTGGCGCGCGAAGTTGGTACGGAAGGAAAACTCGGCGGGCAGGCGCAGGTGATGGGCGTCGCGGGTACGTGGAAGGATTTAACGGACAACGTGAACTTCATGGCCGGCAACCTGACGGGCCAGGTGCGTAACATCGCCGAAGTGACCACGGCGGTGGCCAACGGTGACTTGTCAAAGAAGATCACGGTGGACGTGAAGGGAGAAATTCTCGAACTCAAAGACACTATCAACACAATGGTGGACCAGTTGAATGCGTTCGCGTCGGAAGTGACTCGTGTGGCGCGCGAAGTCGGTTCCGAAGGAAAACTTGGCGGCCAGGCTGACGTGAAGGGCGTCGCGGGAACCTGGAAGGACTTAACCGATTCGGTGAACCTGATGGCCGGCAATCTTACCGGCCAGGTGCGCAACATCGCCGATGTGACGACAGCGGTCGCCAATGGCGACTTGTCAAAGAAGATCACCGTTGACGTCAAGGGCGAGATTCTCGAATTGAAGAACACCATCAATACGATGGTGGACCAGCTTAACGGTTTCGCTTCGGAAGTGACCCGCGTTGCACGCGAAGTGGGTACCGAAGGTGAGCTTGGCGGTCAGGCTTACGTGCGCGGCGTCGCGGGCACCTGGAAAGACCTGACGGACAGCGTGAACTCGATGGCGGGAAACCTAACGGGCCAGGTACGTAACATCGCCGAGGTGACGACAGCGGTGGCGAACGGCGATCTATCCAAGAAGATCACTGTGAGCGTCAAGGGCGAAATTCTCGAATTGAAGAACACTATCAACACGATGGTGGACCAGCTCAGTTCGTTCGCATCGGAAGTAACGCGTGTGGCGCGCGAGGTAGGCACGGAAGGACGACTCGGCGGTCAGGCACAGGTGATGGGAGTCGCCGGTACCTGGAAGGATTTGACCGACAACGTGAACTTCATGGCCGGCAACCTTACCGGTCAGGTACGTAACATCGCGGAAGTCACGACGGCGGTGGCGAACGGTGACTTGTCAAAGAAGATCACCGTGGACGTGAAGGGCGAGATTCTTGAATTGAAGAACACCATCAACACAATGGTGGACCAGTTGAATTCGTTCGCGTCGGAAGTTACGCGCGTGGCCCGCGAAGTCGGTACTGAAGGAAAACTCGGCGGTCAGGCTGACGTGCCCGGCGTCGCCGGAACCTGGAAAGACTTGACGGATAACGTGAACTCGATGGCCGGCAACCTGACGGGCCAGGTACGTAACATCGCTGAAGTAACGACCGCGGTGGCGAACGGTGACTTATCCAAGAAGATCACGGTGGACGTGAAGGGTGAAATTCTCGAATTGAAGAACACCATCAACACGATGGTGGACCAGTTGAATTCATTCGCATCGGAAGTTACGCGCGTGGCCCGCGAAGTCGGCACCGAAGGAAAACTCGGCGGCCAGGCGGATGTGCGCGGCGTCGCGGGAACCTGGAAAGATTTGACCGACAACGTGAATTCGATGGCGTCGAACCTGACGAACCAGGTACGCGGTATCGCGCGCGTCGTGACCGCAGTGGCTAACGGTGACTTAAAACGCAAGCTGACGGTGGAAGCGAAAGGTGAAATCGCCGAACTCGCCGAGACCATTAACAACATGACAGACACGCTGGCGATCTTTGCCGATCAAGTTACGTCGGTGGCGCGCGAAGTCGGTGTCGAAGGAAAACTCGGCGGTCAGGCAAACGTGCCGGGCGCGTCGGGAACCTGGCGCGATTTGACTGACAACGTGAACGGCCTCGCGGCGAACCTCACGAACCAGGTGCGCGCCATCGCTGAAGTATCTACCGCGGTGACGAAGGGCGACCTGACTCGATCAATCACCGTGGAAGCCCAAGGCGAGGTCGCGGCGTTGAAGGACAACATCAACGAGATGATTCTCAACCTCAAGGAAACGACTTCGAAGAACACTGAACAGGACTGGCTGAAGACGAACCTGGCTCGCTTCACCCGAATGCTCCAGGGCCAGCGCGACATGAAGACCGTTGCGCAAATGGTTCTCTCGGAACTCGCTCCACTCGTCGATGCGCAGCAAGGCGTCTTCTATGTCAACAACAGCGACAACGGCGAGCCGGTGATGAAGTTGCTCGGCGGCTACGCTTACAACAAGCGAAAGAACCTGGCGAATGAATTTCACGCCGGCGAAGGTTTGGTGGGCCAATGCTCACTTGAGAAGGAACGCATTCTGGTCACCAACGTGCCGGCGAACTACGTGCACGTCACGTCGGGGCTCGGTGAGGCGCCGCCCAACAACATCGTAGTGCTGCCGGTCTTGTTCGAAGGCGAGTCGAAAGCGGTCATCGAACTGTCGACCTTCCATACTTTCAGTGATACGCACCTTACGTTCCTCGATCAGCTAACAGAAAGTATCGGCATCGTGCTTAACACGATCGAAGCAAACACCAGAACTGAAGACTTGTTGCTGCAATCGCAGTCACTCGCCGCCGAGTTGCAGTCGCAGCAGGATGAGTTGAAGAAGACCAACGAGCAGCTCGAACAACAGGCCGAATCGTTGCGCGAATCGGAAGAACTGCTCAAGACCCAGCAGGAAGAACTCCGCAAGACGAACGAAGAGTTGCAGGACAAGGCAGCCTTGCTGGCGCGGCAAAAGGCCGAAGTCGAAGCCAAGAACCGCGAAGTCGAAGAGGCACGCTGGGAGATGGAAGAGAAGGCCGAGCAGCTCGCGCTCACCTCGAAGTACAAATCAGAGTTTCTCGCCAACATGTCGCACGAGCTGCGCACACCGCTCAACAGTATGCTGATTCTTTCGCGGCAGTTGGCGGAAAACAGCGACGAGAATTTGCAACCGAAGCAGGTGCAATTCGCCGAAACGATACATTCGTCCGGCTCTGACCTGCTTTCGCTGATCAACGACATTCTCGATCTGTCGAAGATTGAATCGGGCATGATGGGCATCGAGGTCACGGACGTTTCGCTCGACGATATCACCGAACAGCTCGAACGCAGCTTCCATCAATTTGCGCAGGACAAAAAGCTTGGCTTCTCGATCGAGCGCAGTCCCAAGCTCGATCCAACTTTGGTAACCGACGATAAGCGCTTGCAACAGATTTTGATGAACCTGCTGTCGAACGCTTTCAAATTCACCGAAGAAGGCAACGTGGTTTTACGAATCGAACCGGCTTCGCCGACTGAGAAGTATTATCTCGAGTCGCTCAATCGCACCGATCACGTGATTGCTTTCTCGGTCACCGATACAGGCATCGGCATTCCGGAAGACAAGCAGCGCATTATCTTCGAAGCATTTCAGCAAGCTGACGGCACGACGTCTCGCAAGTACGGCGGCACCGGCCTCGGTCTTTCGATCAGCCGTGAAATAGCGCGGCTGTTGGGCGGCGAGATTCGCGTTAACAGCTCGCCCGGCGAAGGTAGCACGTTCACGCTTTATCTGCCGCGCAATTACATGCCGTCACGCAGTGTCGGGCCGGCGAGCACCAAGGCGCCAAAGGCGCTTTCCGAAATTCAAGCCGCCTGGACTCCGGCCGAGAGCGTCAATACTTACCTCATCAATCCGAATGGAAACGAGGCGGCATCAATCGTGGTCGACGATCGCAATGAGATCGAAGAAGGCGATCGTTGTGTGCTAATCGTCGAAGACGACGTGCCGTTTGCGAAGATACTGCTGGAGCAGGCGCGGGAGAAAGGATTCAAAGGACTAGTCGCGACGACGGGCCAACATGCGCTGGCGCTGGCTTACAAGTTCGATCCGGTCGCCATCACTTTGGACATTCGCCTGCCCGACCGCGATGGATGGACCATTCTCGATCGTTTGAAGCACGATGCGAAAACCAAACACATTCCCGTTCACATCATCTCAGTCGAAGAGCAACGCCGGCGCGCGCTGCGGCATGGCGCATTCCGGCATTGGCAGAAGCCTCTGACCAATGAACAACTCGCCACGGCTTTCGATCAGATAAACAACTTTTCAGAGCGCCGCCCACGCAAGCTGCTGCTGGTTGAAGACGACGAAGCGCAACGCATGAGTGTCGTCGAGTTGATCGGCAACGGCGACGTTTACACCACCGCCGTCGAGACGGGTCAGGAGGCTCTCAACAAGTTGGCTGACGAAGCCTTCGATTGCATGGTGCTGGATCTCAAGCTACCGGACATGACCGGTTTCGAGTTGATCGAGAAGCTGCAGAAACATCACAGCGGAAGTGAATTGCCGATCATCGTTTACACCGGGAAGGAATTGACGCGAAAGGAAGAGACGCAACTTAAACGAGTAGCCGCGTCTATCATCATCAAGCAGGCGGACTCTCCCGAACGTTTGCTGGCCGAGACTGCGTTGTTCCTCCATCGCGTCGAGGCGAATTTGCCCGAGCCAAAGCGCCGCATGCTCGAACAAGTCAAGCGCAAAGACCCGGTGCTTTCGAATCGGAAAGTGCTGATCGTGGATGACGACGTGCGCAACATTTTCGCGCTCACGAGCACGCTCGAAGGCTACAACATGAATGTGTTGCACGCTGAGAACGGACAGGAAGGCATCAAGCTGCTGCAAGCGACGGACGGCATCGAAGCGGTCTTAATGGACATCATGATGCCCGAGATGGACGGTTATGAGGCGATTACTGCGATTCGCCAAATGACCCGCTTCAAGCAATTGCCGATCATCGCGCTGACCGCCAAAGCGATGAAGGCAGATCGCGATCACTGTCTCGAAGTTGGAGCCTCCGATTACATTTCAAAACCGCTCGACATCGATCATCTGACTTCGTTGTTAAGGGTTTGGCTCTCCCGGCAGGAAGAGGGAAATGAATAACTTACAAAACGAAGAACGAATCAACATTTTGCTGGTTGACGATAGCCCGACGAACTTGCTGGCGTTGGAATCGATCCTGCGTGGGCCGGATCGGAACCTGATTCCAATTTCTTCCGGCAAAGATGCCTTGCGCTATCTGTTGGACAACGAAGCTGCCGTGGTCCTGCTGGATGTGTTTATGCCCGGAATCGATGGGCTGGAGACGGCGCAGTTGATTCGCGGCCGTGAAAAGTCGCGCGACACACCAATCATCTTCCTGACCGCCAACAGCACCGGCATCAATCATCTCAATCGCGGCTATTCGCTCGGCGCCGTCGATTACATCGTCAAACCGGTTGACCCTGACATTCTGCGTTCGAAAGTCAACGTCTTCGTCGATCTGTTCAGGAAGAATCGAGAGATTCGTCGTCAGACGCAATTACTACAGGAGAAGAATGCGGAGATTGAAAATACGAACCTGCACCGGCTGAAACTTTTGATCAAGCTGGGGCACGAGTTGGTGAAGGAACACGATCCGCAGCAAGTTCTGGCGAGGTTCTGCCGTTCTGCGCGCAATCTCGTGCAAGCTGAGACGGCCGCGGTCGGTTTGCTCGACAAGAGCAAGAAAGTGTTTGCCTGTTTTTCGAGCGACGCCGTTGCCGATACGACCACGTTCGATATACCACCCGCGCTGCAGCAAGCACTCGACTGCGTGGTCGTAGAGCAACGCCCGCTGCGATTAAATGAAGGCGATAAGTGCGCAAAGGGTGAAGCCGCACTGGAGATGACTGAGTCACTTCTGGCCGCTCCGATCTTATCCGCGGCCGGAGTGTACGGTTGGTTTTATGTGCTGACCAAGATCGACGGCGACGAGTTTACTGAAGCTGACGAACGCCTGGCGGCGACGCTCGCGACTCAGGTCGGCGTCGCTTACGAGAACGCGCGGCTCTACACCGAAGCGCAAAAGCACGCGACGGAGTTGGGACTCGAGATGGCCGTGCGCCGGCAAGCTGAAGAAGAACGCGCAAAAATGCTGGTTCGCGAGCAAGCGGCGCGTGCCGATGCCGAGTTGGCGAATCGCACGAAAGATGAATTTCTGGCGACGCTTTCGCATGAATTGCGCACGCCGCTAACGGCGATTCTCGGTTGGAGCCACATCGTGCGGCAAAATAAGCTGGACGATCCACAATTGGCTCGCGCGCTCGAGACAATCGAACGTAACGCACACGCGCAGTCGCGGCTCATCGACGATTTGCTCGACGTGTCGCGCATCATCAGCGGCAAGCTGCAGATCGATCTGCACGTCGTCGATCTCTCGACTGTCATTAACGCAGCGATCGACGCGGTCCGGCCGGCGGCCGAAGCGAAACAGATCGGCTTTGAGATCGATCTAGGCCCACAGGCGTTTCCGGTAATGGGCGATGCGAATCGCCTGCAACAGATCTTCTGGAATCTCTTCAGCAACGCGGTCAAGTTCACTCCGAAACGGGGACAGGTGAGCGTGCGGCTGCAAAGCCGAAACTCGCAAGTAGCGATTTCGGTTACCGACACCGGCGTCGGTATCAAGCCGGAGTTTCTGCCTTACATCTTCGATCGCTTTCGCCAGGCCGACGGATCGACGACGCGCTCGCAGGGTGGCCTCGGTTTGGGGTTAGCAATCGTGCGTCACCTGGTGGATCTTCACCAGGGCAGCGTGCAAGTGGAAAGTGACGGCGATCAGCAAGGGGCCACGTTCACGATTACGCTGCCAATCGCACGACCAGCGAGGGCCGAACTAGGCATGCCTGCCGCCCAACACGCACAGAGCAATGGAGCGAGCAAGGCAAACGACAACATTCTGAATGGTCTGAGATTTCTCGTGGTTGATGACGAGCCTGACACGCGGGAATTGGTCGCCACGATTCTGAAGCGATCGGGCGGTGAAGTCAGATGCAGTCAATCCGCGGCGGACGCCCTTGAGGCCTTCAAGGAATGGCAACCCGATCTCTTGATTAGCGACCTCGCCATGCCCAACGAGGACGGTTTCACGTTGTTGCAGAAACTGCGGAAGCTGCGATCGAAAAGGGCCAAGCAAATTCCCGCAGTCGCTCTCTCTGCCTATGCGAGCGACGAAGACCGTGCCGTTTCGTTGTCAAAGGGATTTAAGATGCACCTACCGAAACCTATCGAGCCGAACAAATTGGTCTCGTCCGTGTGCGCGGTTCTGGGTCGAGAAGTTGCCTGGGTCGGCAATGGATCGCTACCTACAGTCGAATAGTCCGACACGATTTAAATCCATCCTTGTCTTCAAGAATGTGCTTCCCTCCTCTCCCGCTGGGAGAGGATTGAGGTGAGGGCTCATGCGACAGGCATTTGATGGAGACAGGTCGCACGGGCT
>DASQYL010000533.1:0-11638 GCA_035639235.1 Pyrinomonadaceae bacterium | reverse complement strand
TAAAAAAGTCATCGCCGGGATCGATTGACTTGTCCATGCCCGCCAGGTCAATGCCTTGCGCGCTGACGGTGCGGCTGTTGAGAACAAGATTGGCGCTGGTCAGCAGCAGCGCGAAGACGACTATCGCGGTCGTGAAAATTCTGGTCGGCACGTTCTTCGTTTTCATTTTGATAATCCTTGTCTGGTTCAGTCCCCTTAATTCGCTCAACGGAAAAGCAAGTGTGAATGAACCGAAAAAAACTCGCAAGGGGGCGATGAACGTAGATGTGGCACGCGCATCTTGCGCGTGCGCCCACGGGCGCGGGACGCCCATGCCACGCTCAAATTGGGACATCACCGCGACGAACAAATTCTTCCCCTTATGCGAATGACTCGGATACAATCGCCCGGCTCCAAAACTATTACCGTGGCCATCGCAGCAGGAACCCGATTCGGCAAATATGAAATTCGCTCGAAGATTGGCGAGGGCGGCATGGCCGAGGTGTATCTCGCCGAAGACGCGCAGTTGCTGCGAAAAGTCGCGTCGAAGATTTTGCCCGCGGATGTTTCGTCCAACAGCGATCGAATGCGGCGATGCTTTCGATCAATCGCAAAGAGCAATCAATCTCGATCCCAATTGGTACGCGGCGCGAGAAATCCTGACGCTTGTCTATCTCAAGCAGGGCAAGCAGGCCGAGGCTCTGGCTGAGGCAGAAAAGGGCCTTCAGTTATCAAAACGCGACAGCCACAAATGGCTGCTCGGATATGTTTACTCTCAAACCGGTAAGCGAACCGAGGCAATGGCAATACTGGACGAATTGAAGAAAGGATTTGGCACGACCAAAGTAAGTGGTTACGATGTCGCGCAAGTGTATGCGGGCCTGGGTGACAAAGACCAGGCCTTTGCTTGGTTGGAAAGAGAGTTTCAGTCTCATAGTGCCTTGATGGCGGTTGTACTGGACGCCCTTCGACTCTCTTCGCGATGACCCGCGATTCAAAGACTTAATTCGGCGCATGGGAATGCCAAATTAAAATGAAGCGAGTTAAGTTGACTCCGTAACAATGTTCGAAGCCGTCACCAAACTCGGCCGTTATGAAATCCGCTCCAAGATTGGCGCGGGCGGAATGGGCGAAGTAATAACTCGCGTTGGATACGAAGCTTGATCGCACGATCAATCGCGCATGCGCCGAGGGGCCCTTTATTTCCCCTCCAAACGATCCTTCGCCTGAGAAATCATCCACCGCAGCTTCACCAAATCGTCGATCGTCACATACAGTCGCAATCGATCGAAGAAGCCGCCTTCGACGGCGGCCGCGATCACGTTGTTCTCGAGTTGCTTGAACGTCATGATTTCAAAATCGCCCTTGGTCCGGTAGCGAACTTCGAAATGCGGTAAGCGAGTGATCGATTCGCTTGCTTTTGACGCAGTGTCCATCGCTTTCAGCAGTGCATCGATTTCGTCATAGTCGATAAATGAACGAATCTCTGGCGCGCCTGCCGGTGCGTTGTCACCCACAAACGTAATGACGACGCCGGTGGCGGTGGCGGATGCGGCCGTGTCGCGAATCTCGGTCGCTTCGACTCGCACGCTTCCGCTCTGGGCGCGCACAGTGCCAATCCACTGGCGTCCTTTAACAAGCAACGTCTCGACGCGGCCTTCGAAATCCTCGAGCTTATTGCGCGGTTCGTAAAACCACGGATCGCGCGGTGGCGGCAGACGCTGCGAGCGGCGCTGGCACTGCGCTGAGAGTGGCAGGAAGACAAGCAGAATTAAGATCAGAAAGACACTTTGACGCATCACGCGCGGCTCCTTTGATAAGGGTTGGCGAGTTTCCCTCGCTCACAGCCAGGGGACAAAAACCGGGAGAGTACTTACGCTGAATTCTAACTTGCGGCCACGAGTTTCGTTCCAAAACATTTGAAAGTCGAAACGCGCAGACGCTCGAATTCAAGTGAACCCGTTTAAACGGCAACGACAACTTCACCAGGGCTTACTCCCTTCTCCCCCAGGGAGAAGGGATGGGGATGAGGGCTTACAGCATCGACACCAATGCTAGAGAATCTGCGCTTGTATATCTTGTTGGGCTCGTCCGCCAAGCCCTCACCCCAACCCTCTCACAGCGGGAGAGGGAAAAGGAAGAATCTGTTCCAAGCGAAATCTCTCGCTATTGATCTTTCCATTCAGGAATGCGTCCCGGCGTCCAGGGCGCGCCGGCGGCTTCCATCTGTTTCTCGAGTTTGGCGAGATCGACTTCAATCAATTGACGCAAACTGTTGAGCGTGCCTTCGAATTCCGCGGCCGCGGCGGCGTATTGATCGATTTGCGTTTGCGTGGGACGCGATGTCGACATCCGCTGACCGCCGACGATTTCACCGATGCGTTCGTTGATCGACGGCGGCAGATTCATGTTGCGTCCGCGCAAGGCTGAATCTCCGCTCAACGCTTTCAAAATCTCGTTCTTGCGCTTCTCGAGTGCGGCCGCCTCGGTCATCAGTTGTTCAGGCGCGTTCGGCGTATCCATCAGCGCGCGACGAATCGCCGCGAACCGCGGTGTTAGTTGATTTGCAGCTTGCGTCGCGCCGGAAACGGCACGCTGCAACCGAGCGACCTTGGTTTGAAAATCGACCAGGGCCTGACGATCCGCCGGGTTCATCTTGTCCTGGCCGTCGACCACGACCTGAAACTCCTGCGACTGTCCAAAAGGTGTGATAACACCGTTGACTCGCTTCGCCACCGAAACTTTGTAAGTGCCTGGCATAACCATTGGACCAGCCGGACCTTCGTTGAAAGGGTCTTCAGCTTCCGGGTTTGGCGGCGGCGGCAAAGTGGGTGACGGATAACGCAAATCCCAGGTCACGCGTTGAACGCCAGCCGTCGTCGGGCCGGTTATTCGTCGCACAACTTTGCCCGACGAGTCAGTGACGGTGAAGATGACTGCCGGCGCTTCCTCTTCTTCTTCGGCGACGAGTTCTGCTTTAGTTGCCAGCGGAATGTTTGCTCCGCTTCTCGCCGCCGCCCGTTCGGCTTCTTGCCGCCGCGTCTTCTTCGTCTTCAGTTCTTCTTTCAAATAATAAGTGAAGGTCGCGCCGAACGGCGGATTGTCCGCGGTGAAAAAACCTTCGCCCTGAAAACTCTTGCCGCGGCCGCCGATGGGTTGCGCCTGGATGTACATCAACGCGTCTTTCACCGGAAACAATGCATCGTTCTTCAGCATATCCGGTGTGATCGATCGTAGCGGCGTGTAGTTGTCGAGGATGTAAATGCCGCGGCCAAATGTTCCGACGACCAGATCGTTCTCGCGTCTTTGAATGTTGAGATCGCGTATCTGAATCGTCGGCAAGCCGCCGCGCATCTGAATCCATTTCTGTCCGCCGTCGAAGGTGACGAACAATCCGTACTCCGTGCCGACGAACAGCAAATTCTTATTGACATGATCTTCGGCGATGGACCAGACGGGCCAATTCACTGGCAGGTTGCTCTTGATCGAGGTCCATGTGCGGCCCGCGTCGGTGCTCTTGAAAAGATAAGGCTTGAAATCAGCGTTCTGGTGATTTTCGAACGCGACGTAAACAGTATTCGCGTCGTGATTCGAAGTGACGATGCGGCTGACGTAAGCGAGTTCCGGCACATCGCCGATTTTTTCAACCTTGCGCCAGTTCCTGCCGCCGTCTTCGGTAATTTGAATCAAGCCATCGTCGGTGCCGACGTAAATCAATCCCTCTTTCTTCTGCGATTCAGCCAAGGCGGATGCGTTGCCGAAGAATGCGGTCGATTGATTTTTGGCGACCGCGTCCATGCTCCAGACTTTGCCCATGACCGGCAGCTTGTCGCGATCGAGCGCGCGCGAGAGTTCGCCGCTGATCACCTTCCAACTGTCGCCGCGATCGTCGCTGCGATAGAGTTTGTTCGAAGCAAAATACAGACGCGTGTGCGAGTGCGGACTGATGATGAAAGGCGAGTCCCAATTCCAGCGCAAAGGATCCTCGCCGCGGTCGGGCTGCGGTTGAATGCCCATGCGTTCGCCCAGCCGCTTGTCGTCGCGTACGATGTTGCCGCCCTGCAGCTCGGCATAAATCACATTAGGATCTTCGGGATCGACTTGCGTGCGGAAGCCGTCGCCGCCCTGCGTCACGAACCAATCGGCGTTGACGATGCCCGAAGCGTTACGCGTGCGCGATGGCCCGCCGAACGCATAGTTGTCCTGCGCGCCGCCGAACACGTTGTAAAAAGGCGTTGCATTGTCGGTCGTGATGTCATAGAACTGCGTGACGGGAAGATTTGCTTTGAAATACCAGTTCGATCCGCGGTCCCAACTTTCGTAAACGCCGCCATCGCAGCCAACCAGATAATGATCGTTATTGGCCGGATCGATCCAGATGTCGTGATTGTCAACATGCTTCGATTTTTCCCCGAGACGGCGGAGCGTCCGTCCGCCGTCATCAGAAACCATCAGAAAAACATTCATCACATAGATGCGATCGACATTCTTGGGATCGGCGACGATGCGCGCGTAGTACATCGCGCCCGCATCGAACTCATTGCGCTTTTCCCAACTACCGCCGCGATCGCTGGAACGAAAGATGCCACCCTTGCGATCGCCCGATTCGATCGTCGCGTAGATCACGTTCGAATCAACCGGTGATATCGCCAAACCGATTCGGCCCGTGTCTCCGGTGGGCAGGCCGGCGCGCAATCTGTTCCACGTCGCGCCAGCGTCTATCGATTTATAGATCGCGCTCTCAGGGCCGCCGTCGATCAAGGTGAACATGTGACGGCGTCGTTGGTAAGATGCGCAGTAAATCGTGCTTGGGTCGTTTGGATCGATCACGACGTCCGTTACCCCGGTGTTCTCGCTAATCTTCAGAATTTGATTCCAGGTCTTGCCGCCGTCAGTCGTCTTGTACAGACCGCGATCGCCGCCCGGCCCCCACAGCGGTCCCTGCGAGGCGACATAAACGATGTTGGAATCTTTCGGATCGATGGCGATGCGCCCGATGTGCTCGGACGTCTTGAGACCAACGTTGCGCCAGGTCTTGCCGCCGTCGTCGGATTTATACAACCCGCTGCCGTACGAAACGCTGCGCTGGCTGTTGTTCTCGCCCGTGCCTACCCAAACCGTCAGCGGATTTTTCGGATCGAGAGCGATGGCCCCGATCGAATAAGAACCTTCACGATCGAAGACCGGCGTCCAGGTATTCCCGTTGTTCACCGTTTTCCAAACGCCGCCCGACGCTGAAGCCACGAAATACTTCGAAGAATTGTTCGGATCGACGGCGAACCCGATTACCCGTCCCGAAGTAAACGCTGGACCAATCGATCGAAACCGCAAGCCGTTGAAAGTCGGCGACGACATCGGATCGCGCGGAGCGCGCGACTCATCCTCGGATGGAGTCTGGGCTGGGCGCGCGGTTTCTGACGCTGGCGAAGCTTGCGGCGTCGCCGCCGGCGTCGGCGTGGCCGGCGGCCGATTCTCAGGTTGCGCGACAGCGAACATCGGCCAACCAAGCAACAAAATAAATGCGGACAGGTTAGGTAAGCGGTTCTTCAGGTTGCAAGGGCGCATCTTCAATTAACTCCTCGATTAATTTCTTGGTGACAACAAACGATCAGTGAGGTGGAAACAAAACGGGATGTCACGCTGGGAGCGAATCAACTTAAATTGCGGCGGCGCATTCGCGGTCCGACATCAGCCGATGCACCGTTTCGATTAACGCATCGACATCGGGTTTGGGCACGTAGGCGTGTGCGCCGGCGGCCAGCGCTTCCTGACGATGAATTTCATACGCATCGCCAGTATAAAAAATGCAAGGCACGCTGGGGGTGCTTTCGTTCAGCATCCGGCACAAGTCAGTGCCCGAGCCGTCGGGCAGCCTCTTGTCCAGAATGTAAAGATCGAATTCCTGCGAATTCGCTTTCGCCAATGCCTCTTCCATCGATTTGGCGATCTGAACTTCATAACTCTCAGACGACAACATCAGACTTAACATCTCCGCACTATCTTCATGATCGTCGACATACAGAATGCGGCACTTATTCTCAGACATACTCACCTCCGGTCGGAGCAATTCTGCGGAGCCTCGTTCGATTATGTCGGGTAAATGATCAACTCAAAGGCGCGGAGATTATAATGGAAGCATGTGCGGCGCGCCAGAAGCTCTGCTGGTCGATCCTCACATCATTTGCCCGAATGATATGGCTGCGCAAAATTTCTTAAATCGACGTTGCGCGCGCGAAGAATCTCGCAGGCGGACTTGAAAGAACCCCAAAAACTGGAGATTGCGGCGGCTCTCGCACCACTCTGTTCGTGGCGTCTGTTTTGCTGAGAGAACGGGCCGAAGACCGCGAGCTCCACTGTCAATGCCTCTACAAAGTCTCAACTACCGAAGGTTATACGAGGGCGTGAATTATCGCCTGCGGACAGTCGCCGGCGGACGCATGGCAAATCGTTGCCGGCCCACGTCGATTGCGCTATTGATGACGGAACGTTGCAACGCGCGGTGTATTCATTGCGATATCTGGAAGAATCGTGGCCGTGAAGACCGCCCCGCGCGGAATCAATGGCAAGCGGTGCTGGACGACCTGCGGCGTTGGCTCGGCCCGGTGCACGTCGTCTTGACCGGCGGGGAAGCTCTGTTGAATCCGGACACGCTTGAACTGGTGCGTCACGGAAGCTCGATCGGACTTTTCATCGAACTGCTCACCCACGGATTCTGGCAAGACCAAACAATGATCGAATCGGTCGCGCAGGCACGGCCGAGCCGTGTCACAATCTCTTTCGATGCCGTAGGCGACGTGCACAATCTGATTCGGGGACGCGCGGGATTCAATGGATGGACTGAGACTTCGATTCTGACGTTGAGAAAATTGCGCCGCGAACAACGTTTGAAGATGGGCATTCGTCTCAAAACCACGATCATGAAGCAGAATCTTGACGAGGCTGCGGAGGTCGCATGGTTCGCCAAACGAAACGACGTCGAAGTTTTTTATCAACCGATCGAACAGAATTACAACGCGCCCGACGATCCGACGTGGTTCGAGCACAGCGAAACCTGGCCCACTGACTCCGCCAAAGCCGTCGCGACGGTGCGCGAACTCTGCAAGTTGAAACGCGAAGGGTTGCCGATCGCAAACAGCTTCGCGCAACTCGAGGTGATGATTCCTTATTTTACTGAGCCGCAGACTTCGCGCGCCGCGGTGCAAGCTCATGTGGCCCATGAAAAGAAATTCCTCTGTAGCGCGATGACGAACTTGCAGATTCAGGCCAGCGGTGACGTCAAAACGTGCATCTCAAAAGACGCAATTGGAAATATCAGAGCGCAATCAATCAAAGAGATTTGGAATGCGCGGCCTCGCTGGTGGAAAAAAAGTTGCTGTCTCTTGTAGGGGCAGGGACAAGCCGTGCTCCTACCGCAGATCAAGGCCCCGGCCGCCGGCGTGCGCGCAAGTAAACCCGCACGTCATCGTTTCTCGGATTCACCACGTATACTGACACTCTCCCGTCGCGCAGAGTCTCGATCGTCGCCGGTGATGCGAGTCCGGTCAGATACCATCCCAGCGGCAGCACGACGGTGTTGCGCAAGCGACCGAAGCTGCGATCCCAAACCAATTCATCGCCGTCGATGAAATAACTTTTCGCATCGGCGTAAGTTTCCATCAGCCGAATCCGGTTGGTTGTCCCGGGTTCCAGCGCCCGAGCCAGATACGTCACCACAATTTCACTCTCGTCGGTGATCTGTTCAGTGATCGGGAGTTTACGCTCCTTCGCCTGCTTGCCGTTGATGACTTCCCACTTTAGTTTTTCGCCGGTATCCAGATCGATGCTCTCCGGATTGGTTACGTGACTGCCGGCGCGCACCACATTGAAATAATATTTCTCGCCGGCTTTGCGAACGGTGTAATCATGCGTGATGCGAAAAGCATGCGACTCAGGCGACTGTAGTTCGTAAAGAATTTCGCGATCCTGATAAGCGCGTTCGATAAGGGGATTTTGATTTTGAGCGAAAGAGATAGTGGCCACAAAAAGGCACAAAAAACTCAAGAAAAGCGGGGGCAAGCCCACCTTCCTTACCTTGAGGTAGTTTAGGTTTCGGTGATATTTCACGGCTCGGTCTCTCAAGATTCAACCGACTTAATCTGCAATCTCTCAGGTCAGGAGGGCGGCTTGCCCCCGCTGATTCGCTTGGCCTGAGAGCCCGAAAGTTTCTTCGCTCTTATTGTCACTTCTAATTGTCCGCCGCTGCCGGGATTGACAAAGGCGAGCTTCAGGCGACCGTCGGCTTCTCTCAACACCTGGGTCGCAACAGAGCACGAAACGATTTCATATCCAACCGGCAACACGACGCTATCACGCGGAATGCCGAGCGGCCGTTTGTAGACAATTGTATCGCCCTCGGTGTAATAGCTCTTGTCGTCCTTGTACGTCTTGATGACGGCCAGACGATACTCGCCGCCGTTCGGAACCGGGTGCTTGAGAAACACCTTGATGTAATGAGCCGTCGGCGGAAAATTTCCGTTGGGCGAATCAGCTTTAGCTTGTGCACCAGTGACAACTTCAAATCTTAATTGTTTGCCGGTCGCCAGATCGATTACCGACTCATCAGAAGCTTCGCTGCCTTCGCGAATTTCATTAAAGTGATAGCGCGCGCCGGCCCGCGTCTCAGTCACTTCATAATAGATTTTGAATTGATGCGTCTCAGGCGCGAGTAATTCGTAGCGCGTGTAAGTGTCGGCCGATATGAATTGGCTGCGGACCATCCCGCACGCTGTCAGGATGACGAACGCTAACGTCGTCGCATAGAATGTCGGGCGCTTAGGCATCAAGTGCCGGTATGCTAACACCGAACTCAAATCGTTTCGAGATAAATCCTCTGCGTCTCTGTGGATACTCTGTGCCTCCGTGGTGACCACTCTCGTCGTCGATAATTTTCACCACAGAGACACAAAGACTGCACAAAGAAACAGAGATAAAGGAAAGAGTTTGAATCTAATATGAAGAACATTCTTAAACTGATCCCGGTAATTTTCGTCGCAGCGTTTCCAGTTCTCGCCCAACAACCCACCGTCATAACGACGACCGATTATCAACGCGCGGAAAAATGGATGGGATATAACACGAACCCGCTCGTCTTTCGCAGCGGCGTCCGCCCGAACTGGCAAGGCGACCGACACTTCTGGTATCGCGTAACGACGACGCAAGGATCGGAATTCATCATGGTCGATACGGCGACGGGAGCAAAGACACCGGCTTTCGATCAGGGGAAGTTAGCAGCCGCATTATCGACAGCAGCGGGCAGCACGTTCGACGCTTATCATCTGCCGTTTACCGACTTTGAAATGTCGGACGATCAAAAGTCCATCTCATTAACCGCGCAAAGGCGGCGCTGGAAGTGCGATGTGATTGCGTATCAATGCACGCCGGACAGCATGCCTGCAACTGGCGGTCAGCGTCCGGCGTTTGGCGGACGCGGAGGCGCGCCACCTGATGCTATGTCTCCGGACCGCAAACGGACTGCGTTCATACGCGAGTACAACCTTTGGGTGCGCGACGTTGCGACCGGCAAGGAAACGCAACTCACCACCGACGGCGTCAAGGATTTTGGTTATGCGACCGACAATGCCGGTTGGACGCACAGCGATCGGCCGGTGCTCGCTTGGTCGCCCGATTCCAAAAAGATAGCGACCTTTCAGCAGGACCAGCGGGGCGTCGGCGAAATGTATTTGGTCGACACGCGCGTGGGCCATCCGCAATTGCAAGCGTGGAAGTATCCTTTGCCCGGCGATGAAAAGGTGACAACGATCCAGCGAGTAATTATCGAAGTCGATACGCCGCGAGTCATTCGTTTGAAGCTCGATCCCGATCAGCATAGATCGACTCTGTGTGATGACTTGCAATGTCGTGGCGGGGAATGGGCCGACGTCGAATGGTCTCCCGATGCGAAGCAGTTGGCGTTTGTATCGACCTCGCGCGATCACAAACACGAGCAACTGCGCATCGCGGATGCGGGGAGCGGAGAAATCCGCGGCGTTCTCGAAGAGACCGCGGCCACTCAATACGAATCCGGGCAGGGAAGAGTGAACTGGCACTACTTGCCGGCGTCGAACGAAATAATTTGGTATTCGGAGCGCGACAACTGGGGCCAGCTTTATCTCTATGATGCGACGAGCGGAAAACTCAAGAACCAAATCACGACGGGTGATGGGCCAGTCACACAAGTTCTCAAAGTCGACGAGAAGAACCGCCTCATCTATTTTCTCGCTGACGGCAAAGAGCAAGGGCGCGATCCTTACTTCGCGCATTTCTATCGCATCGGCTTCGACGGCAAGAACATGACGCTGTTGACGCCCGAAGATGCTAACCATGAAATTAACCTGTCACCTTCGGGCCGTTTCTTTTTCGACAGCTATTCAAAGCCCGACGTGCCACCAACCACCGTGTTGCGCAGCGCCGACGGAAAACTGATCGCAACAATCGAAAAGGCGGACATTTCGAAACTGCTCGCGACGGGTTGGAAGCCGCCGCAGCCAATCACCGTGAAGGCGCGTGACGGCCAGACTGATCTCTATGGCTTGATGTATAAGCCGACGAATCTCGACGAGAAGAAGAAGTATCCAATCATCAATCACATCTACCCTGGTCCGCAGGGCGGCAGCGTCGGCAGCCGATCGTTTTCAGCCGCGCGTGGCGATTCGCAGGCGCTGGCCGAACTGGGTTTCATCGTCGTCGAGATTGACGGCATGGGCAATCCGCTTCGTTCGAAGAAGTTTCATGATTTCTATTACGCGAATATGGGCGACAACACTTTACCCGATCAAATCGCGGGCATGAAAGAACTAGCGGGGCGCTATGCATGGATTGATATCGATCGCGTGGGAATTTGGGGCCACTCAGGAGGTGGTTTTGCGACGGCCGATGCGATGTTTCGTTATCCGGATTTCTTCAAAGTTGGAATCTCAGAATCAGGCAATCACGACAATCGCGAATACGAAGACGATTGGGGCGAGCGCTACCAGGGATTGCTGACCAAGGACGCAAACGGCAAGGGCAACTACGACGATCAAGCAAACCAGAACATCGCGAAGAATTTAAAGGGACATTTGCTTTTGGCCCACGGCACAGTCGACGACAACGTGCCGCCGTACAATACGCTGCTGGTAGTCGATGCGTTAATTAAAGCGAACAAGGATTTCGATCTGCTGTTGCTGCCGAATCAGCGGCACGGTTACGGCAACGCCACCAATTATATGACTCGTCGGCGATGGGATTACTTCGTGCGTTATCTGATGGGCGCCGAGCCGCCGAAGAATTATGAGTTGCGGCCGCCGGCGACGCCGGCGCAGTAAAGAAATTTCGTTCATCGATCCTGCTTCGCCACCACTCCGATATTCGCAATCGTCGCGCCTTTTGTCATTGACGGCACGGCGCACACGTACAAGACGATGCCGGCGATGGGCGCGCGCGCTTCGAAAATGACTTTGCCCAGGTAATCGGTGACATAGCCGACCTTCATTCCCTGTTCGACATACGTACCGCGCTTGACGGAAGGATAGAAAATGCCGGTCTGATCGCTGGCGAGCGTGACTACCTTTTCGATCCAAACGGGATGCTCGACAATTGCCGGTGCGCCCGGCAACATCTTGAGATAGCGCATGACGTTCAA
>DASQYL010000532.1:0-2050 GCA_035639235.1 Pyrinomonadaceae bacterium | reverse complement strand
TTGTCGAGCAGCATTCCTGTCGGCTCGCCGGTTTGCTTGTCGCGTAAAATCTGTCCGCCGAATGGATCTTTCGTGTCTTTGGTAACGCCTCCAAGTTTCAGCGCCAAACTGTTTGCGACCGCGCCGTGCCCATCAGCGCGACCGAGTATCACCGGATTGTTCGGCGAAATTTTGTCGAGGTCCCAACGCGTCGGAAACGCCTGGTTCTTCCAAAACGTTTCAATCCAACCGCGGCCGGTGATCCACTCGCCCGGTTTGGCTTTATCGACGCGCTCCTTAACTTTCGCGAGAAAATCTTCGAGGTTCGTAATGCCTTCGAGATTCAAATCCATCTCCCGATGGCCCACGCCGAGAAAGTGATAATGAGCATCGGTCATTCCCGGGACCACGGTTGCGCCGTGAAGATCGACAACGCGCGTGTGCGCATCCTGGAAATTTTTTGCTTCAGCATTTGACCCGACGAAGACAAGGCGATCGGCTTTGATGGCGATCGCCTGCGCGCGCGGTTGCTTCTCATTCACCGTATAAACATTGCCGTTTATGAAAACAATATCCGCAGCCGCCGGAGCCGGCGTTGACGGGACGAGTGCGAATGAAAGCAACAAACTAAGAATCAATAAGAGCGATTTCATAATGTCTCCTTAAGCGCCGAAGCGAAGTGGCATTCTTGTCTTATATCACAGCGATAGAGCGCGGTCGTAACGCAAACTTGCCGCGCGTGTAATTTGCTCGTGATTCATATTGGAATAGAATCGCTCTCACAACCGAGCAATTCTGAACTAGAAGGAGCATTCTGATGAACGCGGAATCTTTGAATCTATCAACTGCGAATGGAGCAACTACAGCTTACGTTGCGCGGCCACACGAAGATGTCAGCGCCGGCGTCATTCTGATTCAGGAATGGTGGGGCATTAACCAACACATCCGCGACATCGCTGGACGTTACGCGCGCGAAGGATATTTGTGTGTGGCTCCCGATTTATATCGCGGACGCGTCGCGCAAGATGCAGAAGAAGCATCGGCGATGATGCAAGCGCTGGCGATGGAGGACGGCCTCGAAGCAATCCGTAAAGCGATCGACGCGGCGCAGGAAACCTACCATATCGATCGATTCGCGATCACCGGGTACTGCATGGGTGGCACGTTTGCATTGCGCGCGGCCTGCGACCTGAATGAGCTAAAAGCCGCCGCCCCATTCTACGGCGACATTCCCGAAGAAGCCGTGCTGAAGAAGCTTAAAGTGCCGACGCTATTTATCGCCGGCAAGAAAGACGCTTGGATCAATCACGAGAAGGTCAACGGTTTGAAAGAGACGGCCGCGAAATACAACTTGCCCGTAGAAACGATCAGCTACGACGCCGATCATGCTTTCTTCAACGACACACGCCCGGAAGTCTACAACGCAGACGCAGCGGCGGATGCGTGGCAAAAGGTGCAGGAGCTTTTCCGGAAACATCTAGGCCAATGACGCCGCGTTAGGCACGCATTCTCTGTTCGATGCGAGCGAATGCTCGCGGCATTTCGCTCGCATCGACTACTAAGAGACCAGGAGATACTATAAACATTTCGCCGCTGCGCGGCGATACATCTCTGGCGGAACTAGTAGTGGTGACTATTCAAAGCTGTCCAAACTGTGGCGCAAAGAACCGTATTAACGAAATGCGCGCGTCCGCCCACCGACCGATTTGCGGCAAATGCGGCACGCCTTTATCGCGAGCAACTGCAACCGATTATTCGAAGCCGCAGATCGTCAACGACGCATCTTTCGCGGCAGACGTCATCGCTGCCTCGTCCGGCATGCCGGTCCTTGTTGACGCGTGGGCCGAGTGGTGCGGGCCCTGCCGGATGGTTGCTCCGGCTCTGGATCAACTGGCGGCTGAATCAAACGGAAAATACAAGATTGCTAAACTGAACGTTGATGAGAACCCTCGCACGGCTACGCAATTCAACATCCGCAGCATTCCCACGATGCTGATTTTCAAGAACGGGAAATTGGTCGATCAAATCGTCGGGGCGCAGCCGAAACAGGCGATCGCCGCGAGCCTTCAAC
>DASQYL010000531.1:0-4122 GCA_035639235.1 Pyrinomonadaceae bacterium | reverse complement strand
AACGCGAGTGCGAAGACGCTCTTGACGATTAAGAATCGCACCGGTCGGGTCTCGGTTATTGCTTCAGATAATGAAAAAGAGAAGCCCTCGGTGAAAGCGACTTCGACCGGCGAACCTGTCGTGCCGAGCGACATCACCGTTTCCGGCAGCGAAATCGTCGTGCACGAACGTCCCTACCGCATCGACTTAACAGTGCGCGTGCCCAAGCGTTCACGGGTGCGCGTCGAGAGCGAAGCCGGCATGGTGGACGTGATCGGCGATTTCGAAGTCGCCGACGTAATTACTAACACTGGGACCATTCATGCCGACGTGCCCACCGATGCCTTGAAGTTGAAGTTCCAATGGGAATCGAGCCGGCCGCGATATCTCAGCGATGTCGAGTTGCCGCGCGTTAAGGAAGGCCGCGCGGGAACTTTTTCGATCACGGCCACAGTCGGGGTCGCTGCCAAACAAAAGAAACATAAGAAAGCTGCTGAAGAGCCGGTCGCTGATGCGGACAAATCTGCGGATACGAGTGGCGACAAACCGGCCGAACCAACTGAGAGCCCGGCCGGCAATCCTGAGAAGCCGCCTGAGAAGCAACAGCTCGTGCAGTTAAATTTCACGACGCAGCGCGGCGTCATTTTGCTGAACGTCGATCCCAGCATGGCGCCGAACGATTTGCGCGAGCGGCCGCTCACCGAAGCCGCGAAAGCAATCGTGCGCAGCGGCGATGGTCCGTTGGCCGACGCCATTCGCAAGGTCAGTCCGCGCATGTTTGGCGATTATGCGAAGACCCTGCCGCGGCCCGAGCGCTCACCGTCGCTGGTAGCCTCGCGCGCGCCGGGAGAACTGGTGACTGCGATTGCGCCGCAACTGATGCGCGTCAACGCCAGCGTGACCGACCGCAATGGCCGTGCGATTTCAGGAATGCGCGATGCGGACTTTTCGGTTTACGAAGACGGGAGCCAGCAGAAAATTGTCAACGTCACGCCGACGGCGGAGCCGTTCAATCTCGTTTTGTTGCTCGACGTCTCCGGGAGTGTCGAAGAGAGGATCGATTTCATTCGCAAGGCCGCTCGTGATTTCCTGCACACGGCGAGTCCGCAAGATCGCATCTCGATCATCCGTTTTCACGACGACATCAAAATCATCTCAGAGTTTACGACCGATCGAAGTTTGCTTTCGAAGCGGCTCGATGAGCTTGATGCCGGCGGCGCCACGGCGTTGTACGATGCGCTTGGTTACACGCTGGTCGACGCGTTGAGGTCTCTGCGCGGCGAACGCACCGCGGTCGTGATTATGTCAGACGGCGATGACAACAAATCGTTCGTGCCGTTCCCCGCGATTTTGGAAGCGACGATTGAATCGGGCGCGTTGATTTATCCGCTCTACGTGCCTTCGGGGTTGATTCCTGAATCGAGTGTCCCGCAACCGTCGATCACGGTCGATCCGATGCGCACAAAATATTTGACCGTCACCACGCGCGCGGCGGAAGAGGGCACCAAGCTGGCGCAGGTTTCCGGCGGCGTGTTTTATCAGGTGAAGCGCTTGGACGATCTGCAGAAGGCCTACGACGACATCGTGGCGCAGATGCGGACGGCGTACACAATCACTTACAACTCGAGTGCGACCGGCGATGGCCATCGGCGGGTGCTCGTGCGGGCGAATCGCGAAGGTGCGTCGGTCCGTCTGAGTCCGGCGGTGAGCGCGCCGCATTGATTTGGTTTCAGCGTTAATCCCGACGATCCAACAAATCCTTGTAACTGTCTAACTAAGGGAGATTCCTTCATGAGACAAAAAACTCTTGCCGTCAGTTTGCTCATAATTCTCGGGTGCTGTGTTATGGCCGCGCCGATAAATCGCGTAGGGGCGCAGGAGAAGAAATCGCTTTACGCGCGCCTGGGCGGTTACGATGCGATTGCGCTGGTGGTTGACGATTTTATTCACCGCCTCGCCACCGATAAGCGTTTCGAAAGATTCTTCAGTGGATTTAGCGAAGACTCGCAGAAGCGTCTGCGCCAGCACATTCTTGATCAATTCTGCGCCGCCGCCGGTGGTCCATGCGTGTACACCGGACGCGAAATGCGCACGGTGCACAAGGGTCTTGGAATTACAGAAGCTGATTGGGACGCAGCGGCGAAACACTTGGTCGAATCGCTCGACAAGTACAAAGTTCCCGAGGCTGAGAAGAATGAGTTGCTCGCGTTTGTGGTGACTCAGAAGAAGGATATTGTCGAGAAGTAAGTTTTGGCGTCCCTCTCCCGCTGGGAGAGGGACTGAGGGTGAGGGCCTGTAGCCAATTCGATTATTGTTTGCGAGAAAGATGAATTCGCGTAAGCAAATTTATCTTTCTCGCATTTTAGGTCCATCTGGGGGTCTACGTCTTAGCCCCTCACCCGACCCTTTCCCCAAAGGGAGAGGGCAATATCAACCAGCCGATTCAGAACCTTCCACTGCCACGAATCGAATACATGCCAGTGAGAAACGGATTCGTGCGTCGCTCATAACCAATCGTCGTGTTTGGTCCGTGACCCGAGAGCACTTCCAAGTCATCGCCGAGCGGCAGGATCTTATTGAACAGCGAATCCATTAGCTCCTCAGTCGAGCCGCCAGGTAAATCAGTCCTGCCAATCGAACCGGCGAACAGACAATCGCCCACGAATACTTTCATTTCATTTGGCTCGAACAGCACGACGTGCCCGGGTGTGTGACCGGGACAATGAATCGCCGTAAAATTGAGATCGCCCACTTTATAGATTTGCCCATCGCTCCAATGTTCGTCGACCTTCGGCGGCGGCTGGTAATCAAAGCCGTACTGGGTCCATTGCGCGCGCGGGATGCCAATCCAGGCTGGTTGCTGCGGTAACTGGTCGTAAATAAATTCATCAGCCGGATGAATGATTATCTGCGCGTTCGGCTTTCGCTTCTTCAACCCGGCCACGCCGCCGATGTGGTCCATGTGCGCGTGGGTGCAGGCGATGGCTTGCAATTCAAAACCGTGTCGATCGATGGCTTCGACGATTGCGGCTGAATCGTCGCCAGGATCGATGCAGATCGCCCGCTTAGTTTTCTCGCAACCGACCACGCGGGTGTGTTGCTCGAAAGCGGTGACGGTGATGGTTTCGATGATCATTGTCACACAAAAATCACTTTAGACTGATCTCAATCGTCTCCCCAACTTGGATTGTTTTAATCGCAGACTCTATGTCCGGGAGCAGTAGATTTAGAATGCGAATTCGATTTGAGGGGAGGATGATCGCCGACAGATTCCGCTTTACAAGATTCTGTTGGAAAGGAATGTTCTTGTCGGATGTGACGAGCACATCGAATCGCCCGATCATCAGGTCAAGCAGATCGCCGTTCGAGATGCCTCTCCAACCGAGTTCCTGGACGGTGGCGATGGTTATGGTTTTCAGGCGCCGTTGAATGACGTCCGGGACGCCCTCATCGAGGAGAACTCTCACCATTTCGCATCCGCTTTCTGATGACGTCGAGCGGAAACTTTATGATCGCGACGGCCTGGTCGCGAGACACTGTGGGAAAGTTTTCCAGAAATTCGTCGAGCGAAACGCCATCGGCGAGGTTGTTGGTCAGCGCATCGATTGGAACCCGCGTCCCTTCAAAAACGGGCGTGCCGCTCATGATTTCGGGATCGATGTTAACCGGCAATTGCTGAATAGTTTCTTCTTCAATGACGAGATTCATTTCCCTAACTCCGTCGACATTCTAACATCGTCGCTGCCAAGCGGACAGTATTCGGGGCCGTGCGAGCATCAAAGCTGTATAATTTTCTCATCGGAATTCCCTAAGTTATGCCGCTTACAGCTACCGCATCATCATTGGCTGAAGTCCTGGACGAGCTAACCTCAGAAGGCGCGGCCGAGTTGACGGAACATCTCGAAGCAAACGCACTCAAGTGTTACGCGTGTGGTCATCGCTGCTTGATCAAAGAAGGGAAGCGTGGCATCTGCAAGGTACGCTTCAACGAAAGCGGGCACTTGCGCGTTCCATCGAATTACGTGGCGGCGCTGGCGTGCGATCCGACTGAGAAGAAGCCTTTCTTTCACGCGCTGCCGGGATCGGACACACTGACGTTTGGCATGCTCGGCTGCGATTTGCACTGCGCCTATTGTCAGAACT
>DASQYL010000530.1:0-8523 GCA_035639235.1 Pyrinomonadaceae bacterium | reverse complement strand
CGCGATCTGTTTTCGTTGTCACACGCCACGCGCGCAATCCAGCGGACGCGATATCTCATCGTGTGGCACCTGCCATCAATTGGGCGGTTACTCTCGCACGGCGCAGAACATGCCGGCATTCAGGGTCGGATTTAGTCACGCCAAACACGAAACGAAAGTGAATTGCAGCGAGTGCCATCAGGTGCGCGCCGGTTTGCCGCAACGCAAGCAGGTCACGACGCCTGAACCTCTTAACCACCATGCGACCGGACGCGGAGAAAGTTGCGCGTCGTGTCATGACGGCAAGAAAGCTTTCGGCGACGACGACTTCACCGTCTGCAAACGCTGCCACACCGGAGCCGTTTGGCGCTTCGGGTCCTAACGTCTGTTGAATTCCTAAATAATTAGTGTTCAGTTTCTAAGCAGCATCTCGACAGCATTCTGCTGAAGGAATCTGTGTGTCACGGGAGAGATGTTGAAGTCTTCAACTGAAGCCGATGGACGTTGGTCCACAGCGTCATCCAAGCGCCAACCCGAAGTCCTAATCATCTCAATAGTTACGGCGAGTACTTTGCACGGTAAAACGATGGAATAGTCGTTGCGACTAGCGTGTGCGGAGCAGACGCAAGAGGCGACATGGACCAACTACATCACATCAGCACCTGCGCCGCGGAAACGCCGCCAACTGCTTATTGTGTTTGGATGGACGCCGGCGTGATGAACTACAAGTTGTGCGATCGTGCTTTTGATTGCGATCGGTGTCCGCTGGACCAGGCACTACATCGCCGCCGCTCCGAAAGCAGAAACGTGAACGTGAAATCTGAACACAGCGAAACCATCTGGAAAGATGGGAGGTGATCTATATGGTAGCCCTATTTGTAATTATGACAATCGTGGTTTGCGTCAGCATCGACGCAGTCGTCCAATTTCGAAAAGGGAAGAAGGAAAATGCTTCGCGAAACATCGCTGACGAACTGGTGCCGGTCAGTGCGCTGGCGGATCTCCCAGCGCCGGCAAATGTCTTTTTAGATGGCGGCCACACCTGGGTTGAGATCAAGCCGTCGGGGGCGGCAACTGTCGGAGTCGACAGTTTTGCGCAAAAACTCATCGGCAGGATCGACGACATCGTTCTGCCGGAGGTTGGCAAGGAAATCGATCGCGGTGACGTACTTTTTGCGCTGAAGCAAGACAACCATCGTGCAGCCTTTGCTTCGCCGATTGCCGGAACCGTGATCATGGTCGACCGAGAGCTGCCTTGGCATCCGGAAATGATTGAAAACGATCCTTACAAGACGGGTTGGATTTGTTCCATCAAGCCGCGCAGTCTGGCAGATAACCTGAAACATCTATTCGCAGCTGACGAAGCAGTCAAGTGGCTCAAGAGCGAGACCAGACGATTCCAGGAATTCTTTGCGGCGCAGACGATGGACCACATGCAGTTGGGCCAGGTGCTGCAGGACGGCGGCGAGCTCGCCGGTGGCTTACTCGAATTCGCGGATGACGCAACCTGGAAGCAGTTCAATGAAATGTTCCTTCGTCCGCAGGACAAAGCTGCATGATTGAAAGTGAAACTCAACTCCGAGCGCGTGCGGGAAAGTCAGATGCGTTTGCGGACTTTCACCGAGCGCGCTCGGGGGTCGAGCCGCGTGCGTAATAATCCCCGTGTTTTTACGGCGGAAAACTGCACATGCGGTGAATCAATCGTCGCGTCACAAAGGAATGCCAGTTGCTGATTTCAACAGCAAGTCAGTCCCTCCCGGGTGAAAAAATGGACACTCAGACAGTAGTCAGGAAGGCGCTGCTCTTCGACAGCAGGCGTTGCATCGGCTGCGGCGCCTGCTATAGCGCCTGCAAAGAGAAGAACAAGCTTCCCAAAACTTCAACCAATTTCCTGCGCGACAATCTTTCAGCCGACACCTTCACGGTCGTCAATCGCCGAAACAATCGTTACGTTCGTCGCATGTGCATGCACTGCAACGAACCGACGTGCGTTTCGGTCTGTCCGGTCGGCGCGCTGAACAAATCGCCAGACGGGCCGGTGTCGTACGAAGCGAGCAAGTGCATGGGCTGCCGTTATTGTGTGCAAGCGTGTCCGTTCAACGTGCCGCAGTACGAATGGGACGATCCCATCACGCCGCGCGTGCGCAAGTGCGACATGTGTCGCGATCGAATCGCGGCGGGTCTGGCCACGGCGTGTGCGACTGTTTGTCCGACCGGCGCTACGAAGTTTGGCAATCGCGATGAACTAATTGCAGAAGCCGAAGAACGCATCCGCTCAGATCCAAATCGATACGCAGATCATGTCTATGGCGTGGCTGAAGTTGGCGGCACGTCCGTGTTACTGCTTTCAGATGTGCCTTTCGATTCGCTTGGCTATCGCACCGATCTGTTGCAGCAGCCGCTGCCGCACCTTACCTGGAACGTGCTGCACAAATTGCCGACGGTGGTCAGCATCGGCGGCGTCTTGATGAGCGGCATCTGGTGGATCACGAAGCGACGCAAAGAAGTAAGGCATGCCGAGGAGGCGGCCAGGTCTTCGGAGAAAGGACCGGTGGAATCATGCGAAGAATAAATTGGCCTCGCATCACTTTCTGGCGCGTGGTTCTCGGCTTGGTTCTGATCGCCGGCGCTTACTCGGCGGTACTCAGATTCACGAAAGGCCTGGGCGCGACCACAAATCTTTCCGCGCAATTTCCGTGGGGCGTCTGGATCGGATTCGACATTTTGTGCGGGGTCGCTTTAGCTGCCGGTGGTTTTACGATCAGCGCGGTGGTCTACATCTTTCATATCGAAAAATATCATCCGATTATTCGACCGACGATCCTCACAGCCTTCCTCGGTTACTCGTTAGTCATTATCGGGCTCATGTTCGATCTCGGCCGCCCCTACAACGTGTGGCATCCGCTGATCATGTGGAACCCGCACTCAGTAATGTTCGAGGTAGGTTGGTGTGTGACGCTTTACACGACGGTGCTGATGCTGGAGTTCAGTCCGTTGGTGCTCGAAAAGTTGCCGTGGAAGCAGCCGTACAAGATCGTGAAGTCGATCACGATTCCGCTGGTGATTCTGGGCGTGTTGCTTTCGACGATGCATCAATCATCGTTGGGCACGTTGTATTTGATCGTGCCGCACAAGCTGCATCCGCTTTGGTACACGCCGCTGCTGCCGGTTTTCTTCTTCATCTCGGCAATCGCTTTGGGCTGCGCCATGACGATCTTCGAATCGTATTTGAGCTTGCGCGCGTTTCGGAAGCAGCTCGATTTTCATCTGCTGACAAAACTTGGCGCGGTCGCGGCAGTAACCTTATCGGTTTATTTCGTGATCCGCATAACTGATATGCAGTCACGTGGGGTTCTGTCTCAAGCGTGGCAACCAACTTACGAAGGGCGAATCTTCCTGGCGGAGATGCTGCTCGGCGTGATCGCTCCGATTGTCATGCTCTTCATGCCGCGGATTCGAAATAATCAATTCGGGTTGTTTGTTTCGGCGTTAATGGTCGTGCTCGGATTTGTGATGAACCGCATGAATGTCGCGCTGACGGGCATGGATCGATCTTCCGGCGTTCATTACTTTCCAAGTTGGAATGAAATGGCGATCACCGCGTCGATCGTCGCGGCCGGGTTCCTGCTGTTCGGATTGGCCGTGAAGTATCTGGACGTGTTTCCGCCCGAAGACATGGAGGAGATTGCGCTTGGCAAACGCGCGCAACTGCCGGCGCTGGCAGCGTTTCGCGCGCCCGTGTGGAGCGCGACCACCGTAGCATTACTCATGTGTTTGATTTTTATGGGCGCATCCGTGGTGCTTGCGTATGACGGAATCAGACGACGCGAGGCGCCGGTCCAATTAGCCGAAGGGTCAGGCGCGGTTGATACGAACCGAGGACTGGCGGAATTGAAACTGCCGGGTCCAATCGCGATCAAGACGGGACCAACGAGCCCGGGCCAGTGCATCTTCAGTCATGCGCGCCATGTGAACGCGAAGGATCCAAGCTGCAGCACTTGTCACTCCGGTTTATTCAGGATGCTGCCCAGCACACCAGACATCGCGCCTGAAAAGAAGATGCGTAATTGTGGGACGTGTCATGACGGTGTGAAAGCAGTCGGCATTTTGCAAAAGGAGCGGTGCGATTCCTGTCACGCAAAGACGTAAACTCCCTCTCCGAAAGGGAGAGGGAACCTGGGTACGACGACGAAACCGAGCGTCGATCAATCTCAGCCTGAAATTAACGCTGTGTCTCATCGGCGCGATGGTGGTTACGTTTTCCGCGCTCGGCTACAAAATCATTCGACTGCATCGTGAGAATCTCGAAGAGGCGACTTGTGCGGCGGGCGATCGTATTACCGAAACCGTCAAACGCAGCACGCGCTCCGGCATGCTTAACAACCGCAGCGACGAGATCGATCAAATTCTGAGATCGATCGGTTCGCAACCGGGCATCGAGAAGATCAGCATCTTTAATAAGTCAGGCGAGATAAGATCCTCGACCGACGAGCATGAACTCTTCACTCGCGTCGATAAGAGCGCCGAAGCTTGCAGCGCTTGTCATGTACACGATCCCGGCGCGGCCAAACCTTCGAGCAGCGTGCCGCACCAGTTGAGCCGGCAGGAACGCACGCGCATCTTCACCGACGCAAACGGCCATCGCACGCTCAGCGTCATCAATCCGATCGACAACGAACCGGTCTGTTCGAATTCGGGATGTCACGCGCATTCAGCCGATACGAAGGTGCTGGGCATGATCAACGTCCGCATGTCGCTCGACACAGTGGACGCGGCGATCAGCGCCAGCCGCCGCCAAATGCTGGTTAGCCTGGCCGGCGCAGTGCTGTTGCTTTCCGCGCTCTTCGGCACGCTCATTTGGACCATGGTGCACCGGCCGGTGCGCAAACTAATCGCCGGCACCAACCATGTCGCCGCCGGCGAACTGGATTTCAAAATCAGCATCCGATCGCGCGATGAAGTTGGCGAACTCGCGCAGTCGTTCAACCGCATGACCGGCGAATTGAAGCGCGCGCATGTGGAAATCAACGAGTGGAATCGCGGGCTGGAAGAACGCGTGGAAAAAAAGACCCTTGAACTGCAACAGGCGCACGCACACGTCTTGCGCGTCGAGAAACTGGCTTCGATCGGAAAATTGGCGGCGATCGTGGCGCACGAAATCAACAACCCGCTCGCCGGAATTCTCGTCTATGCGCGGTTGGTGCTGAAGCGCTTCAGCCGCAACGGTCACGGGACAGCGGTGGATGAAGAGACGAAAAAAAATGTGGAAACGATCGCCGCTGAGTCGGCCCGCTGCGGCGAAATCGTGAAGGGTTTGCTGCAGTTCTCGCGACAAACGAAACCTAACGTGAAGGCGAATGATTTGAACGCCATCGTCGAAGAATCTTTGCGGCTGGTGCGCCACAAGATCGATTTGATGGGCGCCAGGGTGATCATGAAATGCGAGGCGGCCCTCAAACCGATCGAATGCGACGAACAACAAATCAAGCAGGCGTTGGTGGCGCTTTTGATCAATGCGTGCGAAGCGGTGCATCCGGACGAGGGGGTCATCACGATTAGCTCGCATTACGATGAAGACACGCGCGCGGCTGAGGTTCGTCTGACCGACAACGGCGTGGGCATGGAAGCACAGACGCGGGAGCACATCTTTGAACCGTTCTTTACGACGAAGGAGCAAGTCAAAGGCGTTGGTCTGGGACTCGCGGTTGTTTACGGGATTGTCACAGGACACGGCGGGCAAATTGAAGTCGAATCGTCGCCCGGGTGTGGAACGACATTCGTGATTCGCCTGCCGGATCGAATTGATGGCCCGCAAAAGCAATTCTGTGAGAGCACGACGAACGCAAATGTTGATGTGGTATCTCCCTCTCCCGTTTGGGAGAGGGCCGGGGTGAGGCGTAGTGAGAAACACAAATTTTATTTTTCTCTTCACACGTAAACCCTCACCCTAACCTTCTCCCAAAAGGAGAGGGAATAGGAGGTTACTATGAAAGGTGACGGCGCTCGCATATTGATTGTTGACGATGAAGCAGTCGTCCGTGAATCTTTGGGCGATTGGTTTCGCGATGAAGGTTACGAAATCGACACGGCGGACTCAGCCAAAGCCGCGCTCGAAAAAGTCGTGCATGCGAATTGGGACATCTTTCTGCTCGACATTCGCATGCCTGGCATCGATGGCCTGGAATTACAACGGAAGCTGAAAGAAGCACAACCTGACGCCACAATCATCATCATGACTGCCTATGCGTCGGTCGAGAGCGCGGTCGAAGCGATGAAGCAGGGCGCGTACGATTACATCATCAAGCCGTTCAATCCCGATGATTTGGAACACACGATTCAAAAAGCGATGGAACACAAACAGCTGGTTTCGGAAAACATACAGCTCCGCACGAAGATCGACGAGTTGAATTTGGCGCATGAAATTGTGGGGATGAGCGCCGCCACGCGACGTTTATTGGAACAGGTCGCGATGGTCTCGGCCTCGGATACGACGGTGTTGATTGGCGGCGAGTCCGGCACCGGCAAGGAATTGATCGCGCGCGCAATTCATGCGAACAGCGATCGCCGGTACATGCCGGTGGTCGTGGTGAATTGCGGCGCGTTGTCCGAAGGCGTCCTCGAATCGGAATTGTTCGGCCATGAAAAAGGCGCGTTTACCGGCGCTCAGTATCGACGCAAAGGCAAATTTGAGATGGCCGACGGCGGCACGTTGTTCCTCGACGAAATCGGCGACATCGGATTAAAAACGCAGGTCGATTTGCTGCGCGTGCTCGAGGAGAAGAAGATTTTTCGCGTCGGCGGCAACCTCGAAATTCCCGTGAATTTTCGCCTGATTGCCGCGACCAATAAGAACCTGGAGACGATGAACGCCGAGGGAAAATTTCGCGAAGACCTTTACTATCGTATCAATGTTTTCGCGATTACGATTCCGCCTTTGCGCGAGCGGCGCGAAGACATCACGTTGCTGGCGAATCACTTCCTGACCAAATTTGCGCATAGCATGAATCGGCCCATCATGAAGATATCTGCCGAGGCCGAAAATATTTTGATGAACTATGACTGGCCCGGAAACGTGCGCGAGTTGCAAAACGCAATTGAACGCGCGGTGCTGATTTGCAAGAGCGGAAAAATCGAACGCGATGATTTGCCGGTTAATATCAACGAGGGCAGCAGTAAACAGGAAAGCAGATCGCTCGCGGAAATCGAACGACAACACATAAAACGAACGCTGGAAGAGACGGGTTGGAATATTTATCGCGCGGCGCGTTTGCTCGAGATTGATCGAGTGACGCTCTACAACCGCATCAAGAAGTATGGATTCAAGCGCGAACCGACCACGCGCGGCCGGACCGCGGTTAACGCGAATTGATTTTTGCGAATTGGATGCGGGACGCGATCACCGAAATCGCTATCGTTCCGGTCGGTAACGTTGATCGGCCGTTACTGGAGTATTTAACGCTCACGCTGCCGGAGAAGTTTGCGGCCGCGTGCGTTGTCAGGCCTATCGGCTTCGATATCGATGACAGTTACCACGCGACGCGACAGCAACATCACTCGACCCGGTTGCTGGCGAAGCTGCGCGGCCTCGGCGGCAAGCGCAGAAAGATTCTCGGGATAACGGACTTCGATCTTTTCATTCCGATCTTCACGTTTGTGTTCGGCGAAGCGGAGGTTGGCGGTTGCGCCGCCTTAATGTCGACGCATCGCCTGCGCCAGGAGTTTTATGGTTTGCCCGAAGACAGGGAATTGCTGTTTCTGCGGGCTGAGAAAGAAGCGGTTCACGAACTTGGCCACACGCGCGGATTGGCGCATTGCCGCAGCTTTGATTGCGTCATGCGCTTTTCCAATTCCGTCGAGCAGGTAGATTTGAAGCCCTTCAGCTTCTGTCCCTTGTGCGAGGCTAGATTGCACAAAAGGACGGGCTCAAATGGCTGCTTGAATAAATACGAAGAGAACAAATTGGAGGAAGTTCATGCATAAATTGTTTGGAACCAAAAGCCGCAACGCATTCAGGTTTGCGGTTTTGTTGACTCTGCTGGTGATTGCATCCAGCCTGGTAATCAACAAGACAAGTTCGCAAGGCAGGATGCCTGATACGATCGTGCTGGCGAAAGATGCCAAGCTCGGTCAAGTCACTTTCAACCACGCAAAGCACGCGACCGAGAATCGCAGCGCGGATCTCAGCAAGCCGATCGCTTGCGTCGATTGTCATCACACGGCGCAACCGGAGGCGGAAGCCGCGAAAGTGCCGCTGCACAAAACGGCGTATCCGGCGGATCGCACGACGACACTGACGATGGATCTGCTGGCTAGCGATCCGAAAGCCGTGGGGGCCGTTTGCACTGACTGTCACGCGCGCAACGGTGAAAAGCCAAAGCTGCTTCCGGAGATTCCGAGCGTTACGTACCCCGGCGCAAGCGAGCCGACGGTGATGACGAACCAACAAGCGTTCCATCATAAGTGCGGCGATTGCCATGACGCGGTTGCAAAGGTCAAAGCAGATACAACCGCACCGACCTCGAAAAAATGCACGGCCTGTCATAA
>DASQYL010000529.1:0-23691 GCA_035639235.1 Pyrinomonadaceae bacterium | reverse complement strand
ATCGACTCGGATTACTAAAGCCGAGCCGCTATTCGCGATCGGGTTATCGGCTGTATCGCGAGAGCGATGTAGCGCGTCTTGAGCAAATCGTGGCGCTGAAATTCATCGGATTCTCGCTCAATCAAATTAAGGACATTCTGCGAAACGGCGGTGATTTCGCGACGACGTTGCGGCGACAACGCGAAGCAATCGAAGAGAAGCGCAAGCGCCTGAAACAAGCGGTCAGAGCGATTCAACGAGCCGAGTATGTCGTAGCAACCAACGGCGCCCCGAGTCTGGAGGTGTTCACGAAGATAATCGAGGTGATCAATATGCAGAGCAACATGGATTGGACCAAGAAATATTATTCGGAAGAGGCACAGCGCGAGATCGAGAAACGAGCGGCGACCGTTCCGCGCGAAACGATCGAGCAGGCGCAACGCGATTGGCCCAAGCTCATCAAGGAAGTGGAAGCCGCGGTCGCCGCGAATGAAGATCCGGCCAGCGAGAAAGCCCAATCGCTGGCGGCACGCTGGTCGGAACTGGTGAAGGGCTTCACTGGCGGCAACCCGGAAATTCAGAAAGGCTTGAATAAGATGTACGCCGATCGGAACAACTGGCCGGCATCGATGCCGAAGCCTTTCAGCGACGAAGTGCAGGCGTTCATTGTCGAGGCGATGAAGTGCGGGAATTAATGGAGCGCCGACATCCCTGTCGGCGGTTCGCAGGCATCCTGCCTGCGCGGTGCTGAACTGCAAAACGCGGGCAAGGATGCCCGCGAACCGCACGCAGGATGCGTGCGCTCCCTCACTTCCACGCTTCGCCCCATCGCCCTTCGAAAACAAATTCACAGATTCGCTTTCGTTTGCGTGGTCCAACTTCCTGTTCACGAAACGCTTCCGGCAACACTTGCGTGTCAGCTGCGTAACCAATCGCGATTGCGGCCACTGGTTCAAATCCTTCCGGCAGTAGGTACGTCTCTCTCACTTTATCGACCGAGAATCCGGCCATCTGATGCACGAACAATCCCAGCGCTGTTGCCTGGACCAGCATTGTTCCGGTAGCCAACCCAACATCGTGAAATGCATGCCGGTTCGGTTTACCGGTCTTATCGAAATTCAGCTTCGCAATCGATACACCCAACACGGGCGCGAGCCGCGCCCACTGCTGGTTCTTCTCCATCAGGCAGCTCAACATCTGCGCGTACTCGTCCGCTTTGTCCTTGGTCGCGATGATATAGGCCCACGGTTGTTCGTTGAATGACGACGGCGCCCAACGCGCAGCCTCGAACAAGCTCCTGAGTTTTTCAGGTTCGACCCCGCGATCAGAAAATGCGCGCGGGCTCCAACGACGCTGGATCAATTCTTCGATTGGGTAATCTGTCGGTGCTGGTTTTTCCATGGAGAAAGAATAAGCTGAAAGCTTGTCGAGAGCGTCACGACAAGGGGCAGTACCATTTGCGTAAGCAAATGGGATCATGTGGCGGCGGCGAATCGCGCGCACGATCCCATCCGCTCACGCGGATGGTACTGACCCGTAGCCATAGCTGCAAGGTCTTATCCACCGAAGCTCTTGCGAAACAGGTAAGACATTTTGATGAAGAACGTGCGGCCGTTGCGGCGGAAGCCGGGCTCGAGCTGTCCCGTGAACGGATTGAACCCGTTGCGCACCAGATCATCGTTGTAACCGACGTAAAAAGCGGTGCCGGGATTCGGCGTGTAGCCAAACAGAAACTGCCCGCGCGCATCGGATGAAAGAGTGTCGTAATCGACGCGGGCGCGCACCCAGACGAAGCGACTGAATTGATATGTCGATCGGAAGGAATAGATGTTGTCCTGAAAAGCCAGCAATCCGGTATCGTTCCGGCGCAACTTGCTCTGCTGAAAACTCAGAGACATATTAAGTGGCTTCGTAGGTTGATAATTCGCGCTCAATTCCAAATCGAACGCTTTACCCGGACCCGGATCGAGCGGCGCATTAGGATCGGCCAATCCTGCCGGACTAACCCGAATGAATTTCGGGAGTGCGCCAAAATCATAATCGAATGAATTCCAGCCCTTACCCAGGAACGCATTGAATGAATATTTCTGACTGGGCTTGGTATTTCCGTACACGTAGAAGCTGTGCTGCCGTGCTGAACGTTCGGGTCGCCCAAAGAACGCGCCGGCGCGCGTTGGCGTGCGTTGCACACCAAACTCCTGTTCGAAGATGCGCTCGTAACCCTCGTCCGCGCCGAAACCGATACTCGTATTATGTTGGAAATTGAGATTGACGCCGGTCGAATGATCCCAATCCTGGCTTAGTCCCTGCCAATTGAAATTCACGCCTCCGCCTTCGTTAATATTCCAATTGATTAGCTTTGCTTTCGGCTTTTGTTCCGAGTTGTAGCCGGCGAAGATACTCTCATGATTCGTGTTCAGCCGCCGCGTGAAGCCGAGGTCCGCGCGGTAGTCCTGCGTCTGCCCGTTGCCATTCGCGCCGTAGTAGAAGTGACGGCCGTCGCGATTGTAGTTCCACTGGTAAGCCAGACCGTTGCCGGTGCGATAGTAGTCGTTGGTCTCTGCGGGCCGAGTTGGATTGCCAGGCGCCGGATCGTAACCGCCAAAACAGCCATCGGATGGGGCCGGCCGGTGTGCGTCCAACGCGGGTTCAAAGAAGCAACGGCGCGACGTCGTCCCCAGCACCTGAAACCTAAACGTCTTCTGTTTGCTGATCTGAAAGCGCCCGTCGATGCCGGCGAGCTGATTATGTTTCTCCATAAAGTTATAGCTGGTAAATAAGACGCCGATGTAGGACTGTCTCCCTACGTCGTGCTTGAGCCGCAGGATTCCCACATAAGCATTCTTATTGATGAAGCGTGCAATGGTCGGCAGATTCACGGTGTCCTGCTTCTCTTCTGCGGTAAAGCTGCCCGGCGCATTATCGCTGGCGAACAGAATTCCGAAAGTGTTCTTCCCGCGCTTGCCCGAAAGTTTCAAAGCGATGTCGGGATCGACAATCGCGCGCGTGTGCACCGCCTGAATCGGCGTTTGAAAAATATCGATGCCTTCGAGGAAGAAGGGTCGCTTCTCTTCGAAAAAGATTGGAAAGCGTTGATTGGCGGTGACGACAGTCTGATCGGCTTCGACTTGGGCGAAGTCAGGATTGACCGCGAGGTCGAGAGTGACCGTCGGCGTGAGACTGTATTTCGCCGTCACGCCGAGATCGAATTTCAGCGGTTCGTTTACCAACCTGCCAGGATCGAGTAGCCCGGGGGTCGCGGCAAGTTGCGCCGCAGTCAGCGCGTTCACGCGCTTGCCGGTTTCAGACACGGTAAGGCTGGGAATAATTTCGAGACTATGTTCGGTCGAAATATTTTCGAGGCCGGTGATGTGTCCTTCTTGAACAAGCTGCGACGAAACGTCGCGCGACACCGGCATCCACGAATCCATCTCGTCGTTGAATCGATCGATGTTGCGCCAGATGTGAATTCCCCAAAGCTTCCCCTTGCCCGCTTCATAACGCAGCGACTTGAATGGAATGGCTACCTCCAACGTCCAGCCGTCACTGGTAATCATTCCTTTCGATTCCATCACGATATCGACGCTGAAGTCCTGGCCCTGGCCCTCGGTCATGATGCCGTCCTGCTGAACTCCTAAAGGGTTCCAGCCAAGAACGTATGCGCGTCGCTGATCGTTGAAGGTGTCGAGAAAGACGCGCACGTTGTCTTCGTCGAAAACGTTGTCGCGCTTGGCGACCGTGGCGCGCACTTTGTCGGGCTCGTCATAACAATGAAAGGCGAGATAGAGATTCTTTGCGTCGAATCCGATCATCGCTTCGGTCGGTCGCGAAGGCGCGATGTTGTCGCCGGGATTGATTTGATAGAAGTCTTTCAGCACCGCTGCGTGCTTCCAAACTTCATCGTCCAACTTGCCGTCGATCACCGGCGGCTTGTCGAAGCGAGGGATAGTGATCGGCTGCGATTTTTCAGGAGGCAGAACGATAGCGTGCTTGGATGCGTTAGTCGTTTTTGTTGCTGAGGATGATGGCGAAGCAGACTGCGCCGCTGCAGCGATGCAAAAGCAAAGCAGCCATCCGACCGGGGCGAATCGCTTTGTTGTCATTAGCCCAAATCCGCTTGGTAATCAGACGGTGTTGCGCGCGCGAACGTTAACGGTAATGCCCTTGAATGTCTGGAGTTTGACGCACAGATCGTTAGACGATGTTGCCCGAACGTCTGTTCCAAATATTACGCGAGGTGCGAGATTTGTACGGCGACGTTGTTAAGTCTTGCTAAATTTGGGGATATCACCCGAAGCTCTTGCGGAACAGGTACGACATCTTGATGAAGAAGGTGCGGCCGTTGGGACCGAGGCGGAGACCAGGTTCAAACTGCCCCGTGAAAGGACTGAATCCGTTGCGAACACGATCGTCGTTGTAGCCGATGTAAAACGCGGTACCTGGATTCGGAGTCCAACCAAAAAGGAACTGGCCTTTGAAATCAGAAGCGATTGAATCGTAATCAATTCTGCCGCGCGCGAACATGAAGCGGGTGAATTGATATGTGGCCTTGACGGACACAATGTTTTCATCGAACGCGAGCAGATGGGTGTCGTATCTGCGTAGACGTTGCTTCGTAAGGCTGACGTCGATTCTCAGCGGGTTCGTAGGTTGATAAGTGATACCGCCGTTCGCATTAAAGAATGTTCCGGCGCCCGGATCCTGGGGCGCGAGACACGCCGGAGGTGGCGGCGGATCTCCGGGTTTGAGCGGAGGCTTGCAAAGGCCGGCAGCGATCGCGGCGCTCGAAGTCACAGCCGGGATGCTCACGCGCGGAAATTTCGGCCCGGCGCCGAAATCGTAATCGAGGTTTCCATAAGATTGATTGGCAAAGAAGTTAAAATTGAATTTCTTGTTAATCGTCGACTGGCCCCACACGTAGAGCCCGCCATTGGGCGCTGAACGTTCGGCGTCGTTGCCCCAGAACGTGCAGGTGTTCTTGAGTGCGCAGCTCGTGCCAAAGAACTTTCGGCTCGGACCAAACTCTTCTTCAAAGACGCGCTCGTAACCGATATCGACGCCCACGCCGATTGAAGTCTGCCGGTGAAAGTTCCACTGCATCTGTGTCTCATTGTTGTAATTCTGCAGGAGAGCATGCCAATCAAAGTTGGTGCCGAACGAATTGTAGGCCCGCCACGAAACCAGGAAGTTCTTCGGGTGCGGGTCGGAGTTATAACGCACGAAGAGGTTGTGATTGTTAGTGTTCGTGCGACGATTGAAGCCCAAATCGGAGCGGTAATAACGAGTACGGCCGACCGTTGAATACTCGTAGCCCCAGTGGCGGCCGCTCATGTTGTAGTCGGTCGCGTAGATGAAGCCATTCTCAGCCCGATCGAATGAGCCGCCTTCGTCGGGAAAGAAAAAGCTGTTACGCGAATGCGTGAAGAGCACCTGCGCGCTGAAGGTTGTCGCTTTATCAATTCTAAATTTGCTGTCGATGCCGGCAAGCTCGTTGTATTGATCGACGAAGCGTCGATAGGTACCCAGGAATCCGATGAACGAATCTTTCTTGCCGATGTCGTGCTTCAGACGAAGAATTCCGTCCATGGCGTTCTTACCAATCAGACGCGGATCGGCGCTGAGCTTCTCTTCATCCGTGAAATTTCCGGGAGCGTTGTCTGACGCAACGAGCAATCCGAAAGTGTTCCGTCCGATCTTGCCCGTGAGTTTGGTCGCAAAATCGGGATCGACAATCGTCCGCGTGTGCACTGCGTTGATTTGCGTCTGAAAGATATCGATGCCCTCAAGAAAGAAAGGACGCTTCTCAGGAAAGAAAATCGGAAACCGTTGATTCGCGGTGACAACCAGTTGATCTGATTCGACCTGGGCAAAGTCAGGATTAAGTGCGAAGTCCAGCGTCACGTTGGGCGTGATGGTGTACTTCCCGGTAAGCCCAAGATCGAGACCTATCGGCTGGTTGACGAGGCGGCCCGGATCGAGCATGCCGGCGGCCACTTGCGCTGACGACAGAGTGGCCACGCGCTTGCCCGTTTCGGAAACCGTCAGGCTGGGAATCAACTCGAGCGTGCGCTCGGCAGAAATTCCGTCGAGCCCGGTGAGATGACCCTCCTGCGCCAACCAGCTCGAGTTGTCGCGGGCGATTGGCATCCACATGTCAAGCTCGTTGTTAAAGCGCTTGATGCGTCGCCAGAAATGCGCGCCCCACAGCTTGTCTTTGCCGGCGACGTACCGGAGTGATTTGAAAGGAATCGCTATCTCAACTGTCCAACCGTCGTTGGTGATCGTCCCTTTCGACTCGAAGACGTAATCGGGATTGAAATCTTCGTTGTTGTCGGTCCAAGTGCCGTCGGCCTGCACGCCGAGTGGATTGAAATCGAATTCGTAAGCCTTGCGACTGTCGTTAAAGGTGTCGAATAGAATGCCGACGTAGTCATCGTTGAAGATGCTGTCGCGCTTCGCGATAGTCGAGCGCACCTTGTCCGGTTCGTCGTAACAGTGAAAGGCGATGTAAAGAAATTTCGCGTCGTGGCCCAGCAATACTTCGGTCGGCTTTGAGGGGGCGATGTTATCGCCGGGCTGAATCTGTATGAAATCTTTCAGCACGACCGCGCTCTTCCAAACTTCATCGTCAAGCTTCCCGTCGATGACTGGAGGTTTGGCAAATGTCGGCAACTTCACCGGATTCGCTTTTTCAGGCGGCAGCGCAATTCCCGTTTTCGGAATCGTCACCGAAGAATGCGCCGACTTGTTGTCAGGTTTTGGCGACTCGGCCGGCGTCGCAGTTTTGACGAGTGGTGTCTGCGCGATTGCGGGAATTGCACCAACAATCAACAGGCTGATAAGGACGAAGGACTTTTTCATTTAACCTGCTTGGCGCAAATTTTGAGGCAGCGCCTACAAAATTGTTCTTTACAAATCTCAGTCGATTTTCTGTAGGGGCAGAGCTTGCCCTCGCTCTTTAATGAACACTTATCTTTCGATGAGTCCTTGCTCCCACAATTCAAAAACTCAAACGCAGTTGCGCGAAGATGCGTCGATTGCCGGCGCCCTGGCTGCCGCTGGGACCAAAGCCTCCATATTGATTGACATAAGTCGACTGCCCGAAGAATGGTGACGACAGGTTGCCGACCGGCTGGCCCAGGTTCACGTTATTAAATAGATTCAAGAAATTCAGCGAAGCTTGCAGCGTGTAACGCTTGGCTTCGGGAGTCGCCGCTGGTCCTTTCGCCGGCGCGGCTGCACTCTTCGAATCTGCGGGGGTCGCTGCACTCGCATGGTGTTTCGAAGACATGTCGCCAAAGCTCCACGATTTCGTCACGCGCAAATTCACCGAGAAATAACCGGGCCCACTTCCGTAATTACGCGGGATCAGGCGTTCGCCAACTGCGGGGCGTAAATTAAAATTACCGAACGACGTGCAGACGATGTTCGCCGGCGGAGCGGCACAGTTGACGCCCGCTGGCGCGAACGACGGACGCTCGGTAAAGATGTTGTCGCCGTTTGTGTCCTGCCCGGTGATGATATTGACGGGCTGTCCCGATCCGGCGTTGATGAACGGATTCAGAGAGATTCCCCACCAGGGCAGATTAAGGGTCCCGAACATGCTCAGGCGATGACGAAAATCAAACGTCGAGCGTCCGTACTCGCCTGATAGATCGTAACTGTTTACCGGGAACAAGGTGCTGCCCTGACCGTCGGTATTGTTGTTTGACTTGCCCCAGTTGTAACTCGCGAAAAACGAAATCGCCTTATTGAACCGGCTGTTCACACTGACGAAAATCTGTTCCTGGTTGAAGGAGCCGGTCGATTCGTATTGATAAATCTCGCCGACGTTGCCAAACGGTCGCACGCCTTGCGGATTCGTCGCGGTAATCGTTCCCGGCAGTGGTTGATTTATGTCTCGCGCGCGAATGGCGTGCGCGATGTGCAGGAAGTAAGCGCCCGTCGTCAGGGTCGTGTGGCGCGGCAACTGTCTTTCAAGCTGTAAAGCCTGAAAGAAAAATGTCGGCGTGTGAAGTTGTGGATCGACTTGCCACCTGATCTGACGCGATTGGTTCAACGAACTCAGCGCCGGAACATTTGGAAATGCATCGAGGGGCGAACCCATGGGGGCCACGAACACGCCGTTCACATAAAGCGGTGTCTCGGCGACGGTGAACTGTTCCGTGTTGACGCCGTTGAAGCGGTTCGCCTGCAGGGTGTTGCGCTCACCAAAACGGTTGTAGAAGATCCCAACGCCAAATCGAATAACAGTCTTCGGTGGTCCTGTCTTGTTGCTTGCCGGCGACCAGGCGAACGCGATGCGCGGCGCAAAGTTTGGGCTATGCGTGTTCGTCTGATGTTCATAGCGCACGCCGTAACTGAACAGCAGGTTGGGCCGCACCTTCCAATCATCCTGGCCAAAAAAGCCTACGTCGAACTGCGACACTGTTGCCAGAGCGTTTCCGGCTGAGATGCTGAATTGCGAAGCGCCGCCACCTAACGCGCGCACCTGCGCCGGTGACAATCCGATGCCCTGGAATAGCAGCGTGCGTCGATATCGTTCGAGACTCTCGGCGAAGATCGGCGCCGCGCCCGGAATCGGATTATTGTTCGCGTCCAATTGCGGCACGAGTGCGCCGGCGAAGGTATAAGTTCCGCCGAAGTTCGCCGGACTGAGATCGTCGATGCGTACATCGCGCAGGCGCCCGCCGAATTTCACCGTGTGGGTCTTCTTCTGCCAACCTGCAAAGTCGTTTAACTCCCAACGCTTCTGTGTGTTGAAAGCATCGCCCACCTGCGAGCCGCCGCTCACGAACGCGCCGCTCACGTTCAGCCCCGGCTGGGCTGTGTCGCCACGATTCTCATTCTGCGAGTACAAGTATTGAAAGCGTGCTTCATTGATCACCGTCGGACTCAGCACGGCGGTTTCAGTCAACTGAAGAATGTCCTGATTAAAAAAGACGTTGTAGGCGCGTTCCGGCAGAGAAAATCCGCCGACGCCACTGTTAAAAATATGCTGATGATAAAACTGGTACCGGGCGACCAGGGTATTCTGTTCATTCAATTGATAATCAAGCCGCGGGCTCACGAAAATCGTCCGCCGCGGAACCACGACGCCAAAGCCTTCGTCCACGCGATTCAACTTTGCGTCGAGAATCGTCGCCTTTACCAACTCGTTGTCGTCAATCTCCTGACGCTCCGAATTAAAAAAGAACGAGGCCTTCTTCTTAATTACGGGACCGCTGAAGTTGCCGCCGTAATAACGAATTTGAAACGGAGAACGCGTGGCCGCAAACGGGTTGCGTGAGTTCAGGCTCTCATCGTCGAAATTAAAAAAGCCGCCGGCGTGATATTTGTCTGTGCCGGGCTTGGTCAGAATGTCGGTGCGCGTTGAAGGTTGATCGTTTTCCGCGGCGAACGGATTCTGGTTAATGCGCACCTCGCGAATGGAGCTCTTTGGCGGCACGCTTCCGCCTGAGAAACCGTCGACGTAAATGTCGCCGCCGGTCGCTGGTCCCACCGGTGGACCGGCAAGCGCTTGTAGTGCCGCCGCCAATTCGTCGGGGTTATCGGGGAGAGCTTCGAGATCGTTTCCGGCGACCACGGTTTGGTTTCCGTTGTTGGTCGCTTCAACGCTAATCGGTTGGTCGGAGTTGACATTCACTCGTTGTTCCGCGATAGCAACCTTCAAAATAATTTCAGCGGTGATAGATCTGTTAGCTGTTATTTCAACGGACGGCTGTTCCGTCGCCGCGAAACCTTTAGCCACCGCCGCAAGGTTATATTGTCCCGTGGTTAATCCGTCGAATACATATTCACCATTGGCGTTCGCGGTCGTGGTTTTCTGCTCACCATTTGCCGCGGTCAACGTGACCGTCGCGCCTGAGATCAGCCCACCGAGTTCATCCTTCACCACGCCACGCAAGCCGCCCCGCGACTGTTGCCCAAACAAAAGAGTCGCGGACAGCGTCAGCCCGAACAACGCTGTCGCGATCATTCTTAGAATTGATTTTTTGTACACGGCGATTTACACCTGAATATAACGCTCGAGTTATTTGCGGATTAATGGGGCGTGGGCTAAGCGCCCCCGCTTTCAATCATGCAGCCATTTCTGCGGGCTGCCCGTTGGCGCGATTCTCAGCTCCAAAGAGAAGCTGATACCGCTTGATCTTGGCGTTGAGCGTGGTGTGCTTGACGCCAAGTAGCCGCGCTGCGCGAGCCTGATTTCCACCAGTGCGCACCAACGCCGCGCGAATTAGATCGGCCTCGAACTTTCTTACTTCGTCATCGAGGTTCAGGTTGTGATTGGACGAGTTTGTCGTCTGCTTGAGACAGTCAACTGCATTGAGTAACTCTACGGCCACGTCCCGTAACGAACTGAGCCGGCTTTCAAACGCTTCATCGCGCAAAAGATTTGCCGATTGTCGTAACGTTTCAGGATCTTCATTTTTCCAAGTAAATCCGTTCATGTTCCCCCCTTATTACCCCTGAAGTTTCAATTGACATCGATCGAGGGTGGGCGACAAAAGAACCCTCCTGCTGAGATTCCAACGGAGACAATGAGCCTACGCTTTGGTTCTCTCTAAAGTTCGCGTCCGGGGAGACTCTTTACAATTCTTTACAAATCGCCGGGTGTCAGAACCGGCAGCGATAGCGACCGGATCAATATATGACCCTCATGCTCTTCTTGATCCCGTCGCTACTGCTCTGGGTTCTGACACGACAAAGACTCAGCCACAGTGCCCGTTGTTGAGTAAGCGGAATCCTTTTCCCTATTTCGTCAGCAATTCATTAAGAAACGCGGCGGCCCGCTCATCCTGTGTTCGACCCAACATTTGCACGGCGAGCTTTTTCACTTCGACGTTCGGATGATTGCGCGCCGCACGCATCAGAATAGGAATTGCTTCATCCTTTGGCCGCCTGCCGATGGCCACGACTGCCTGCTTCTGCAGCTCCACACTGGAACTTGATTCCAAAGTACGCGTTAGAAAGTTAAGACTCTTGTCACCTTGAATTCGTCCGAGGCCGCTTATCGCCGATTTCTGCAAATCAAAATCACTTGTTCGCGCCTGCACGTCGGGCGCGGTTTGGGCGACCTGAATGAGATAGGTCGTGGCGGCGTCGCGATTGTCGTTGCGGGCAATCCCGGCTAACGCGCGCCGCTTGAGATCGCGAGAGGTCATCGTTTCGTAAAGATTCTCCAGTAACGGCAGCGTCGCCGCCGCGCGGCTCATTCCCAACGCCGACATCGCCTGCGACCTGGCCTCGCTCGATTCAGTTTGAGTGCGCACAATGCCGGCGAGCAGAGCGTTCTTCGATTCACTCTCCGGCGTGAAGCCGAGCCAATAGATCGCGCGATTGCGAATCGATTCCGGCGCGGGGCGCTTGACGAGTTCCGTCAAAATCCCTTCCACGCGGGCGTCGTCGTGCAGCGCGATGGCGAACGCTGCGCGATCGCTGAGTCGGCTGACTTCGGGAAGATTCGAATCGACGATCGACTTCAGATAACTCAGACTCTCTTCATTGGTCGCTTTGCCGGCCCAGTAGACGGGATAGCTGCTGAACTGATGATCGCGGCGCAGGTTATAAACCTCTGCGCGGGTGAACGTGTCGCGGGCTTTCTCGTAAAGAAAAAACATTCCCAACTCACGCGTTTCGTAGCGCGAGTCCGACATGATCGACCAACCGTCATTCGAGATGGAGATCGTTCCGTCAGGACTTACGATGTCAAAGTCGATCGCCACTCCGGGACGAACTTCGAATTGATAACCAACCCAGAACACGCCCGCCGTTGAACTCGCCTTCCCCTGCATCATCGCGTTATCGATCTTCGCTTTCAGGTTTGCGCCTTCGACCGGGATGAAGCTCTTCGTTTGTTGAGCAACGGCTCCGATGGTTGCGGTCAGCGCTAAACAACTTGCGAAAATTAGTCTCGGTAATCTAAACACCGCAGTCCTCCACTTTGTGGCACGCTTGCGAGATAAGTTGTTTTGAAAACTCTGGTTAGACTCGGATTGTGGTCCGGCTCTAACTGTTGAAAGGGGATTTCCGCCGCTACTGTTTCAGAAGTCTCTCGAAAAACGCGACAACTTCCGGGTTTTTGTTGCGGCCGGCCAGCATCATCACGATGCGCTGCCTGCGCTGAATTGGCGTCTGGGGATTTTCAGCAATGGTGATCAGCTTGTGGATTACTTTTGGATCGTTCGAGTAAGCCAACGAGTTCAGAATCTGATCCTGGATCTCCACGTTCGTGGTACGATCGTAAAGATTCATCAGGTTATCGATATAGGTTTCGCCGCCACGGCGGCCGAGCGCGCTGATGGCGGCTTTTTGCAACTCGATGTTGTCGGACCGCTGCGCAATCTCCAACAACCTGGCGCCGGCCCGTTCGCTGCGACGTTGGCCCAAGCCTGAGATTACCGATTTGCGAATCTCGAGTTCCTGGCTGCCGTCATAAATTTTGAACAGGGCATCGACTGCCGGCTCGCCCTGGCGGCGCGCGATACTTTGAATTGCCTGCTTGCGTAACGCCAGAGGCTTGTTGCTAAGCGCGATGTCGGCCAGAACCGTCGCGGCGCGCGGGCTGGTGTGTTGACCGAGCGCATACATCGCGGCTTCGGTGATTTCATTCTGTGTGGAGTTGAGAGCAAAATCGCGCAAGGCATCGATGACGCTCTCGTCATTCGTCATCCCGAGCACGGAAATCGCAGTCACTTTTACCTTGATGTCCGCGTCGCCTTTCGCCGAATCAAGAATTGCCGGAATGGCAGCCTTACTACCGTGACGGCCGAGCAGCCGCAACGCCGCGCGTTTGCACGAAGCGGCTTGGCCGGAGTTAGGCCTTACCCAATCGGTGGCCACGCCGATTCCTTTCGCGGTGTCACTCTCGAACAATGATTGCAACACGACGATCTTGAACTCGCAGGGATCGTCATCAGCCAGCCTCTCGCCGGCGATACCGAAGCCGATGCCTTTACCGATGCCTTCGCCGATGCGAAACTCAGTTCTTTCTTTGATGCGATCCTGCATTTCCTTGACCCGCTCGGCGGTCCGCTCTTTGGCTTCTGCCGTGCGCGCGTCCGAGCGAGCCTTCGCCGCCGCAATGCGGTCCTGGACGTCCTGGTTGATTGATTGGGCTACAACCGTATTGATGTTCGCGGTGACTGCGTCCGCGTTCGCCACGGCAGCGTCAACGTTCGCCGCGATGGCCTCTGAGGTGATAGCTGCTATGGTCTCCGTTATCGCTTTCGGCGAAACAGCACCGGGCATCTGCGCCAACAACAATTCGGCGTCTTGCTTCCAACTCGTCTGGTCGTAGGTCTTTAAGAGCTTGTCGATCGTCTCTTTACATTTGTCGTACTGCTTTAGTTGATACTCTGCATAAGCCAACCAATAACTTGCGGCGTCGAGGTTTGTCTCTTTTGGAAATTGTGCGACGTATTGATTGAAAGCAGCTTCAGCCTTGGCCCATTGCGCGTCGTCAATTAGATCGCGCGCCGCGGAAAACGCCGTGGTCGCCTGCGGCGTGCTGCCTGACTGCTGCGGCGCCCAAGCGTTTGCTTTCGCCGGAGGCGCAACGCGTTGTGCAATTGTCTGCTTGAATGATCCGACCGCTAACAACATCGATGCGGTGGCGATGATTACAGCAAGGGTGGTTTTGATTGAATTCATTTCGTTTCGCTCGTTTCTCATTTTTATTTCCTCAGTCAAGAAGTCTCAGAGTTATTCGTAACCTCGCAACTCTGCAACGATTTCAGTTTTCTCGACGCGATCGCGAATCTGCTTCAGGTCCTTCGCCGGGGCCTTGTCCGGCAGATTTGCGATGTCGATCAGGAACGGTTCCAGACTGCCAAGCACTGACTTTGCCGGGAACTTACCGGCCTGCTCCGCATCGCGGCGCAGCACAATATTTTCATTCAAAAGACGGCGCGACTCCGACTTTTCATACGAAACGTCGATTTCCTGATCGTCGTCTGACAATTGAATGCTGCGCACGGAGATCAGCAGATTCTGCGCCTGTTCCAGGTGTGCCGCCGTATCTTTGTCTTCGAGATCGGTGTAAGCGGCGTCGGTGAAGAGTACGTCACCGTCATGATTTGACTTCACCTTGTTCGGATGGCTCGGCTTGTAATATGCGAGTTCGTTCCGCGGAACCGCGACCTGTTTCGGTGGCTCAGTCGCCGTGGGCACCGGAACAAATTCGCCAGGCTTTGGCGTAATAGCTGCATCGGCGCCTTTCGGAATCTGCGTGACGTAGTCAGCCCGTTGCGGCAATGATCGATGCGTTCTGAAATACGCGAGGCCAACGAACACCGCGATCAAAACCAGCACCGCCGCCGACAAAGCAAACCCAAGCGCCGGCATTGCGAAGAGGCCCGCGAACCATTCAGAGAAGCTCGACTGCGACTTTCCCGCGCCGTTACCTTCGCTCGCAATCCGCGCCGCGATACCACTCCAAACGGCCGGCGAAATTTCCAACTCGCGATCGTAGCGCGCGTAAATTTCGCCTTCGGCGGTCAACGCATCGAACGCAGCGGTGCAACTTTCGCACTTATTCAAATGCGCTTGCACTTGCTCGCTGTTACGTTCGCCGGCTTCGCCGTCGAGATAAACTTCCAAAAGATTTAGACAGTCATCGCATTTCATGACTTTTAAGTTCCTACATACTGTCCAACGCGCTGGCGCATCTCCGCCCGAGCGCGATGTAAATCGGTTTTCAATTTGGGAATTGAGAAACCGGTGATTTTCGCAATCTCTTCATAGCTGCACTGGTGAAAAACCTTGAGCGTGAACACCAGGCGCTTATCCTCGTCGAGCGTCGCCAGAGAGCGTTGCACGACCTCGTTCAGTTCCTTGTTCAAGAGATTGTGGCTGGGGACAGGCGCCTGATCACTAAGATCGAGCACTTGCTTATTGTCCAGATCGACTTCCTGGTTCTTGCGAATCTTCGCGCGCAACGATTCGCGCGAAACATTCTTGGCAATTCCGAACAGCCAGGTAGAGAGCTTTGTCTCTTCGCGCAGCGATTTGAGACTCCGATAAGCGCGCACAAAAGTTTCCTGCGTCAACTCTTCAGCCAAATCGCGGTCGCCAATCTGGTCATAGATAAAACTGATTACGGGTCGTGAGTACCGTTCAAAGATCAGGCGGAACGCTTCTTCGTCGCCCTGGCACGCGCGCGTGACTAGGTCTACTGAACTATTCATCAGAGATCCTGCGAACGCACCGGGCTGGCCTTCCAGGCTTATTTCGCGTGCCGCCAGCGGTTTCATCATGTACTCGGTGTGTTAGTGGGCCCCCAAAGTAAAAGGTTTCAGATTTTCGTGCAATTTTTTGCCGGGGTTATTCGATTATCTAACGGCTAGGCGTGGAAACGAGTTCCGAGGATTACGCGGATACCACAGATTAAGAGCCATGATAAACGTGGGCGCGTTGGCACACATTCCCATATGAACGTCAACCCGCTTGAGTTTTAATCGGTGTAATCAGCGTATCTCGGATTATTCTGATCGAAGGATGAGATCAAGCAGCCTTCTTTGAATTGCGGTCTTTCAATAATCGCCGCACGGTTGAGAGAAAACTCTCCGGCTTAATCGGTTTCGGTTCAAATCCGTGGGCGCCGAGCTGCAAGGCGAAGGTGGCGCTGCCGTTGCCGAAATCAGTGGTTATCAGGATCGAGGTCTCTTCCAGCGAAGGTGTATCGCGCACGCGCCGCACGACGTGAAGACCATCAGCGCCGGGAATTTGAATGTCAGTCACGATCAGGTCGGGCTTAAAGAATAGTGCTGTGTCATAACCGCTAACACCGTCGGTCGCGATGACTACTTCATATCCATTCTGCTCGAGAGATGCGCGTATCAGGTCGCGATTCTCGACGTCGTTTTCAATCAAGAGGATTTTGTCGGGCATACATATCCGCTACTTTCTTAATTCGATTGAGCCGCTGCTTGTGTACTTCTAGTAAAGGATGATTGTGCTGACCATTCCGCGTTTCGTTCCGTTTCGTACAGAACAAATCCGCTGCTTGTTCATCGAAGAGAAATTAACCACGGAGGATGCAGAGAAGACGATTCAAATGAAAACAAGATGGAGCGCGTTACTCATCTGCTTAATAGCTCTTCTCCGTGTCCTCTGTGGTTAATCTTCGCTGAGAAATTTTATGATCGAGCACAAAAAAAGGAGTTGGGGACTTTTGCCCCAACTCCCTTTGGTCACCGCGCCATGAAAGTTCGATTAGGTGTTAGTAACCACGGTAACCGTCAGCATAGCCATTGATGAATGCTTCGCGGAAGTACTGTTGATACGCAGCTCGATCACCGAACTGCGAATTGTAGTCCTTCATCGCGTTCCGATACTCACCATGACCATACGGATTGTATCGTCCATGATTACGATCATCGCGGCCCGCCTGCATGCCCGCATTGTAACCAGCGTTTAGCGCCGTCTGACGCCCGTAGGACGAACCGCCGAAGTATCCATAATTGGCAGTGCCTCGGTTGTTGTAGCCGTTATTGTAATAGCCATTGTTGTAGTAGCCGTTGTTGTAGTAACCATTGTTGTTGTTGTAACCGTTCGAATGCCAGTTGCCATACTGGTCGTACCAGCCACCCTGTTGGGCTTGCTGTTCGCGCTGGCGCTGGAGCTCGCGCTGGCGTTCACGTTCCTGCCGTCGATATTGATCCTGGTTCGGGTAAGGATATTGAGCCTGGGCCGTCGCGCTGGACATCACCATAATACCCGTGAACAGCAACAGTCCCAGGATTGCGCCTCCAATTTTTTTGATGCCGTTGATTTTCATCTCTCTAACCTCCGTTGTTCGCAAGGGCAATGACCATGCCATTGGTTTGACCTTCCTCAAAACAACCATGCGCGATGTCGCACCTCGGCCAATAGCTCCATTTCGTGTCGCCTTAAACGACCTCGGTTATAGCCACGATAATTTGTCTTGCGATTTTCATGCGGCTTTATCGCGAGCCAATAACAACCACGGCGCGGGTCGGACATGGCCGGACACATTTCCATACAATGATCGTTGACTCGGGCCGCCATTTAGCGTAGAAGGCGTATTCGCAAAGATCGATGGAAACAGCCAGTCAACATTCAAGCCGATCGACAATCGAAATCGAGCAGCACATCCGCCAACTCAACGATGAATGGGTGAAAGCCATCGTTAGGCGCGATACTGCGGCGCTCGAGCGAATCATGGCTGACGATTTTTATTTTACTTATCCCCTCGAAGGGGACGACAAGTCGCAGTTCATTGCCGACATAACCTCCGGCGATCTGAAGATTGCGCACATCCTCCGAGAACAACTGAACGTGCGCATCTTCGGCAATACCGCGGTGTTGAGCGCACGCGATTCGGCCACCTGGCTGTATCACGGCCGCGAACTGGCAGGTCAATATAAGATCATGAGTGTCTACAGCGAACGCCACGGCGTCTGGCAGTTGTGCGCGATTCAAGCGTGTCCCATGCAACAATCGGGAAATGGTTGACTCCTGATCGCTGGCGATGCTTTTGCGGCTTTGCGTCTTCGCGTGAGACATAATTCTAAAGAACTTAGTCTCACGCAAAGTCACGGCGACGCAAACGCGACCGCAAGCACAAACTACCGCTGATTGACTTCCCCTCCTTCAGCTTTCAAAATACTGGTCCATGAAACCGCCACGATTTCTCCTCCGCGGATTCCGCCGCCCGAACGAACTGGTGTCGCCGGTGCTGGGAAAACTCGAGCGCGCCGTGCTCGACGAAACATGGAAGCGCAAGGAGGTCAGCGTGCGCGATCTCTATCTGGCGTTTGAAGAGCTAATCGCCTATACGACGTTGATGACGACCCTCGATCGTCTTTATAAGAAGCGGCTGCTCGCACGACGTAAAGACGGCCGCGCTTTCTTCTATTCGCCCGTCGTTTCGCGCGAAGAATTTGAACTCGGCATTCGTGCAGATGTCATCGACGGATTGTTGGGCGAGGGCGCGCCGAGCGTGAGACCCGTACTTGCGTGTATCGTCGAAACCGTTAGTGAACACGACCGCAAACTACTCGATGAATTGGAGCAGTTAATCAAAGAAAAGAAGCGAGAACTGAATCGCAAGCGTGACTGAGTATGTACGAACTGCTGGGCATCTGTCTGTTTCTAGCTACCCTGATATTGCTTAACGCCTGCGCATCGTTGGCGGCGACTTTAATCTCGCGAATATTCGCTCCGTTTGCTGAGTCTCTATCTGCCCGCACGCGCGCAGACATTTTCTTCATGCTGCGGATTGCGGCGCCCGGCTTCGCAACGGTTGCCGTTGTTCTATTTCTGATCCCGTCGTATGTGAGCTACGAGCCTTACGGCAGTTCCGAAATTGTGAGCAAGAAGCTGGTGGCGCTGGCGTTTTTATCCGCAGTCAGTGTTGCGTTTGTCCTGTGGCGAACAATTCGCTCGTGGACAGCCACGCGCACGCTGCAAAAGCAGTGGCTCGCGGCCGCGGAGCGAATTCATGTGCACGGTATCGACATTCCCGTGTTTCGCATCTCACACAGCTTTCCGATCATTGCCGTCATCGGAACGCTTCGGCCGAAACTGTTCATTGCTGATCAGGTCTTGGCAGCGCTCAGTAAAGACGAATTAGCAGCGGCGATTTCTCATGAATGCGGCCATCTCGCCGCGCGCGATAATTTGAAACGAACACTCCTGCGCATCTGTCGCGACAGTCTGTTCCTGTTGCCGCTTGGCCGCGCGGTTGATTCGGCGTGGGCCGCGAACGCCGAGCGTGCTGCCGACGAATTTGCCGCCAGACGAAGTCCCGCGGCCGCTTTGAATCTCGCTTCGGCTTTGGTTCGGATTGCGAAACTGGTTCCGCTCGGCGCGCGCGCCGACGTGCCGCTCGGCGCCTATCTCGTCGGGGCTGAGGAAACTCACGGAGTAAAGGAACGGATCAAACGGCTCATAGAAATTTCGTCAAACTGCTCGCCTATTAATGAGAGTACTCGCGTCATGCGTTTCTTCCCAGCGACGGTTTTCTGCGTAATCGCCCTGGTCGCTACGGCTGCGGCGACGAATGCCAAAGTCTTACTTGCAGTGCATGCCCTGGCAGAACAAACGGTGCGTCTGCTCTCCTAATCAGTTTTGGACGCCAGCCAAAGGTCGGCGCAGCCAAATAAACACAACTGCCGCGGCCAACTGCGCGGCCATTCCAAAGACCACGAGAGCCAGCAACGAAAAATCGTATAGCACGCCCATCGTGACGCTGCCCAGAAACCAAAGAATTCCATAAGCGGCATTGAACGCCCCAAACGCGCTGCCTCTCTTGTTCATCGAAACAACCTGCGAGATTCCCGATCGCAACGTCGCGTCCTGCGCGCCCAAGCCGGTGGCCCAACACGCAACACTGATATAAACACCAGTCGCGCCGTCGAGAAATCCGAACGGCAGCGCCAGCAATGACACGACGATGCCCATGGCGATGATCTGAATTCCATATCGATCGAAGAGCTTGCCGAAAATCAGCGCCGTCAATCCATTAACACCCATCGCGCCGGCGTACAACAACGGAATTACTTCGGGTCTTACCAATGAAGTTTTTTCGAAGTGAAACGCCAGCAGCGGAAAATCGACGAAGCCTAACGCGAGCAATCCCGCCGCGCCCACATAAATCCAAAATACATTTGGAAGTTTCTTGCTGGCCGGCGGCGCCGGCGGTGTTCCTTTGTTCGAGCGGGCCCAACGTGCAAAGAGCAACGAAACGAATGCGCCCCCGGCCGGCAACGCCAGCCAAAGAAACGCCGGTCCAAAGTGATGAGTGCGCGCGACCGAAGCAGCCACGAACAGCGGCCCAAGCACTGCGCCCGTCTGGTCCATGGCCGCGTGCAAACCGAATCCCGAGCCGTGACCGCCTACCTCGGTTGCTTCTGAAAGGAGCACGTCGCGCGCCGGCCCACGCAAACTTTTTCCCGTTCGTTCAGCGACAACCAATAATGCTGCGGCTTGCCAATTCCCGGCGAACGCCAGGCCCGGCACGACGACCAGGTTCAGAAAATATCCCAGCGTTGTGATTGTCCAATACGCGTGGGTTTTGTCCGAAAGTTTTCCGGAAAAGTAACGAAGACTCGCGGCAATCATCTCGCCAAGTCCCGCGATGATTCCGACCTCAGTCGCGGTCGCGCCCAGATCTTTGAGCAATGGGCCAATGACGCTGTGCGCGCCTTCGTACGTCATGTCGGCGAATAGGCTGACAAAGCCCAACGCGATGATGAATCGAAACGCGCTCTTTCTGTCTTCGCTTGAGACGGCCAATGATTTACCTGTATTCGAGAATTTCGATTACTGACAATGAGCCGAGCACCAGTAACAATCCGACGCCAACATAGCGCACAACTGCCGGCGAGACTCGATCGTGGATCCATCGTCGGATCGCCGCGCCGAGAAACGCAGCCAACGATCCTTTTGTAATCATCGCCGCGACGGCACCCAACCAAACAATAATTGCCGGGTTGTACTTTGCCGCCATAGCCGCAGCGGTTATCTGGCCCACGTCGCCCCATTCGGAAAAAAAGATGGCCGCGAACGAAACCATCGCCGCCTTATGCGCCTTGTGTGCGTCTCGCTCTTTGCGATATCGATCGTCTTTGCGCCACAGGGTAATCGCGACGCCGATAAAACTGGCAGCGGTGATTCCCGCTACTAACAAACGCGGCAACCTCGAAATCGCTTCGCCAACCAAAACTGCAACGCCCATTTTGGCCATAAACGCCGCGGCCATTCCGATCATGATCGGCGCGGTGCGATAACGCGCCGCCAAAATGCCGGTGGTGTACAGCAGTTTGTCGCCGACGATCTCGGCAATAAACACTGCTCCAAAAGTTGCGAAGAAGATTACGAACACTTGTAATCGGCGCGTCGGGTCGTCGCATTCTAAGATGCGATGACTCGATCCGCAATCGCGTGTCAGAACCCGGAGCGGTAGCGACGGGATCAAGATGACGCCCGAAATAAATAAAGATCCCTCTCGATCCGGTCGCTATCGCTTCCGGTTCTGAGACAAATTTTTAGCCGTGCCGACTAAAATCAATCGCAAACGATGTGCACGCCGGATTTGGCTGTCGGAATAAATGTTGGTTCCACAGCGAAAACGTTACGAATGTTGTCGACGGTGAGAACCTCTCGAGCCGAGCCACTCGCCACCATCCGTCCGTCATTCATAAGTACGATTTGATCAGCAAATCGCGCCGCGAGATTCAAATCGTGAACGACGCCAACCGTCACGACGTCAGGCGCGTCGGTAAAGTTGCGAACCTTTCTCATAAAATCGATCTGATGACGTATGTCGAGGAAGGTCAAAGGCTCGTCGAGAAATAGAAACCGGCAAGGTGACACCGATGAACCATTCGTTTCCTGATGCGCTCGCCAAAGTTGCGCCAGCACGCGCGCAAAGTTTACGCGTTGACGCTCACCGCCGCTGAGAGTTTGATAATCGCGATGCGCAAACTCAGTCACGTCGAAGAACTGCATCATTTCATCGATGACTTGTTCGTCCGTTGGTCCCGGCCGGCCGCCGAAGTGCGGATAACGGCCCATCATTACGACTTCGCGGACACTTAAGGGGAACGCGACCTCAACTGCCTGGGAAAGCACCGCGCGGCGCTTCGCGAGATCCGCTTCGCTTGCGTTCTGCACATCGACGCTTTCATATTCAATCGTTCCAGTCTGCGGCCTGAGCAATCGCGCCAGGACTTTGATCAGCGTTGATTTGCCGGCGCCATTGGGACCGATGATGAGGTGAAGCTGGCCAGGCGCGAACGTGAGCGAGATGTCGGTGATGAGTGCTTTGCTGCCGATGCGATAGGTGATGTTGGTGGCTTGCAGCATAAGCAGAATTGCCACAGAGGCACAGAGACCACGGAGAAAATCACTCGATTAAGAAGCCTAAAATACTGTTTTGTTCATCTCTGTGTCCTCTGTGCCTCTATGGCTAAAATCAGAACACGTACCGCCGTCTTCTCAGCAGCGTGATAAAGATCGGGACACCTACGGCCGACGTTACGATCCCGATCGGCAACTCCGCGGGCCGCAGCGAAAGCCGAGCGACGAGATCAGCCAAACTCAAGAGAGTCGCACCCAGCAAAGCACTGCCGACGATCAAATATCGATTGTCCGCGCCGCCGAGCATTCGCAAGATATGCGGCACGATCAGCCCAACGAAACTAATTACGCCGGTGAACGCCGTCGCGATCGCGACGATGATGACGTTGATCGAAAGGATCAGCCATTTCAGCCGATTCACATTCACGCCGAGATACGTTGCCTCTTCTTCGCCAATCATCAACGCGTTCAGTTGTTTCGCGAATCGCAGCGCCAGCAGGGTTCCGGCCGTGGTTGAAATCGAAACGATGACGACCGATTTCCAGTTCGCGCCCGACAAAGTTCCTAAACTCCAAAAGGTAATCGAGCGTGCCTGCGGATCACGCGCGATGTACGAGAGAAACCCAATCGCACTCATGAACAAAGCGTTGACTGCCAGTCCGGTCAGAAGCAGCATCACGATCGAGGCGCGGCCATCTTCGCGCGACTTCGCCAAAAGAAAAACCAGATATGTGGAAATGACGCCGCCGATGCACGCGGCAATCGGCAGCGTCCAGATGCTGGCGCTGAGATGCAACACGCCGCCGAGCACAAAGAACATCGCCGAACCAAACGCCGCGCCGCTCGAAGTTCCCACCAAACCCGGTTCGACAATCGGATTGCGAAACAGCGCCTGCATCAAAGTGCCGCCAACACCGAGGCTCGCGCCGACAAACAGACACAGGATGGCCCGCGGCAGACGCAACTCGAGAAAGATGCGCTGATCCAAAGTTGGTTCGGAACGTCCGGGAATTAGCGAGGTGAGAGCATGCGAAATGTCTCGAACTGAAAAATCGATGGCGCCAAAACGAATCGACGCAGCCAGCACGATCAGAGAGGCAAACGCTAAGACAATCAGGAGTGCTCGACGCGGGGGCTTCTGCTTCGTCACTTTTGATGAATTACTACGGCTACCTTTTCGATATTTTCGCCAGAGCGTGGACCGAAGTAATTTAGCACGTTTTCTTCGATTCGATAGATGCGGCCGTTCTTCGCCGCATTCGAAGTTGCCACGCCGGGCAGCGCTTTGATTTGATCCATTGAGCCGAGTCGATCGTAACCGAAATCGGTCAACAGGATCACGTCGGGATTCGCCTGGGCCAGCAACTCAGGCGATTCCAGGCGCTGCATTCCTCGGTTGCCGGTGTTTTCGACGGCCATCTCTCCGCCGGCAAGTTCGATCATTTGACTAACCCCGCCGCCGTCACCGCCGCTGCCCTTGGCGACGACCATGTAAACGTTTGACGCCCGACCGAAATGAATCACGGCCACGCGCGGATGATCGGAATACTGCTTCACCTTCTCCAACGATGCGGCCTTTTGATCGTCGAGCGTCTTGCAGAGTTCTTCAGCGCGCGCTTCCTTGTGAAAGTAAGCGCCCATCTCGCGAATCAAAGCTTTCGTTCCTTCGAAGCCATCGTTCTTCGCGGTGAAGGTCTTCATTGGAATGTTGAGTTGTTGAATCTGCTGCACGACCTGCGGGGGGCCAATGTTGCCGTCGTGAATGACTGCAGTCGGATGAAGAGAAAGAATTCCTTCAGCGCTCAGCGCTCGATGATACCCAACCGTCTGCTTGCTCTTCACATCGGGCGGATAGGTCGTCGAAAGATCGACGCCGACGACTTT